>JAEEIS010000224.1 GCA_016281475.1 Bacteroidales bacterium
ATCAGGTCGTCAATGGTCTCGTCCATCGACTGCAAGTGTTCTACATCGTAGAACTCTATCAGGAACGCCAACCCCTTATGCTCGTGCAAATAATTGAACGCCGCCTGTCGCGTCATCGTGAAGCGTTCCCCAAAAGCATGCACCGCAGCTGTAAGGAATGGTATCTCATACTTGCTCATATCTTGACCTTTTTGATTTGCAAAAATACAACATTTTTCCGATACAGCCAAATTATTTTATTTTGAACACGAATAACACGAATCTGACGAATCGGCATTCGTGTTATCCGTGTTTGTCTGTAGCGGTTACCTTGGGGTATTAATGCATTTCTACCCTAACAGGCACATCATACCCTATCCTCATGCCGATGGACTTGTCATGCGGACTAATGTGGGGCTGACTTCCGTAGAAATCAGAGTCTCCCTGCCTGCTCGTCCATGGTCGGGTCGGGGGTGAGCATACTCGCCTTGCCCTTGCCGTAGGACTCTGCTGCGCGCTCCAAGGCCTCTGGCGAGGTGTAGCGGGCTATATACCCGGAATTTTCGCACCACAGCCGCTGCGTCGACACCAAGGGCTCGCCATCTGTCGTGGGGCGTTCGTGCACCCATGTAGCGGCACCCGACACCACATGGCTCGCCAGCATACCGTTGCGCACCTCAAAACCGTCGCTGTCGCCAACAGCCTCTGCCAAAGGCTGCTCCGAAAATAGGTCGAGCGTGACCGTATGGCACACAAAACTTGCTCGCGGAGCATAGGCATCCATAGTCTGACGGCCCAACACAAAGGTCAGCTGGTCACCGTTGCAATAGTCGCGGTTGTGGCTCACGATGGCTTTGGCAAACTGGCCCACAGTGGTTTGCGGCGTAATCGTAAATCTGCCCACCTTAATGTCCGAGATAAGCCCTTGACTGTCCAACACCACGGCAATCTCCTTCAATATGCCGTGCGACACCACCAGCGGCACCAGCACACTGGCATAATTCTCCACCTCCTGCTTGGTGAGGTAAATCGGGGTATCGTGCATGTTCAACGACATAAAGGTGTTGTAGTTACAGCATCCCACCGCACGATTCTGATAGCGGGGACGCCACTCCTTGGGGAAGGTGCCCCAGAGGCGCTGCACATTGTTCCACCGCAGCCGCGCCGCCGACTGCACCAGCGACTTCGAGGGGTTGCCCTTGTCATTCCGGCTACGCCGCACAATGGGCTTGCCATTACGTACATACACCGTGAAACCGTCGTACCTGCCCGGAGGCAGGGTAGGAAATTTGTTGTCAAGCTGTGCCATAATTCTACTTTTTATTTAGTTGATATTCATTCTTGGTTCTTACCCTTACTCAGCAGTTATACTTCAGTTATACTTTAGTTATACTTCAGTTATCCTATTATATATAGTAAAACTGAAGTATAACTAAAGTATATATATAGGATATATACTGGAGTTTCGTGGTGCAAAAGTACACATTTTTTTGAATATGGAAAGATTTTTTTATACGGCAACCATACTTTTTTATCAATATGTGGTAATTTTGTTGTATATTTGCAATGTCTTTTTCGGCTATTATTTTTGAAATAATGGGTGTTGACGTATTGAATTATAGCCACATAGAGACCAACGAGACACACACTGGCAGACAAATGTTAAACATTAAACACAATACTATAAACATGAAAAAAATGAAGCTGATGATGGCTCTAGCAGCCACAATGATGGTCGCCACAGCGTGCGGCCCGAAGAAAGAGGCACCGAAGATGCTGGTTCTCTATTATTCACAAACGTCGAACACCAAGGCGGTGGCGGAGGAGATTGCCACGCGGCTGGGTGCCGACATGGAGGAGATTGTTCCCGAGATACCTTACGATGGGGATTTTCAGGCAACGATTGAACGCTGTATGCAGGAGCGCGAACAGGGGGTTATCCCTACTATTCAGCCTATCAAGGCCGACATTGCCCAGTATGATGTCGTGTTTATCGGCTATCCCGTGTGGTTCGGCACCTACGCGCCGCCTATCGCCGCATTTTTGGACAATGTGGATTTGAGTGGCAAGAAAGTGGTGCCGTTCTGTACGTTCGGCAGCGGTGGACTGGAGTCGAGTGTAAAGGACTTGGCAGAGAAACAGCCCGAGGCAGAGATTCTCCCCGGCTACGGTGTGCGTGCCGCACGGCTAGAAGCCATGCCGAAAGAGGTTGACCAATGGTTGATGGCCGGTGGCTTCATCGAGGGCGAATACACCCAGTTGGAGGAATTTCCCGAGCAGCATGAAGTGAGCGAAGAAGAGTCTGCCATTTTCGATGCCGCCGTAGACGGCTACCCGATGCTCAACGCCAAGGCCACCAAGGTGGCTGCCCGCGCCCTGCCCGAAGGCACGGAGTATCTGTTCACAGCCGTCGACCTGCCCCGCGAAGACAAACCCGATATGCCTCCTGCGGGAGAGATGAAGGTTTACGTGACCGTAGCCGAAGGAGAGGCACCCGTGTTTACAAAGGTGGTGCGGTAGGAAAACTGGAAGTTAAAATCAGCCTTTTATCAAACTAGAGCAAAAGTTTATAGCTTTCCTCCAAAAAAAACACGAATTATCGTGAATAAATCACGAATTATCCATGAATAATTAATGGTAAATTTATGATAATTCGTGTTTTATGAATATATTTTTATTTGTGTATATATAAATCAATATTTTTTATGTAAATTTGCAGATTGAAATTTTTGCATTTTTTAACTCATAAAAGAAAGGAATCCGACTATGACGAATATCGAAAATTTGAACATCGATGCCTCGGCAAAAGCCAATGTCGCCACATGGCTCAACGGGTCGTATGACGAGGAGACGAAGCAGGCTATCCGCGAGATGATGGAGAACAATCCGAACGAGCTGAACGAGAGTTTCTACCGCAACTTGGAGTTTGGCACGGGCGGCCTGCGCGGCATTATGGGCGTGGGCACCAACCGCATGAACAAGTACACGGTGGCGATGGCGACGCAAGGCCTGGCGAACTATGTGAAGAAGTGTTTTCCCAATGCCAACCCCATCAAGGCAGCCGTGAGCCACGACAGCCGCAACCATAGTCGCGAATTTGCTGAGATTACTGCCAATGTGCTTGCCGCCAACGGATTCCATGTATACTTGTTCGACGGTATGCGCCCCACTCCAGAGCTGTCGTTTGCCGTGCGTCACTTCGGCTGCCAGACGGGCGTGATGGTGACTGCCAGCCACAACCCGAAGGAGTATAACGGCTACAAGGCCTATTGGGACGACGGCTGCCAGCTGGTGGCCCCGCACGACACCAACGGGATTGACGAGGTGCTGAAGATTCAGAAACTGGAAGATGTGAAGATGACGGGTGGCGAGAGCAACATTGAGATTATTGGCGAGAATGTGGACAGTGTGTATCTGAACCGCATCGAGCAAAACTCGCTGCATCCCGAACTGATTAAGAAGCATCACGACCTGAAGATAGTGTACACCCCGCTGCACGGTACGGGTATCACGCTGATACCGCGTATGCTGGAGAAGCTGGGCTTCACCAATGTGAACGTGGTGAAGGAGCAGGCCACGCCCGACGGCAACTTCCCCACAACCCCCAGCCCCAACCCCGAAGAGAAGGCAGCCATGAAGATGGCAGTGGAACTGGCCAAGCAGATTGACGCGGACATCGTGTTCGCCAGCGACCCCGACGCCGACCGCGTGGGTGTGGCTGTGAAACGTCCCGACGGCGAGTGGATGCTGCTCAACGGCAACCAGACCATGTCGGTGCTTATCTACTACCTGATAAAGGAGTGGAAGGAGACCAACCGCCTGACCGGCAAAGAATTCATCATCAAGACCATCGTCACTAGCGAGCTGCCTGCCGACATTGCCAAGAAGGTGGGCGTGAAGGTGTACGACGTGCTGACTGGCTTCAAGTTTATTGGCGACAAGATTCGCCAGTTGGAAGGCAAGGAAGTGTTCATCGGCGGTGGCGAGGAGAGCTACGGCTATATGATTGGCGACTTTGTGCGCGACAAGGATGCCGTGTCGGCCTGCTCGATGATTGCCGAGATAGCAGCCTGGGCAATGGAGCAGGGCAAGACCTTCTACGACGTGCTGGTTGACATCTACAAGGAGTACGGCTTCTACAAGGAAGGCGGCCTGAGCGTGGTGCGCAAGGGTAAGAGCGGTGCCGAGGAAATTCAGCAGATGATGAAGGACTACCGCGAGAACCCGCCCAAGGAAATCGACGGCGAGAAGGTGGTCTGCATCAAGGACTACAAGCTGCACGAGAGCACCGACACCGTGACGGGCAAGAAAGAGACTATCGACCTTCCCTCCAGCAATGTGCTGCAATACTTCACCGACAAAGGCAACAAGGTGACTGTGCGCCCCAGCGGCACGGAGCCTAAGATTAAGTTCTACTTTGGCGTGAAGGGATGCCTCGAAAACAAGTCCGACTTCGACAAGGTGAATGCTGCGTTGGATGGAAAGATTGAAGAAATCAAGAAATCGATGAATCTGGCATAGTCGATTGTCTATACCAATGCCCCGCATCAGGATAACAACTTGGTGCGGGGTATTCTTAACATCAACAACCCATGATGACAACATTTGAAGCGATAGGGATAATACTGCTTTCCCTCCTACCCTTCATACTGATGATATGGAATAAGCATCGTATCGAACCGCAGGTGCAGCAGACCTTGGATAAGCGACGGGAGGATTACTGGCAGAAGATAACAACACAATATGGCGAGCCTGTAGAGTCGCTGTGGACTGCCGAAGTGCCTTTGCTCATTTATGACGGGTTTCTGGTGATGGGGGGTGTCCGGGTGCCATACGACAGCATCGTGAACGTCACATGGAACAATGCCGACAATCTTCCATGGGGCAGAGGAAACTATCAGGTCATAGTGCGTACCAACCCTCGCGGACCCGTATACATTCATGCCCTTATGGGAAATGACCCAAAAGAAGCCATGGAGATGGACGAACGGATACGCAACTATATGCAGAAATGAAAA
>JAEEIS010000225.1 GCA_016281475.1 Bacteroidales bacterium
CTGCAGGTTTCGACCCACGGTGAAATAGTACAACTCGTTGAAGTTCGGCACTCTGTAATTCTCTTTAAAAAAATACCGCAGCGTGAGGTTCCCCTTTGTGTATGCCACACCCGCGTAGGGCGACAGCCGTGCGTAAGGTTCCGACTCAACATCTTGTTCCCTATCCCTTATCCACGTCCCCAGCACATGGGCATTGACACGCAGCCCCTCCTCTATCCCCTTCTTCGGTATCGAACGATACTCCGCCGACAGCACCCCCAGTGCCGTTGTCCGCTGCACGTCGTTATGCTTGCTCAGATTGCTCTGCAACTGGCTCACCGCCTCGTCGGCAGAGAAGGCCAGGCTGAAATGCCCCTCCTCCTTGCCTCCAATATAGTAACGCAACGCCTGCGACAGATAGCCCTCCTGTTGGTGGTAGTCGTTGCGCAACTTGCCTGTCGGCGTGCGGGCAGCGGTGTCCTCATATAGGTCGTGACTCCGCTGATATTTGCCCAGCAGCTGCACCTCAAGCCACTTGCCCGTCTTCTTGTAGCGTGCCTGTGTGAAGAAAAGGTTCTCCTCGGTATGTTCCGACGCCTGCTGGCTGTAGAATATCACCGGCCCTGGCAAGGCATGGTAGCCGTCCATATAGTGTGCCTTCACATGCAGTCGTCGCTGACTGTCGAAGCGGTAGAAGAAATTCATGTCAGCCGTCGCCATCCGCATCTGCGAGTTCTGTCTCCGCTCGCGCGAGGTGCTGTCCTCCTTCCCCACCGTATAGTATAGCGTGAAGGGGTAGTCGCCGTCCGAGCGGGTGTAGTTGCTCCACAGCGACAGCGATGCCCGCCGTCCCAGCCGCTGTTGATACGACAGTGTGGGCGACCAATAGCCATACGACCCTGCCTCCACATCGGCCATCAGATTGAACGGCCTGTCGCCAAACTCCGGCACTGCCGTCTCCATATTCAGCACACTGCCTGCCGCCACGGCGCGTGCCGCCTGCAGCAGGTTGTCGCTCTGTCCGTTGGCGAATGAGATATAGCTGCTGTTGCCCAGTGTGTAGCGTCCGAGGTCTACCTGCCCGTTCTGGCAGTCGCTCACCGCCACCCCGTCGATGGTCAGCGTGCTGAACTGGCTGCCCAATCCACGGGCCGACACCGTCTTGATGCCCCCGATGCCGCCATAGTCCTTCAGCGTCACCCCCACCATGCGCCGCGCCGCATCGCTCAACAGCGTGCCGCCCAGTTGCTTCATCTCCTCTGTGGAGATAACCTGCGTGGGGGTCTGCACCTTCAGTTCCTCAGGTTTAGCGTTAGGGTCGATGATATTCACCTCTGGCAGCGTCACCGCACGGCGCGACGTGTCCTGCGCCGCACACGGCAGCGTGCGGCAGACAACGACTAGGATGAATGATACAATGGTTTTTTGCCAGTTCATACAATTTCTCCCTTTCCTCGAGGGCGATTAATTTGTGATTTGGCAGGTCTTCTGACTTATCTCGCTAGGCTCCTGCCTTCCCATGCAGCTATGACGCAACACAGTGGCTTTCACTTCGGAGCCTCGCTCTTGAGACTTACAGCAGCGGGACTGTTGCCGACTCTCACGGCATTCCCTTTTCACGCCTTCGTGGCGACCAAATCGGCTGCAAAAGTACAACTTTTTCCCGACATACACAGATTTTTTTTCCCTCCACCCACCCCCTCATTCCATCCAAACTCTTCCTAGCCCTTGCCCTTGTCCTCCATTGCCCACCCCAAAAAGCACTGGTGCCTCCCCACTGGCTTTTACACTTATACTTTAGTTATACTATATTTATACTTTAGTTATACCATTATATATAGAATAACTAAAGTATAACTAAGGTATAAATATAGGATAAGAATAAAAGTCACTTGGACTTTTTGAAAAAAAATGCAGAGGGATGCCTGGGGGTGATTTGGGTTGTTGCGGGCAGGAAATGGGAGGTTGGTAGGTGTGTATACTGTTCTGAAAGTGGTGATTTTCAGTTGCGAGGTAGTATTTTTTTGTCACATGGGATTTTTTTCCTATCTTTGCAACCTCAAGTATTGATACCTATGGATAGAGACACTTATCGCATTCTGGCCATCGACTGCGGCGCGACCAGCGGCAGGGCGATGCTAGGCACATTCACCAACGAGGAGTTTCAGATGGAGGAGGTGTACCGCTTCCCCAACCAAATAATGGAGCTGGGCGAAGCGTACTATTGGAACGTCTACTCCATCTACGAGCATATTTTGCGCTGCTTGACAGAGCTGGCGCGACAGGGGGTAGAGCTGGACTCTATCGGCATCGACACATGGGGCGTGGACTTCGGGCTGCTCGCCCGCGACGGCACGCTGCTGTCGCTGCCTCGAGCCTACCGAGACCCCTACACGGTGGGCGTGCCAGAAGAGGTGTTTGAGAGGGAGCCTCGCGAAATGATGTATTTCTTGACGGGCATACAGACGATGAATTTCAACAGCATCTTTCAGTTATATGCCCAAAAGGAGAGCGGGATTTCCGCCCTCAGCCATGCCAGATGGTTGGTGTTTATGCCCGATTTGCTGTCGTATTTCCTCACTGGCAGGGCCGTATGTGAATACACGATAGCCTCGACATCGGGAATGGTAAACGCTTATACACGCCAATTCGACAAGCAACTGATGGAGCGGCTAGGACTGCCTACCGACCTGCTGCTGCCCATAGTGCAGCCAGGAACAGTGGTGGGCGCATTGCTGCCCACGATAGCGAAGAAGACAGGCATCGGCACGGTGCCCGTGGTGGCGGTGGCAGGACACGATACCGCGTCAGCGGTGGCGGCAGTGATGGGCGCGGGCAGCCACGATGCCTATCTGAGCTCCGGCACTTGGAGCCTGATGGGCATTGTGACCAATGAGCCCATCGTGACCCCACGGGCGGCAGAACTGAACTTCACCAACGAGGGCGGCACGGAAGGGACGATACGTTTTTTGAAAAACATCACCGGCATGTGGCTGCTGGAGCAGTGCCGCAAGGCATGGAACATTGCGGGACGCGACTATAGCTACAACGAGATGATGGGCATGGCGGAATGGGCAAAGGACTATACAGGGCGCATCAACCCCGACGACCCACGTTTTGCCAACCCCGCCGACATGGACGCGGAGATACGCCAAGCCCTCGCCGAAGGAGGCTACACTGGGCCGAAGAATGACGCAGAGATGTTAAGTTGCATCTTTCACAGTCTTGCCGACCGCTATGGCGAAGTAATGAGGATGCTGCGCGAACTGGCTCCCTTCGAGATAGAGCGGCTGCACATCATCGGCGGCGGCGCAGCCAACAA
>JAEEIS010000226.1 GCA_016281475.1 Bacteroidales bacterium
GAACCTTACGCACGGCTGTCGCCCTACGCGGGTGTGGCATACACAAAGGGGAACCTCACGCTGCGGTATTTTTTTAAAGAGAATTACAGAGTGCCGAACTTCAACGAGTTGTACTATTTCACCGTGGGTCGAAACCTGCAGCCTGAGAAGGCACGGCAGCACAATGTGGGGGTGAGCTATAGCAATAGCCGCATATTGGACAGCACCTACTTCTGGGACAATGGCATATCGATGGATGGCTACTACAACCGTGTGAGTGATAAGATTATCGCGGTGCCGATGCAGAATATGTTCCTGTGGTCGATGCAGAACTTGGGTGAGGTGGAGGTGAGAGGATTGGACATATCGGCTACGAGCAGGTTCCGGGGTGGTGCGTCGAGTATCTTTATTACGGATGACTGGCGAAGGATGCTGGATATTAGCCTGACGTTGGGCTATTCATACCAGTATGCTGTGGACCGTACTGACGCAGCGAGCAAGGTGTATGGGCATCAGATACCCTACACCCCACGTCATAGTGGCAGCATAGCCCTGACCGCCTCCACCAAGTGGGTGGACGTGGGATATAGCGCGACATTGGTGGGCAGGCGTTACCGCATGAGCCAGAATACGGATGCTAATGTGGTGAGGGGCTATGTGGATCAGGGCATTAAGGTGAGCCGCCAGTTTTGGCTGAAGCACGGCAAACTGGATGTGAAGGCACAGGTACTGAACCTCTTTAATGTGCAGTACGAGGTGGTGAAGAACTACCCCATGATGGGGAGGAACTATAGGGTAGGGGTAGGGTATGTGTTTTAGAGAGAATAGAATAGACTAGTATCGCTAGTACAACTAGTATTACTAGGAAAACTAGAAATAATTTAAAATCAACAATACTATGAAGAGAACATTCCTATTTCTGGCAGCCTGTGCGCTGCTGCTGACGGTGGGCTGTGAAAAAGACCCCACCACCAACAACTCAACTAACGACGGCACCTACGCCTACGTGCTAAACGAAGGCGCATGGGGCGGCAACGATGCCGGCATCAGCCGACTGAACATCAAGGACGGCACTATCGAGGTTGACTGGTTTGCGAAGGCGAACGGTCGCGGTCTTGGCGACTTGGCACAAGACTTAATCTACTACGGATCTCGCCTTTATGCTTCAGTTAATGGCTCAAACACCATAGAGGTTATAGACCCCGTGACGGGCAAGAGTCTAAAGCAAATTGACATGGGTAACCGTGGTCCGCGCTATCTGTTGGCTTGTGGTGGAAAAATCTATGTGACCTGTTATGACAAAACGGTGGTGCGCATTGACACTGCCACCCGTGCCATCGATGGCGTTTGTCATTTGAGTGGTATGCAGCCCGAACAGATGTGCATGCTGGGCGGTTCGCTGTATGTATGCAATAGTTGGGAGTATGACGCCAACGGAAATGCTGTGTACGACAGCACCCTGTCGTGGGTGGATATCGCCTCGTTCAGTGAAATGATGAAACTTGATATTCTCACCGATGCCGCCACGCAGACCTATGCACTCAACCCCGGTAGAATCAAGTGCAACAGCGATGGAGAGATGTTCATTGCTTGTGCAGGCGACTATGATAAGAAGCCAGCGCAGACAGTGAAATTCACCATGGGCAGTGGTCCGAAGTTCACCCCCTGTCCCATAACCGTTACCAACTTTGACTTCAATGGCAACGATATGTATTCTTACGCAACCTCCTATGACGATAATTGGAATCCGACGGCTACATTTTATTGCAACGAGACCCCCATACTCACCAACTACAGCAGCGTCCTTAACAATGCCTATGGCATCAACATCAATCCCGAGAATGGCGACATATACATCTGCAACAGCCCCTACGGTGTGAACGGCGATGTGTATTGTTTTACGAAAGACGGCACGGAACGTTGGCATGTAGAGGCAGGCATCTTCGCCTCGAAGGTGGTGTTCGTGAATAATGATGGAAATTGGGATGGGGATTGATTTTCATCTCCAGTAATTTTATTTTAGGGGCAATACAATAAAGTAGCGGTTGCTCCGTTAAATAAACTCCAGCTTAGAAAGGGCTGGGGTTTTTCTATTTAACAAGATACCGTTATGTCGTCACTGCCTCCCATATTCCTAGACCTTGCCATCATCCTGATAACGGCGGGGGTTATCACTGTTATCTTTAAGTGGTTGAAGCAGCCGTTGGTGTTGGGATATATAGTGGCGGGGTTCTTCATCGGGCCGTACTTCCCGTGGTTTCCTGCCATCACTGACGACACCAACATACATGTGTGGAGCGACATCGGTATCGTGTTCCTGATGTTCGCCCTTGGCCTTGAATTCAGCATCAAGAAACTGAAGAAGGTGGGTGCCACAGGTGCCATCACTGCCTTGACCGAGTTGGCTATCATGTTTGTGCTGGGCAATATGGTGGGGCATATATTGGGCATGGGGCACATGGACTGCATCTTCCTCGGCTGTATGCTCTCCA
This sequence comes from Bacteroidales bacterium, assembly GCA_016281475.1. Next base: position 2,472 of record JAEEIS010000226.1, read on the forward strand.
TCTCGTCCACCACGATTATTATCAAATCGTTCGACGACTTGAAACTGAAACAGCAGAAGTTCACCGGCACGGTGACAGCCGTGTTGGTGGTAGAGGACTTGGTGGCGGTGCTGCTGTTGGTGATATTGTCCACGCTGAGCGTCAGCAAGAGCTTCAATGGTGGCGAACTGGCGTTGAGCATGGTGAAGCTGGGATTCTTTCTTATTGTATGGTTCACCTTCGGCATCTTCCTTATCCCCACCTTCCTGCGTTGGATGCGGAGGTGGATGACGGAAGAAACCTTATGCATTGTGGCGGTGGGATTGTGCTTCGGGATGGTGGTGCTGGCAGACTTTGCAGGATTCTCGACCGCTTTGGGTGCCTTTGTGATGGGTGCCATATTGGCGGAAACCATCGAGGCGGACGTGATACACCGCATCATCACCCCCATCAAGAATCTGTTTGGAGCCGTGTTCTTCGTGTCGGTGGGCATGTTGGTCGACCCAGGGGTGTTGGTGAAATATTTTGTGCCCATATTGGTGATTGCTGGCACGGTGGTGCTGTTTAAGTCGAGTGCCGCCACGCTGGGCATCGTGCTCAGTGGCAAGCCGCTGAAGACAGCCATGCAAGGCGGATTCTGCTTCTGTCAGATAGGTGAGTTTTCCTTTATTATTGCCGGATTGGGATTGAGCTTCGGAGTCATCGATGCCAACTTGTACCCGATTATTGTGTCGGTCTCAATTATTACAACCTTTGTGACGCCCTATATGATAAAGGCCGGACTGCCAGCCTACGAGAAGCTCTATCCCAAGCTGCCCGCGCGGGTGAAGAAGGCGATGGAGCAGTATAGCACCTCGTCGCGTGTGACGACCCACGAGAAGAAGCTGACCGACTTTGTCAAGAAACAGTTGGTGACAATCCTGCTCTACGGAGTCATCCTGCTGGCGTTAGCGTTCTTGAGTTTCAGGCTGCTAAAACCAGCGTTGGACGGATTGTTCTCAGGCTGGGGCGCCGCGCCGATATGGGGCAACCTGCTGGGGATGCTGATAACGCTGTTTATTATGGCACCGTTCCTGTGGGCATTGGCGGTGAAGAATGTGAACCGCGACCGTGTGCGCAAGATGCTGCACACCTACAACCACAGCCAGGTGGCTGTGATACCGTTGCTGGCGTTGCGCTATTTCCTGTCGCTCTTCTTTGTGGGTTGGGTGGTGTCGAAATACGTACACTTGGCGGTGGGTCTGCTGTTTGTCATAGCCATCGTGGTGGTACTGGCCGTGCTGCTCAGCCGCCGAGCCACCGACTTCTACAACCGGATAGAAGACCATTTTGTCACCAACTTCAACCAGCGGCAGGCACAACATTCGTTCCAGATACCCGAGTCGCTGGAGAAGAACTTCCTGATGGAGCGGATGTTGGTGACACCCTATTCACCGCTGGCGGGACAGACGCTGAGCAACTCGCGTCTGCGACAGGACTACCATGTGAATGTGGTCACGGTGGAGCGTGCCGGCAAGGTGTACGACCTGCCCGACAAGGATATGCTCATCATGCCGTCGGACCGTTTGACCCTACTGGGCAACGAAGACCAGTTGGCGCGGGCACGAACCGTTGTCGAGGTGGAGCCCGACATGCTCATCCACGACCATTCCGACCACGAGATAAATACCTACCGCCTAGAGGTGTCGGCAGACAGTCCGTTGGTGGGTATCAGCATACTCAACTCGGGCTTTATGACCAAATACAACGCTATGGTCATTGGCATCGAGCGTGCGGGCAGCTATATGATCAACCCCATGGCCGATTTCCGTTTCCAGATGGGCGACGTGGTGTGGTTTGTCTCGCCCAAAGAACTAAAGATTAAAGAATTTCAAGTGCTAAATAACAATTCATGAAACAACGATTTCTAACGCTGGCACTGCTGACGGCCTTCTGCGTCACTGCCCATGCACAAAATGACAAGGGTTTTGAAATCTCCAAGAACTTGGAGATATTCGCCAATGTATACCGTAACCTCCACCAGAACTATGTGGACGACGTAGACCCCGGCAAGACGATGAAGGTGGCCATCGATGCCATGCTTGCTTCGATGGACCCCTACACCAACTATTTCGCCGAGAGCGACATGGAGGACGTGAAGATGCAGGTGCTCGGACAGTATGGCGGCATTGGGTCGCTCATACACCAGGAGGGCGGCAACATCTATGTGGCTGAGCCTTACAAAGACCTTCCGGCCGACAAGGCGGGACTGAAGATTGGCGACCGCATACTGGCCGTCAACGGCGAGAGCACAGAGGGTAGAAGCAATGCCGACGTGAGTGCCGCCATGCGCGGTCAGGCAGGCACCGACGTGACGCTACGCCTGGAGCGTGACGGCAAAGAATTCGAAGTCACCATCACCCGTGCCGAGATACGTCTGCCCAACCTCTCTTATAGCGGCATGGTGGCGGGCAATATCGGCTATATACGTCTCGATGAGTTCACTCAGAATGCCGCCAAGAACGTGCGCGATGCCTTCCGTCAGCTCAAACGCGACCACCCCGACATGAAGGGCATTATCCTCGACCTCCGTGGCAATGGTGGCGGCCTGATGGGTGAGGCAGTGGACATCGTCAATATCTGGGTCAAGGCTGGTGAGTTGGTGGTGGAGACTAAGGGCAAGGTGGCATCCAAGAACATCAAGAGTCGCACCCGCATGGCTCCCGAAGACCTCGAAATACCGCTGGTGGTGCTTATCAACGGCAGCAGCGCGTCGGCAAGCGAGATTGTCAGTGGCAGCCTGCAGGACTTGGACCGTGCCGTCATCATCGGCAGCCGCTCGTTCGGCAAGGGGCTGGTGCAGAACATTGTGCCTATGCCTTACAACAGCCAGATGAAAGTCACCGTGTCGAAATACTTCATCCCTAGCGGACGCTGCATCCAGGCCATCGACTACAAGCACCGCGACGAGAATGGCCGTGCCGTCAAGGTGCCCGACTCGTTGAAGACAGCCTTCTCCACCCGCAACGGGCGCACCGTCTACGACGGTTTTGGCATTGAGCCCGACGTGGAGGTGGAACACGAGGCCTCCTCGCTGCTGTCGGTGGCATTGTACAACCGATTCCACTTCTTCAACTATGCTGTCAAATTCGCCAAGGAGCATCCCTCCATTGCCCCCGCTGGCGAGTTCCAAATCACCGACGAGATTTGGCAGGATTTTGTGAACTATCTGTCCGACAAGACCTACGAGTACACTACCTACACCGAGAACATCATCGCCGACCTGCGCAAGGTGGCGGAAGAGGAGAACTATATGGACAACCTCAAGCAGCAGATTGACCAACTGGAGAAGACCTACAAGGATGCCAAGAAAGAGGACTTGAACCGCAATCGCGAAGAGATAAGCCAGCTGCTGAAAGATGCCATTCTGGTGCACTACTACTATCGCCGTGGCTGCATAGAAGGCGCATTGGCGGACGACCCCGACGTGAAGAAAGCTGTCGAAATCCTCTCATCGCCTGCCGAATACAACAAGATACTAGGAAAGTAAGTTTCACCTTTCAATTATAAAAATGAGATTATCAATCCATCGTAAGATATATGTCGTACTGCTCTGCCTGCTGGCGGCTTCGATGACCACTTCGGTTTTTGCCGCCAATCTGGTGTGGACACTCCTGTTGGTCAACTGGGTGGCGGAGTGGAACTGGAAAGAGAAGTTTGCCGACTTCCGTCACAACCATCTCCTGCAGGCATTCCTAATGCTGTTGGGAGTCCATCTGCTGTGGCTTATCGGCACCAGCAATATGGATTACGCCCTCTTCGACCTGCAGAAGAAGCTTCCTCTCTTTGCCATACCCCTCGTGGTGCTGACCAGCCGACCACTGGAGCAGCTGGAGCGGCTGAACGTGGGCATAGCCTACACCGCTGCCGTGATGGTGGTTTCCATCATTGGCGTAGTGCGCTACTTCACCATGCCCGACCTCCCTTACCGCGACATCATCCCCTACATCTCCCACATCCGCTATGGCCTCAACGTCTGCATGACGCTTGTGCTGCTGGCCTATGCCGCCTTCCGCTATCGCTACGTGTGGCTCTATATCGTCAACCTTTTGTTGGCAGTGTGGTTCTGTGTGGTGTTGATGATACTCCACGCCTACACCGCCTTCATCATCCTGCTCGTCATTCCGCTGGTGCTGTTGGTGGGCTATGGCTGTAGGCTGTCGCGCAAGCCGCGCATTGGTTTCACCATTGGCTATTGCGCCATCGTGTTGGCACTGGCTGCCTTAGTGGGCAGATATGCTGATGGCTACTACCGCCTGCGCCCCCTTTCCACTGAGCCGCTAAAGACCTGCACCGCCAATGGCAATCCCTATCTTCACCGTCAGGACGGCCTTATTGAGAATGGCAACTACATTCACCAATACGTCTGCGAGAAGGAGATGCGCCAGCAGTGGGCCCAACTCAGCGACTATCCCATTGACTCGCTCACTCCCATCGGCTACACCGTCTATCCCGCCCTGCTGCGATATCTCAACGGCATGGGCGTCACCAAAGACAGCGTGGGCATGACTCATCTCACTCCTGCCGATGTGGAGGCTATCGAGAAGGGCATCGCCAATCCCGTATATCTGAAGCCGGGGCCGCGCAAGATGCTCTATGTCCTCTTCTACGAATATGAGAATTACCGCTGCTACCACAGCGTGAACAACTTCTCCGTCCTGCAGCGACTCGACCTATGGGCCAGTGGCTGGCGTGTATTCCTCCAGCATCCACTGCTGGGTGTGGGCACTGGCGACGTGGTAGATGCCTGCCACCAGCAATTGCGCCTAGACGGCTCGCCCCTGGCCGACACAGAGTTGCACACCCACAACCAGTATCTCAACTTCCTGTTGGCCTTCGGTCTGCTGGGTTTCGGCCTCATCGCCTTCTTCTTCATCCGAGCCATAGTCAGGGGGGTGGAATGTGGAAAGAGGAAAGTGGAAACTTCAGCCGTCGCGACAAACAACTCTCAACTGTCAATTCTCTACGTTGCCTTCCTCTGCATCCTGCTCATCTCCTTCATCAGCGAGGACACACTCGAGACCCTGGCGGGCATCACCTTCTCCGTCATGGGCTTCTCCCTCCTCAGCCCACGTAAGGGCGTACCCCCGTGCACGTCCAATGATGGCGACCATCCTATACGTTCATAGCAACTAATATTCGGGCGTACACGGGGATACGCCCCTACATTTCAACTTTCGATTCACCATTGTACTACTACCACACTCTCGACAACGGCATCCGCATCATCTTCCGCCCCACACAGTCCATCGTCACCCATGCTGGTGTCTACATCGGCGTGGGCTCTCGCAACGAGCAGGGGGCCGAAGAGGGCATAGCCCATTTCATCGAGCATTCCATCTTCAAGGGCACCGAACACCGCCGTTCCTACCATATCCGCAACCGCATTGACGGCGTGGGTGGCGAGCTGGACGCCTTCACCACCAAGGAGGAAACCTGTGTCTACGCCTCCGCCCTTTCCGAGCATCTCGAACGCTGTCTCGAGCTCTTTGCCGACATCCTCTTCCATTCCACCTTCCCAGAGCATGAGATTGAGAAGGAAAAGGATGTCGTCATCGAGGAAATCAACCTCTATCGCGACAGCCCCGCCGAGCTGATATACGACGAGTTCGAAGAGCGGTTCTTCGGCTCCCACCCCTTGGCGCACAACATTCTCGGCACCAAGCGCAACGTCCGTCGTTTCACCTCCGACAAACTCTCCGCCTATATGCGCCGCCACTATACCCCCGACCGCATGGTCATCTCCGTGGTCGGCAACGTCGAGTTCAAACGGCTCGTCCACCTCTGCGAGCGATATTTTGGAGTGGAAAGTGGAGAGAGGAAGGTGGAAACTTCGTCTGTCGCGACAGATAATTTTCAACTTTCAACTTTCAACTTTCAACTTAACAAGCACACCCATCAGGTACACATGCTCATAGGCGGAGCGGCACCCACCCTCTTCGAAACGCAGAAGACAGCCTTCACCCTCCTCAACAACATCCTAGGCGGTCCTGCCATGAATTCTCGACTCAACGTCGCCGTGCGCGAGAAAGAAGGCTTCTGCTACACTGTCGAGTCGCAATACGTCCCCTTCACCGATGCGGGCCTCTTCTACATCTATGCCGGTGTCGACAGCGGAGCCGCCGACCGTGCCACCCAGCTCATCCTCGCCCAGCTGCGCCAGTTGCGCGACGTGCCTCTCACCCCACAGCAGCTCCACGCCGCCCAGACCCAGTTCATCGGCCAGATGGCCATCACCAACGACTCCGGCCTCAACGAGATGCAGAGCATCGGCAAGGCATACCTCAATTTCGACCATGTCGACACCCTCGAGGAGATGAACCGCGACATCCTCGCCCTCACCCCTGCCGACATCCAGTCCGCCGCTCAGCAATACCTCGGCGAAGACCGTCTCAGCTACCTCTATTACAAGTAGCCTCCCCCCCAAAAAAGATACCCCTTTTCCTTCTCAGAAGGAAAGAAAATTCAAAACTTTTCCTTTGTGCTGAATGTCAAGAATCTTAACGGCCTGAAAGACCAACATCTGTCAGCCTAGGGCAACGCCCTAGTAATTTGGCAACCATTCATAACGCCCAGAAAGGGCAAAAGCATCAAATCAAATGTTGTTTTGTCGGTATGGAGTGCGCATGTGTTCGTTCTCCCACTCTTTCAGCGTCTCCTCATTGATGGTTCCGTTGTCCCACAGGCGTTCCAACTCCCGGTCTGCGCGCTCGGCAAAGAAACGTGCCAAAGCCTGTTTCAGCTCAATCAGGTCTGCATCAGAGGTGAGGCTCGACATGGTACTCAACAACTCTATTTGAGCTGCGTTGAATGGTTGTCTGACAGTTGCTTCCATATATACGTTGTCGTTTATAATTGATTGCAAAAGTACGACAAATATCCGAAATGACAAAATTATTTCGCTCTAGTAAAACATATGACTGATTTTTGCCATATAGTCTCATTTTCGTTTAATTCTCCACTTCGCTTTACTCCGTTATCGAAGAGCCACTGGCTCTTCTTCATCTTCAGGACGCTAGGAGTGAGTTTTTTCTGTCACCGCACTGCGCTACGCTTGTACGGTATTATTGAGATTCAGCCTCTTCGAGGCTGTAAAAAATCAGTCATATATCAAACTAGAGCCAATTATTTTTAAGATTCTCCTCGAATAATGGCCTTTCAGGCCGTTAAACCATCTTTGATTATATTGCCATATTTTCCTTCTTAGAAGGAGATAAAATTCAAAACTCTTCCTTCTAAAAAGGAAAAGTTTTGTATCTTTGCATCTTGTAAATAATACATGAATTGTACGAAGTGACGGATAAAGAGTTTGTAAAACAGATAATTGTAAATAATCAAGAACGTTTTGCAACCAATAGGTTGGTGCAGCGAGACGAAGAACTACCCATATCCAGTGGCAAAATAATTACAGTCTCAGGTGTTCGCCGATGTGGAAAATCTGCGCTCCTAATGCTGACTATTGAAAAAATACTTGCTACGGGCATCGACAAAAGAAAGATACTCTTCTTCAACTTCGACGACGAGCGTATCCGTTTCAATGGTGAAAACTTAGATATGATAATCACCGCCTACCGAGAGCTGTATCCCGATATACCTCTGCGTGATGCATATTTGTTCTTTGACGAAATACAGCTTGCCGAAGGCTGGCATAGCTTTGTCCGTCGTCTATATGAGGAGGTGTGTCCGAATATCTTCATAACAGGTAGCAACTCGCAAATGCTTTCCTCTGAGATAGCCTCCTCGCTGCGAGGGCGTTCGTTGCAATACGAAGAATACCCTTTGTCGTTCAACGAGATATGCCGCTTCCTTGGTGTCGAAACCAACATTTATAGCGACTCTTCGCGTGGAAGACTTGCCTCCCTTTTCGACGAATACCTCACATGGGGTGGTTTTCCCGAAGTGGTGATGGCGGAGCCACAGTTGAAAGACCGCATTTTGAGTGATTACTTCTATGTTATGCTCTATCGCGACTTAGTCGAGCATTTCAACATCAACCCTGCCACAACGGCTCGCTACTTCATCCGCCGCGTAATGGAGAACATCACCAAACCCACTTCGGTAAATAAGATATACAACGAATTGAAATCGCAAGGCTTGGCTGTGAGCAAAGATAAGGCCTACTCCCTTTCCGAGCAGTGCAATGCCATATACCTCTTCATGCCATTATACCGCTACACGGGTAGTATGCAGCGGTCTATGACATCCGACACAAAGTTCTATTGTATCGACATGGGATTGAGAAAGCAGACCCTCAAGCCGCAGAACGACGACAACGGCAAGATGCTCGAAAATGCCGTATTCCTCCACTTGAAACGAATGCTCGGCCCCACTCAAAATCTCACTTATTACAAAGGACAAGGCGAGTGCGATATGGTCGTCAGTCGATACGAAGAAGTCGAGCAGCTTATTCAGGTGTCGTGGGACATTAGTGATTACGATACTCTCCAGCGTGAAATAGCTGGCCTAGCCGAGGCATCAAAGAACACAGGCTGTAAGTATCTGACTTTAGTCACACACGACGAAGAACGCGACATCGAGACCCCGTCAGGAACAATACACGTCCTACCCGCATGGAAATGGGCGTTGACCTGGCATAAAAAGAGGCTCCGCCGCAACGCCAGAGACTCTTGTGTGGTCTGAAAAACATTCGGCTATAGTATCTCCGATAGGATTGCCGTTTTGTTAGCGCGCTCGTTCCATATGTTGAGTACGGCTCGACTGTGTTTTTATTGTCTCCATGGGCAACTTTCATAGCCATTGATAAATAACGTGTTCGTGCCGTGCCTAACCCCCTCGAATGTTCGCTCCTTCATCAATAGTTATTGGATTCTTAGTTGCTGTAGGGAGCGAAGAACGGGGTTTATTCTATTGATTGAAAGTGCGTTGATGGTGGGAGTGAGGATGGGGTGAGGTGGGGTGCAATTAAAATAGTGTGGGCATACAATATTATTGGCGGAAGCGCGTTATCATGGCTACAATAAAATATTGTGCATTATGATCCGAAAGAAATCATATCTTTTAAAAATCTCTGCCTGTTTCGTGATGGCGATGCTGCTGGCGTTGCCGGCGCAGGCCCGCAAGAAACCGACCTACGAGATTACGCTGAAAATCAATGGCGGTGTGGACTCGGTGATGTACATGGGCTATTATTATGCCAAGGGCAACCAGCCGATAGACACGGCCTACGTTAACAAAAAAGGCCAGTTTGTGTTCACCAGCACCACCGACACGCTCGCTCCGGGACTCTACTTTTTTGCCAACCCTGTGGGAAAGTATGTCGAGTTTGTAGTCTATCACGAGAAGCCTTTCTTCACCTTCGAGACCGACCAGAAGGATTGGACGTCGAACATGCGGGTGAGGGGTAGCGCGGAGAACGAGTTCTTCTTCGACTTCCACCGCGTGGATACGGAGATTGACAAGGATTTGGCGGTGCAGCAGATGAAGCTCGACTCGGCCGACTATGTCAAATACAGACGGAAGCAGCTGCTCAAGTTGGATAGCATCAAGATAAGCTATATCAAGAGCAATCCCGACCGTTTCTTGTCGAAGATGATGATGGCCACCAAGGACGAGGAGCCGCCGCTGGTGGACGAGAAGGGCGACTCGTTGACCCTCGACCAGCGGAAGATGTATTACGTCGACCACTATTTCGACAATATCCCGCTGGACGACAACGCCATCATCCGCACTCCCAAGGCTGTGTTCTACGACAGGGTGATGGATTTCTTCGACAAAATCTTGAAGTATGCGCCCCCACAGACGGTTATCAGCTACTTGGACCCCGTGTTGGACCGCGCCAAGGCCGCGCCTGACGTGTTCAGCTACCTGGTTATGGCCATGATGCAGAAGTATCTGCAGAGCCCAGTGGCGGTGTACGACGAGGTGTATGTCCACATTGCCAAGAAGTATTACGACAGCGACGACAACTTTTGGTCGACACCCAGCAATATCGACAAGGAGATGCAGCGCGTCAACAAATGGGACCGACTACTGGTGGGGCGGGAGGCTCCGGAGCTGATACTCTACGACACCCTGCGTGTGCCCCATTCGCTGCATTCGTTGCCCAACAAGTGGAAACTGCTGATATTCTGGTCGCCCAGCTGCAGCCACTGCCAGCACATCATCCCCAAGGTGTACGAAATCTTCGAGCAGTACCGTGAGCAGTACGACATCGGGTCCTTCACCATCCTCAGCGACCCCGACGACAAGACGCGCAAGGAGTGGCGTGAGTTTATGGCCAAGCACGGCATGAACAGCGCGGCGTGGCTGAGTCTCGACGGTGGCGAGGCCAATGTGGACTGGCACGCGGTGTACGACATCCAGACCACGCCCCAAATCTATCTGATAGACGAAAACAACATCATTCAGGCAAAGAAGCTGGGCGAGAACTCGCTGGAGGGCATTATCAAGGCCATCTGCGGGAAAGAGTAGGGAGGAGGAGCGGAGTTGGCAGAATAGTCTGAATGGTCGGATTAATCCGAATCGTAAGATCTCTCAGATAAAAAGCGACAAATGACAAAATTAATTATATCATGAAAAAAACTACAATTTTGGCCGTTGGCATTGCCGCAGTGGCGGTGCTGGCTGGCGGATGCAAGAAAACTATGGACAACCCATTCTTCGCCCCATGGGGCACACCCTACGAAATCCCCGATTTCGCGAAAATTAAGACCGAGCATTACATGCCCGCCTTCCAAGAGGGCATGAAGCAGCAGATGGAAGAAATCGATGCCATCGTCAACAACAGCGAGGCTCCGACTTTCGAGAACACCATTGAGGCCTTTGAGTACAGCGGCGAGCTGCTCGACAAGGTGTCGGGCGTATTCTTCAACCTCAGCGAGTGTGAGAACAGCGACGAGATGGAAGCCATTGCGGAGGAGGTGACACCCCTGCTGTCGGCTCATGGCGACAACATCGCCCTTAATGCCAAGCTCTTCGAGCGAATCAAGGCGGTCTACGACCAGAAGGACAACCTCGGTCTGAACCCCGAACAGATGCGCCTGCTCGACGAGACCTACAAGGGCTTTGTGCGCAGCGGTGCCAATGTGCCTGAAGAGCAGCAGGCCCGTTTCCGTGAGTTGAACGAGCAGATAGCCTCCCTGACGCTCCGTTTCGCACAGAATGTGCTGAAAGCCACTAACGACTATCAGCTGGTGCTCGACGAGGCTCCCGCCGGCATCACGGCCGACCAGATTGCATCCGCCAAGGAGGCAGCCGATGCCGACTCCGCCACCAAGGGCAAGCTGGTGTTCCGTCTCAACCTGCCCAGCTGGGAACCCTTCATGCAGAACTGCGCCGACCGCGACCTGCGCAAGCAGATGTGGGAAGCCTACAGCACCCGTTGCGATGGTGGCAAGTACGACAACACTAAAATTATCGACACGCTGGTGAACCTCCGTCTGGAGCGTGCCAACATCCTGGGTTTCCCCACCCATGCCGACTATGTGCTCGACGACTGCTTGGCCAAGACTCCCCAGGCTGTGTACGACTGCCTGATGCAGATTTGGCGTCCGGCTTTGAACAAGGCTAAGGCGGAGTGTGCCGAGTATCAGAAGATGATTAAGGCCGACGACCCCACCGCCAAGCTGGAACCTTGGGATTGGCGCTACTATAGTGAGAAGCTGCGCAAGGAGAAATATGCCCTCGACGACGAGGTGGTGCGCCCCTACTTCTCGCTTGACAATGTGCGCGAGGGTGCCTTTGCCACTGCCACCAAGCTCTACGGTATCACTTTCCGCGAGAACCCCGACCTGCCCACCTACAACAAGGAGGCCCACGCCTACGAGGTGATGGACGGCGGCAACGTTATCGGTATCCTGTATATGGACTTCTTCCCCCGCGCCAGCAAGCGCAGCGGTGCGTGGATGACTGAGTTCCGTGGACAGAAGGTGAATCAGAAGGGAGAGAACGTCATCCCCATCATCCAGGTGGTGTGCAACTTCACCAAGCCCACGGGCGACAAGCCTTCGCTGCTGAACTTCGACGAGAGCGAGACACTCTTCCACGAGTTCGGTCATGCCCTGCACGGCCTGTTGAGCAAGTGCCACTATCCCTCGCTGGCTGGCACCAATGTGCCGCGCGACTTTGTGGAGCTGCCTTCGCAGATTATGGAGAACTGGTGCCGCAACCCGCAGGTGATGAAGACCTACGCCAAGCATTATCAGACTGGCGAGGCCATCCCCGACGAGCTGATTGCCAAGATTGCCGCTGCACAGACCTACGGACAGGGCTTCATCAACACCGAGCTGTTGGCAGCCTCGCTGCTCGACATGGACTACCACAGCCTTGCCGTCAAGCAGGCCATCAATGCCGACGAGTTTGAGAAGATGCACCTCAATGCCATCGGTCTTATCCCCGAGATTATCAGCCGCTACAAGAGCCCCTACTTCCAGCACATCTTCACCACTGGTTACGATGCTGGCTACTACAGCTATACTTGGACGGCCATCCTCGACCACGATGCCTTTGCCGCCTTTGTGGAGAGTGGCGACCTGTACAACCCCGAGTTGGCGAAGAAGTTCCGCCATATCCTTGAGAGCGGCAACACCGAAGACCCGATGCAGATGTACATCAACTTCCGTGGCAAGGAACCCAGCGTCACCCCGCTGCTGAAAGACCGTGGACTGATTTAATTGATAATCGGAATAATCGGAATGGTCGGAAGATTAAGAATAATCCGACCATTCCGACTTCTCCGATAAAAAAGTTAATAATATGTCAGACGAAGTAAGAAAACTCTATCGCAACCCTCGTGACAAGAAAATCGCAGGGGTTTGCAGCGGCATCGCTGAGTACCTCAGTGTCGATGTCACCGTGGTGCGTATACTCTTTCTGATTGCCTTGGTGTGTGGGGGATTCGGCCTGTGGATATACTTGATTGTTTGGCTTGTTGCCCCCGAAAGAGCCTGATATGAAACGATTGATATTGTTGTTGGTCGTTACATTCATTTGGAATGTGGCGAAGGCGCAGGACAGCTCTGCTGTCGAGATTGTGGGCTACACCACGCCCAACTACGAACAGATAAAGAAGGACTGCAACGATAAGAAAAGCCCTCGTTACTACCCCACGCTCGTCAAGCGTTTTGCTGCGGTTGACACCACCCTCCAATTGGAGGATATGCAGACGTTCTATTATGGGCAGGCAATCCTTGATGGATTTTGGCCATATAGTCATTATGATGAGTTTGACGAAATCCGCGCCATCATGCGCAAGGACGAGGCTCCCACCATCGAAGACACCCGAAAGATAGTCAAGCTTGCCGACGCTGTGATTGCAAAGTACCCTGCCGAACCGATGGCGTATTACTATAAGTTTGTCGGGCAGAGCATGGAATGTGAATACTTCGGAGGAGATACGGCTGAAATGCAGCGGACGCAGTTGCAGTTTCAGATGCTGTTCTACACCATTGCCGGCACTGGCAATGGCCTCACGCCCGAGTTGGCGATGCATGTGGTGAACGTAGCGCACGAGTACATGATGATGAACATGTATGGTTTCCGTTCATCGAAGCAGGCATTGATGAGTATCGACGGCCACAGTTACGACATGTTCCTGATTGACACAAACGAGTACGGTGTGGACACCCTCTATTTCAACATCGACCGCATTCTTGGAGCATGGGGCGATGCCTTGTCCAAAGCCGCGTCGGAACCTACCACAACGATAGACTTGGAATTGGGTGTAAAGTTCGTATTGGAGCTGGAAAAGCCCAAGCGGAAGAACAGCAAGTTTGTGCTGGTATCGAAAGAATATGTGTCGGATACGCTGATTAGCGACCGCGACAGCCTATTCCGTGAGCCTGTGCTGGAAAACCAGATAGTGGGCTATTTCTGCCCAATGCGCCTGTACGAGGGCAGCGAAAGTGTATACAACTGTCTCGTGTTCATCAGCAACTGCGGCAAGGACCAGCTCTATTATGATGTTTTCATTGCAGCCGGAGACCACAAGGAGTACTTCCAATCTTCGAATAGTGGCATGCCGCGTGGCGTGATGATGAACGAGATGTGGCAGACCGACGTGCAAGGCCTTCGCATCAGCAACATTCGGACGAAAGAGTGATTTTTTTCATTTCCATGCAGTCTTTCTTAGAGAAAATGTCTCTAAAGAGACATGACGGACATGGAACGATTGGTAGAACAGGCGAAGACTGGCGACAGGCAGTCGCTAAACACGTTATACCACCGCTATAGGCAGCGTGCGTTTGCCATTTGTCGCCATATCACGCACGACAAGGAAATCTCCGAAGAGCTTGTTGACGACGCTTTCCTCATTGCTTTTAGCAAGTTGGACCATCTCAACGACCCAGAGAAGTTCGAGCATTGGCTGTCGGCTATTTCGACGAGGCTGGCATTGCGCCATGTGAAACGTCGGCCTGAAAGCAGAACTATTCCAATCTCTCATATAGAAGGTTTCGATGTACCCGTTGAAGCATATGATCCCCCGTTCGCGCCAGAGGAGTTGCAGGCAGCCATAGATCGGCTGCCTACTGGATATCGACAGGTGCTCACCATGGCGGTGATTGAGGGCAAACCTCACAAGGAGATTGCGCAGGCACTGAGTATTGAGCCCCATTCCTCCTCATCGCAGTTGTATCATGCCCGTGTGATGTTGCGACGTATTCTTGGACCGCTGCTGTGTGCCATGCTGTTGGTCGTGCCTCTCATTATGACTCAAGACCAAGGAGGCGACAACCCTCAGTTGTCGGCCCGTGTACCTGCAATGCCAACGGTTGGGGAGCCAACGGTGTTGCCCGAGACGATTACTAACATTCCTACAATGACGGTTTGTAATACTCACACTGCATTGGACGAGCAGCCTATTGCGATGCGGCAGAACGACACTGCATTTACTATACATACCTCCCCATGCAATGAGAATACTGTCTATACCTTTGCGCCCAATAAGGTGTATGGTAACATGAAGTCGAATCTAGTAACGGCTCATGCAATAAGTGGATGGTCGGTGGCGGTGGCGATGACGCGTTCGCTATCGGGAGTGGAAATAACGCAGCGACCGCATGCATTGTTGCTGCCCACGGTATCAGCTACTAGCAACCATGGCCAGAGCGTGTCAATAGCCAATTGGCGCGACTGCAAACGGTATGTGTTGGAGAATAGTAGTCTATTCTCGGACGAGGTGGCGGCAGCACTGATACGAATAGCTCAAAGCAATGAATTAGACAATGATGGCGAGATAATCCGCACGGAATCTCACGAGCCACCGTCTACCATGGCAGTTGTGCTCCATTATGCAATAGACAGTGTGTTCGCCCTATACGCGGGCATGGCTCACGGAGAATACCGCTCTTATTTCCAGACTGGAGTCGGTCGTGACAGAATTGATGAACGGCAGAGCGTTACTTACCTTGAGGTTCCCATCGGAGTGACCTATAATGTGTGTATGACATCTCGATTCGGTTGTCACCTATCTGCCGACCTCTCGCTACAGTTGCCTTTGTCTCTTCAGAGAAACACCAGTTTTGTAGTCGGAGGGCAGACAAACGATGGGGTGGCAGAACTACCCATTTTCGAGCAGTCGGAACAAATAAAGTCACCCAACATTATGGCAGGGGTGAAAGTTGGCGTGCATTATCGTCTGACAGAGCACATTGGTTTCTTTGTAGAGGGTGGCATTAGTTATACAATTATTGGTGGGCAGTCCATTGTCACCTATGCCACGGTTCACCCCTTAGTCATTTCTGCCCAGACAGGACTACGTTATACATTATAGTTGTCGGAGCGTGCAGTCTTTTGTACGCAGTTGGTCTCTATAGAGGAAAAACCTAAAGACCAATATGTACAAAGTAACTGATTACCTGACTAGCGGACTGCTCTATGCCAACAACAGCCTGCATCCGCACCACAAGCAACTAAGCCAACTGATGATTTATGCCACCACGGCATGTCAGTCGCGCTGCCAGCATTGTTCTATTTGGAAGAAGCCTCATGAGAATCTGTCGTTCGACGATATTGTGCGGGTGATGCAAAGCAACTGCGTGAAACCTTGTACTACGGTGGGACTCGAAGGTGGCGAGTTTATACTTCACCCACAGACAGAACAAATTCTCGACTGGTTTATGCACCACCATCCCAACTACACATTGCTCTCCAACTGTCTTGCTCCCGACAGGCTGATTGACCTCACGCGGCGATATTGGCCGAAACATCTTTACCTCTCCTTGGATGGTAACCGCCAGACGTATATCCACATGCGGGGATGCGACGGCTATCCAAAGGTGATGAGAGTGATTGAAGCCTTATCTGACGAGGTGCCTATCTCGTTGATGTTCTGTCTGTCGCCGTGGAATAGCTTTGGTGATATGGAATATGTCATCCGTTTGGCCCAGCAGCACCACATCGATGTGCGGGTTGGCATCTATGGCACCATGGCATTCTTTGATACGACAAGCGACCTTCTCGTAGCAACAGACTTCGCTTCCCAGATACCCCATGCTGTTCATGAGACAAGCGAGAATTACGACTATGTGGCACTCTACGACCAATGGCGCAATGGTCATCTTCGTCTTCCTTGCCTTAGCATAGGCAACCAAGCTGTGATTCATGCCAATGGCAACGTCCCCATCTGTCAGAACCTCGACTGTATACTCGGCAACATTCACAATCAGTCGTTCGACGATATTTGGAATAGCCATACATCTTGTAGTCTTCAACGTCAATATGGTATGACATGCAATGGGTGTTGGATTAATTTCCATCGCAAGTACGACATCATCCTGCTTCGCACACTCGAGCGTATTCTCCCCAAGCGGATGCTGGAGAAACTGTATGGTCCCTACTGGTGGTGCGAAGACCATAGTGTTACTTACCGCCAGTATTTTAAGAGCTGCCAATTATGATGAGAAGACTTATCAATCAGGCTCGCCGATTGAGAACAGAGGCTGCGTTGGCGCGTTCCTGCAATCGACATTATGCCTTTGTGGGCATAGGCGGTCACAGCATGGCGAATCTTTATCCTGTTCTGAATCTTTTGCACGTGCCGTTAAAATACATTTGTGTCACATCCTCTCGTAAAGTCAAACTTATTGATTCAAATCCTGGTTTCAAACATGTTGTTGCGACAACCTCCCTTGACATGGTTTTGGACGATCCAGAGGTGGCGGCAGTCTTCGTGTCGGCAACGCCTGCTGCCCATTATCGTATTGCTACGGCCGTCTTGCAGCATGGTAAAGCTTTATTCATTGAGAAACCGCCATGCCAAAACTTGCTTCAGCTCGAGTCTCTAATCAATCTTCAAAAACAGGTGTGTTCTTATGTGCAAGTGGGAATGCAGAAACGATATGCACCTGCCATACGTAGGCTAAAGACACGATTAAAAGGCGACACGGTTTATAACTACACAATGCGCTATTGTGTGGGGCATTATCCAGAGGGTGATGCCTTCACGGATCTTTTTATCCATCCGATAGATCTGGTCATACATCTTTTTGGCGCAGCCGAGGTTGTGTCGATGCATTTCGTGGCAGAACATACTGTGGTGCTGATGCTTGCTCATGGTGATGCGGTGGGAACGGTAGAATTATCCACTGGCTATTCATGGGCAGCACCTGTTGAGAGTATGACTGTTCACACTCGTTTAGGTGTCTACGCCCTCCCCAGCATAGATGTACTCACGTTTCAACCAGTGGAAGTGTCATTAGCGGGCATTCCGTGGGAGAAGATAAGACATTACAACGGCTCAGTGGAGTACCTTTGTCGTCACGATAGTTTCTCCCCAATATTGGAATCGTCTACATGGGTCGAACATGGTTTCTATCACGAATTGAAAGACTTTGTGGATAAGGTTGAGGACCGTGTGTCTGTATGGCATCGAATTCCTCTTAATACCTGCCCTACCCTTCAGTCTCTGTTGCCAGTGTATCAAATAATAGACACCTGCCTACAGCAATTGTAAGTGTGTAGGCAGGTGTTGTATAATAAAGGAGATGATCTGTCTTATAGCATCTGTTTCACCATCTCGGCTAGCTCGTTGGCGCGGACTTCGGTGTGGGCCTCACTGTAGATGCGGATGATGGGCTCGGTGTTGCTCTTGCGCAGGTGGACCCAGCCGTCTTCAAAGTCAATCTTCACACCGTCGATGGTGCTCACCTGGCAGTCGGCTTTGGCACTATAGAGGGCAGCCACCTTCTTGAGCAGTGCGTCCACGTCCATGTCAGGAGTGAGGTCTTTGCGGTTCTTGGAGATGATGTAGTCGGGGTAGGTCTTGCGCAGTTCGCTGACCTTCATGCCTTTCTTGGCAAGCAGGGTGAGGAAGAGTGCCACGCCTACCAGTGCATCGCGACCGTAGTGCAGTTCGGGGTAGATGACACCTCCGTTGCCCTCACCACCGATGATGGCTCCCGTTTGGCGCATCAGGGTGGTGACGTTCACCTCGCCCACGGCAGAAGCGTTGTATTCACAGCCGGCATACTTGCGGGTGACATCGCGCAGGGCACGCGACGACGACATGTTTGACACGGTGTTGCCAGGCGTATGGCTCAGCACATAGTCCGCCACGCTCACCAACGTGTATTCCTCGCCAAACATCTCGCCGGTTTCGCATACCAGTGCCAAACGGTCCACGTCGGGGTCGACGACGATGCCGAGGTCGCAATGCTCATTGCGCACGGCATCGGATATTTGGGTCAGGTTCTGTGGTATGGGTTCGGGATTGTGGGCAAAGTGGCCTGTGGGCTCGCAGTTGAGCTCCACCACGTCGTTCACGCCCAAGGCGCGAAGCAGGCGCGGTATGGCGATGCCGCCAGTGGAATTGACCGCATCCACGCAGACGCGGAAATTGGCCTTGGCAATGGCTGCCTTATCTACCAAAGGCAGTGCCAGCACACGCTCAATGTGGTGGTCGATGGTGTCGAAGTCCTCCGTCACCTGTCCCAGCGTGTCGACATCGCAAAAGTCGAATTCTTCAGCGTCGGCAATGCGGATTACCTCGTTGCCCTCGGCAGCGTCGATAAATTCGCCACGGCTGTTGAGCAGTTTTAGCGCGTTCCAATGCTTGGGGTTGTGCGATGCGGTGATGATGATACCGCCGTCGGCATGTTTGTCTATCACGGTCATCTCGGTGGTTGGTGTGGTGGAAAGACCTGTCTCAATCACATCGATGCCCATGCCTTGCAGTGTGCCAACCACCAAGCGGTCGACCATCGCGCCACTCAGTCGTGCGTCGCGGCCGACTACAAGGGTGAGACGTTTGCCATTGGCATTACGTTGTAAGAAAGTGGCGAAAGCCGATGTAAATTTCACCACGTCGATAGGACTGAGGCCGTCGCCGGGCTTGCCGCCGATGGTGCCTCTAATGCCAGAAATAGATTTTATTAAGCTCATATTGAAAATTAAAAATTAAGAATTAAAATTATTTAGAATCAAAAATTAAGAATTAATATTATTAGAGATTAAGACTGGATGCGTCAGCTAAAATATTAATTTTTAATTTTTAATTTCTCAAGGTATTCTTTCCAAGCCTCGTAGCGTTCGCCTTTGAGCACACGGGGGAATTTGCTGGCACCGCCCGCCTTGCCCAGCCGCTCGCGCATGAAGTCGTAGAACACTTGCGTGGGTAGCACATCGATGAAAAGCTGCTTGACTGCCTCCTGTCGCTCCACGCGATAGTCGTCGTTCAACTCACAAAGGTAGCCGTCGATCTTTTTGATGGCCTCCTGTGCGTCCAGCGGATTGTCGGTACCTAGGTACCAGTGGTGGGCAAACATCGAATCGTGTCGTATGCCTGCCACCGTAAACTCGCAGATGTCCACGCCCATTTCTTCTGCCAGCATCTCCACTGCGCGGTTCATATTATCTTGCGACAGGTGCTCGCCGGCCAAACTGAGGAACTGCTTGGTGCGTCCTGTCACCATCATGTCGCCGTGCTTGATGTTGGAGAATTTCACCGTGTCGCCAATCAAGTAACGCCATGCACCGGCGCAGGTGGAGAGCAGTATCGCGTAGTCGCGTCCTGCCTTCACTTCCTTCAGCGTTAGCGTCTGGCAGTCGGGGCGAATGTTTCCTTCTTCGTCGAAATTGTCCTCGTTGAAAGGGACAAACTCGAAATAGATACCATTGTCCACCAGCAGTTGCATCTTGCGCCGCTTGAGGTTCACTTGATAGGCTATGTAGCCTTCTGATGCAAGGTAGCTCTCCACAAACAATACCTCCTTGCCAAACAGCCGCTCAAAACTCTTCTCGTATGGCGCAAAGGCCACACCGCTATGCACATATACCAGCAGGTTTGGCCACATCTCGTGGATGTTCTTCAACTTGTATTCCTTGACGATGCGTTCCAGCAGTATCTGCACCCATGCCGGCACTCCCACCAGCACTCCGATGTCCCACGTGGGGGCAGCTTTAACCATCTTGTCGAGTTTCTCGTTCCAGTCTTTCATCTGCGAGATTTCTTGCCCTGGTTTGTAGAAAAACTCAAACCACTTGGGGATTCTTCCCGCCGAGATGCCCGAGAGGTCGCCAGCATAGTATTTTCCTTCGGGGTAATATTGCAGGTCGGTGCTGCCTGCGATGCAGAGGATGCCGGAATCGTAGAATGAGGCGGGGAAGTTGTATTGCGAAGTGGAGAGGAACTGTCGGGTGCCCGCCCGGGTGATGCTGTTGAGCATGGCCCGCGTGATGGGGACAAACTTGCTGGAGGCTTCCGAGGTGCCCGAGCTGAGGGCGAAGTATTTCACCTTGCCCCTCCACGCCACGTTGCGCTCGCCTTTCAGGTTTCGGTACCACCATTCGCGGTGCATCTTGTTGTAGTCGAACACCGGCACCCGCTTGCGGAATTCTTCGGTGATGTTGCCAGATCGCAATATCTCGGAGAATCCGTATTTTTCGCCAAAAGCGGTGTGTTGGGCACGACGTAGCAGCTTGCGCAACTCGCGTTGCTGGGCGCGAATGGGGTTGGTATGTCTCTTCTTCGTCTCTGTTGGGATGCTGTTTATCTCTGCAACCGACTTGATGAGTGCTCCTACAATGGGTACCTGCATATCATTAACTATTTATATGGTTTTGATTTCTATTAATTGCCAATAAATCAACTTTTCGCATGATATTTGTCATGGCAAAAAGCAAATGCAAAGTTACAAAAAAAAATGAAAACTTGTTTTTTTTTCGTACTTTTGCATCTTCAATCATAATAAAAACGAATGTTGATGAATAGTGCAGAAAGAATTGAGATAATGGCTCCTGTGGGATCATACGAGAGTCTGCGTGCCGCCTTGCAGGCGGGTGCCGACGCGGTCTATTTTGGGGTGGGCAACTTGAATATGCGGTCGCGGTCGGCTGCCAATTTCAGGCTGGAGGACTTGCGGCGCATCGCCGACATCTGTCGCGAGGCAGGCGTGCGCACCTACCTGACGGTGAATACCATCATCTATAACCACGAGCTGGAGGAGATGCGCATGCTGGTGCAGGCAGCCAAGGATGCTGGCATCAGTGCCATCATTGCCAGCGACATGGCAGTGATAATCTACGCCCATAGTATCGGGGTGGAGGTGCATATCTCCACGCAGTGCAACATCTCGAATGTGGAGGCGGTTAGGTTTTTCGCCCAATGGGCAGATGTGGTGGTGACGGCACGCGAGCTGCCCTTGCGGCAGGTGGCGGAGATTACCCAGTTTATCCGCGACAACGACATCTGTGGTCCCAAGGGCGAGTTGGTGCAGGTGGAGGTGTTTGCTCATGGGGCGTTGTGCATGAGCGTAAGTGGCAAATGCTATCTGAGTCTCGACGAGTACAACTATAGTGCCAACCGCGGTGCATGCCTGCAGCTGTGCCGCCGCGAGTATCTGGTGAAGGATTTGGAGAGCGATACCGAGTTGGTGGTGTCGGGCAAGTACATCATGTCGCCCAAGGATTTGTGCACCATCGGCTTCTTGGACAAGATAGTCCATGCCGGCGTGCGAGTGTTGAAGATTGAGGGGCGTGGTCGTAGTGCGGACTACGTGAAGACAGTAGTGGAGTGCTATCGAGAGGCGTTGGACTCCATTGCGGAGGGCAGCTACACGCAGGAGAAGATAGCAGGATGGACCGAACGGCTTGCCACCGTGTTCAACCGCGGCTTTTGGGACGGCTACTATCTCGGCCGCAAGATGGGCGAGTGGAGCGAACGCTACGGCTCGCAGGCGACTGAGAACAAGGTCTATCTCGGCAAGGTGACCAACTACTACACCCGCCCGCAGGTGGCGGAGATGAAGATTGAGACATCCGAGCACCTAAAGGTAGGAGAAGACTTGATGGTGATAGGGCAGACCACAGGTGTCTATCGCGCCACGGTAGAGGAACTTAGGCTTGGCGACAGCGCACAGCCGGTGTCGGAAGTGAAGCAGGGCGATGTCTTCAGCGTGAAGACCACCGAACCCCTGCACCGTGGCGACAAGCTGTATCGGGTGGACAAGGTGGTTGACGAGTTTTGATTGGATAGAGCGTATGAACACTACACCCTAAAAATAAATATAATATGAAGGGTATGTATAAAATAGTGATAGTTGGCCTTATGATAGGAGTGGTTGTGCTGGCGGGCTGCAAGAAGGACTACGAGCCCGGTACATTGCTTGTTCAGATTGACAATGGTTGGAACAATATCGACGATGTGGCACTCCCTTGGCATAACAATGACTTGGTTTGGGTGAACAATCAGTCCTGCACCACCAGTGCGGCACATGGCTTATCGGCAAAGATAACCGACGTGGTGGAAGCCGACAATTACCGAGCTATATACCCCGCCGACATTCTGGGGAAAAAAGTAGATATATCTGGCGTAAGCAACATTTATTTTGTCAAGCTGCCTCGTGAACAGCAGTATGAGGTGGACGACCTTGGTGAACAAAAGGTGAAGGTTCCGATGGGAGCGTTCTCGTCGAACAAGAGCCTGAAGTTCCATAATCTCTGCTCGCTCATCAAGGTGGTGATTACCAACAGAAGGGATGAAGACGTCGCACTTGGTCGCATCACCGTTACTGCTGGAACCGCCTACATTAGCGGTCAGAGCCGTGCCAGCGTGACGGGAAGTCAGAATGACTATATTTATGTAGTATCGCCTATTGTGGCTACAGCTGTATGGCACGATGTGTCGTTGGTGTTTCCTACCGCAAATAGACCTATTATAGGCAATGGGAGTGATAATTCATACGTCTACTACATTGTGGTACCAAAATTTGATGAAGACGATGTGACCATTACCCTCTTTTCCACAAATGGTCGGAGTGCAACGTTTGAGAAACGGATGTCGGTCCAGTTGGGCAGAATAGAAACGGTGAGCCTGACGGTGGATAAGTGGGATGGGGAAGACCCACCAGATCCGCCATCAGTTGATGGTGTGCTGTCAGGCGCATTCTCGGTGAGCAAAATCCAAAGGGTGTTCTTCTCGCAAGGCAACTTACAGTATCAGGCAAGCACCGACACATGGCGTTTTGCCGAACACCAGTATGACTATGTTGGTAATAATAACAGCAATATCAGTCCCACCTACAGCGGCTGGATAGACCTCTTTGGATGGGGAACGGGCAATAATCCTACTTTGGCATCAGAAGACCCCTCCTACTATCCCATATTTGCCGACTGGGGCAACAATGCCATCATCAATGGGGGCAACACCGCTGGCAGTGGCTGGCGCACTTTGACTAGCGCAGAGTGGGAATATCTTCTCAACACCCGCATTAGTGCTACTTCCAAACGTGGCACGGGTAACATCAACGGAGTGGGTGGGTTAATTATCCTGCCCGACTGGTGGACTCTGCCCGCAGGATGTACATTCACCCCAGGGTTCTCCGAGTACGAAGTATATAGACCTTTTCCTGATTGGACGCGTAACAGCTACACGCTCACTCAGTGGGCAGCGATGGAGGCTGCGGGTGCGGTGTTTCTGCCTGCGGCAGACAATCGATCCGGAACGAGTGTAATGGATTGCAACCAGACTGGAAACTATTGGTCGTCCACAAAAGACGACTATTATGAGTCCGCCGCGCTCGGTTTAATTTTCTACGACTACTATATATTATGGAGATTTGATGAATGCCCAGCAATCAATCGCAGGGCAGGGTGTTCTGTACGCCTTGTTCGTTAACATAGACAGGGTTTCATCGTGATAATGGAAGAGGATGGATATTAAATATAGATACCTATTAACACAATAATTAACGCTATAGGGCGTTATTGTTAGTGATGACTACTGCTTATTGCAACACTACTAACGAGGTTAGAATATACCATACCCCATGGGGAGGCAACGCTTGGTGGGCAATATTGGTGTCGCTGGGATTCGTGGGACTGTTTGCGTGGCTTATTATTGGTGACCCCGCTTTGAGAGGGAATTGGATTTTTTGGTTTGGTATGATTTTCTTTGGGGTATTGGGTTTGTTCTTCCCTTTGTTGGCATTGTGGGAGAGACTGTCAGGCCGACCGGCGATAGTGGTAATGGTCGACAAGGTTGTGTGTACATCATTGTGGAGGCGGTCGAAATACCGATTTGATGAGGTGAAGAAATTTAAATTGGTCGAATTGTGTGGACAGGAGCTAATTGCTGTGCATCTCAACAAGCGAGAGGAACGCCGTAGATTGCAGGGTACCTCAAGGACGGAACGTTCTGCGCGACGCTTGAATATAGGGCTGACAGGTGCGCAGGAGAACATCGCGGCTTCGGCACTGACTATGAAGCCGCAGGCGTTGTGCGACCTGCTGAACGAGAGATTAGATAATTATAAACAGAATTATGGCAAAATCTAGAACATATTTTTACTGTCGCGAGTGCGGTTATCAGTCGAGCAGTTGGCTGGGCAAATGTCCTGCCTGCGGCAAGTGGAACACCTTTGACGAGGAGGTGGTGTACCGCGACAAGCCAGCCAAGACTAAGGGCAAGGCAGGCGCAAAGGCCAGCGAGCCCAAGTTGATACAGCATGTGGTGTATAGCGAAACTCAGCGTATGCCGACCCGCTGTGCGGAGTTCGACCGGGTGCTGGGCGGTGGCATAGTACCAGGCAGTTTGTTGCTTCTGGGTGGCGAGCCGGGCATCGGCAAGAGTACGCTGCTACTGCAGACGGCGATGGCTGCCGTCGACCGAAAGATATTGTACGTCAGCGGCGAGGAAAGCGAGGAGCAGATCAAGATGCGTGCCGATAGGATAGGGGAGGCGAAGGGAGAACTGTATGTGGTGAGCGAGACTTCGATGGAGCGTATCTTTGAACATGTGGCAGGGGTGGAGCCCGACCTGCTGATAGTGGACTCGATACAGACCGTCAGCACCGAGGCTATCGAATCGGGTGCGGGCAGTTTGTCGCAGATAAGGGAGTGTACCACTCAGTTTCAACGTTATGCCAAGGAGAACGGGGTGCCGGTGCTGCTCGTTGGCCATATCACCAAGGACGGCACGCTGGCAGGTCCCAAGGTGATGGAGCATATCGTGGACGCGGTACTCCAGTTCGAGGGCGACCGCAACTACGGCTTCCGCATCCTCCGCGTGCTGAAGAACCGCTTTGGCTCCACCGCCGAACTGGGCATCTTCGAGATGCGTGGCAATGGACTGAAAGAGGTGGCAAACCCATCGGAACTGTTATTGGCGCATCGCGACGAAGAGCTCAGCGGTGCTGCGGTGGCGGCCACATTGGAGGGAGCCAGACCCATGTTCATCGAGGTGCAGTCGCTCGTGAGCACCGCCGTCTATGGCACTCCCCAGCGCAACGCCAACGGCTTCGACATGAGGAGGATGAATATGCTGTTGGCAGTGCTGGAAAAACGATGTGGATTCAAACTGGGTGCCAAGGATGTCTTTCTCAATGTGGCAGGCGGTGTGCGCGTCAACGACCCTGCCATGGACCTCGCGGTAGCTTGCAGCATCCTCAGCAGCAATGTCGACATGCCCATATCTCCGCGCTACTGCTTTGCCGCCGAACTAGGGCTGAGTGGCGAGGTGCGTCCCGTCAGCCGTGTCGAGCAGCGCATCGGCGAGGCGGCCCGTCTAGGCTTCGAGAAGATATTTGTATCCAAATACGACGCCAAAGGCATCGACGCTTCCCGCTATCCCATCAAGATAGTGGCAGTCAGCGTCATCGAAGAAGCTTTCAGAGAACTATTCAGTTAACAAACCCCTATAACCCCTATTCTCTTTATTATCTCTATCCAAAATGAAACATTTCTACAAAACCCATGAAACCTGCAGCGAAGCCATCGAGTTCGAGATTGTAGATGGACGTCTCCATAATGTCCAATTCATAGGCGGTTGCGACGGCAACACGCAAGGCGTAGGTCGTTTGGTGGAGGGAATGAAAGTGGAGGATGTGCTGGACCGCTTGGAAGGCATCCGTTGTGGATGGAAGACAACCTCCTGCCCCGACCAACTTTGCAAAGCCATCCGTGATAAATTGAAAATTGAAAAATAATTGTCACACCCTTCATTTTTCAATTTATAATTTTTAATTCATGTCCGACCGCCTCACTCCCGAGCAACGCCGACGTTGCATGCAGGGCAACCGCAGTAGCGGCACCAAGCCCGAGCGGATACTTGCCCGCGAGTTGTGGCGTCGTGGCTACCGCTATCGCAAGAACCTTCGCACTGTGCCCGGCAGTCCCGACATCTGTTTCAAGAATCGCAAGGTGGCGGTGTTTGTCGACGGCGAGTTTTGGCATGGCCGCAACTGGCAGACCGAGCGTCAGCGCATCAAGAGCAACCGCGACTTCTGGTATGCCAAGATTGAGCGCAACATGGCTCGCGACCACCGTGTCAATCTGCGTCTCCGCACCATGGGATGGACAGTCCTCCGCTTTTGGGAAAGCGAGGTGCGCAAGCATCTCACCGATTGCGCCGACCGTGTGGAGGAGGCGCTAAGGCAAAAACAATTGCAACACTTGCATCGTGTGTACGAATACGACACGCAATACGACAGCCTTGATGTCGCTGCCGAAGATGGTCTTGAATACGGCGAGTGACTCTATGCCCTTTTCTTGCCTTTGCGTTTAGCAGGTGCGGCTTCGTCGCTGATAATTTTAATTTTGTAGCCAATCTTCGCAAATGCCTCTGTCAGCTGCTTCGCGTCGGTCTTGGCGGGGTCGTAGGTGATGACAACCAGCTGTTTCTCCAAGTTGGTCTCAATCTTCTTCACGCCCGCTTCGAAGCGGATGTTCTCCTTGATTTTCTTTTCGCAGCTTTGGCAGTGCATCTCGGGAGTGGTGGTCACTGTCAGCACACGCAGTTCCTTGCCTCCGAAGGCAATCATCAATGCGGTTAAAATAACAAGTATTTGTTTCATTTTTTTTTGTGTTTATTCGTTGATATGTTGATATGTTGTGCGTCAGCGTCCCCTCTTCAGAGGGGTGGCCGTAAGGCCGGGGTATGTATGTTTTCAATTTTCACTTTTCAATTCGTATTCCCGCGTACGCCATAATCCCGTGCACAGGTCCCCAAATCACCGTCGGCTCGAAAGTGTCGCTCCACGGGTCGGCGGCATTGATGATGGGATGCGGCTGGCGGTAGTTGGTCAAGTTCTCGCCACCCACATAGATGGAAAAGTGTCTGAACGTGCGTGTCACTTGCAGGTTCAGCTGTGGGTAGGCGGGGAAGGTCTCGTCCCACGAGGGGGTGCCGTCTTCGAGCAGATAGGGGGTAGGCATCCGTCCGCCACCGTTCAGCTGCAGCGTGGCATCCACACGCCACAGTCCCATGTAGGGCTTCCATGCCACGGTCAGCAGTCCCTTGTAGCGCGAGGTCAGCGGCTTCTCCATCAGCACCCCGCCGTAGGTGCATTTCACGTCGTTCAGGCGCAGTGCCGCCATCACCTCCCACAATTCTTCGTCGAAATCCATCGACGCGTCCACCTGCACCGTGTTGGAGTAGGAGGGACCCTCCAAATTCACAAGCCTAATACGGGAAGGGTCGCTGTCGTAGTCCACCACCAATTGGTTGATAAAGTAGGTGTAATAGTACTCCGCGTTCAGTTTCAGCGTCTGCTCGCCCACAGGCACGTAGAACGCTGCCGAAATACCGCTATTCCAAGCCTCTTCCATTTGTTGCTCCTGGCTTAGTTCGAGGCTGCGTCCCGATGCCAAAAGATAATGGTGCTCTGCCAGTGCGTGGGGCATACGGTACCCCTTGCCTGCCGACAGGCGCAGCGTCACCCAGTCCGTCGCCATCCATTTCACATGCAGGCGTGGGGTATAGAACATCCCGTAGCGGTTGCTGTGGTCCGCCCGCAGCCCTGCCATCATCGTCAGGCGGTACGAAGGCTTGAACGTATATTCCGCATAGGCTCCCGGAATCCAGTCTGTCATGGCTTCCGACCATAATCCCTCGTCACGGCTCTGCATCCATAGGCTCAGCCCTGTCGACAGCTGGTGCTTGTCCGAAAATTCGTGTTCGAAAATCAGCTTTGTGTGCAAGTCCTTGTGCTCCACATCATATTGTTTGCTTCCGAAAGTCCCCGCAAGGTCATACAGGCTCCCGTTCGCCATCAGGGCAATGTTGGTGTTATGCTCCTTGTCCAGCAGCAGCGCGTGCTTCATATACGCCTCGTAGCGGTTCGCGTCCAGCAGCACACGGTAGGGATTCTCCGTAAAAGTCACCAGCTGGCCTCCGTCGCGGTTCTCCCTCACCATACCTATTCCTCCGTGGAAGATATAACGTCCTCGACGGTATTTCCATCGGTTCTGTACATGCAGCTGACTGATGCCAGGATAGTCGTGCCAGCCGTCATTGTCGGCATCGTGGTGCATCCAGTCCTTCTCGCCGTGCAGTAGCAGCTCGGTGCTCAGATACTTGTTCAGGTGTGCCCTTGCCACCACGTTTCCTTCTGTCTTCAATCGGCTGTCGGTGTATAAGTTAATATCTATACCCATGCCCTTCGATTTTAATGTCTGCCCAGACACCGGGTCTTTATCCGGCTTGATATATTCCACGTCAATCTGACCCGTTATGCTTTGGAAACCGCTCTTCACCGACGCGGCCCCCTTGCTCACCGAGATGCTCTGCATCCATGCCCCTGGCACATAGCCCAGTTCGTAGGGCGTTGCCGCTCCTGCGAAGGTCGGCAGCCCCTCGACGAGCATCTGCACGTATTCGCCGCTCAGTCCCAGCAGCTTGATTTGCCGTGCCCCTACGGCGGCATCGCTGTAGTTCACGTCCACGCTCGGGTTCGCCACAAAGCTCTCCCCCAGGTTGCAGCAGGCTGCGCGAAACAGCTCCTCCTGCCCCACCACGATGCCGTTCTCCGCCCCGCCAAGCCGTGACACGCCTGCGGCGGCGCTCTTCACCTGCACTTCATTGAGCGTCTTTCGTGTGAGTGTATCGGTTTTCTGTGCCTGTAGTACCATACTGGCACAAAGTAAAAAAATAATGCTAACGATTTGTTTCATTGAAAATAAGGTTTGACAGTTAGTTTCTTTGAATGTGTTAATGTGGGAATATGTTAATGTGTCAATCTTTTAGACTAACGAATTAACACGTTAACGAATTAACGCATTTGCAGAATTGTGTCAAACCCTCATCACCATATTTCTACTATCCGTCCATCCAGGTGGGGAACAATAAATGTGCCCTGTAGGTAGGGCAAAGAATTGTGAGATAGGAGTTGGGTGTTGAGTATTGGGAATAGCAAAAAGATTTCCAAACAAGTCGGACGTTTGGGCTGTGGGTGTTGAAGTCTCTTGTTGCAGGTCGGCAGTTGATAGGTGTGTTATCGTCACCGTCATACATTTGCTGCCTCTTTTGCAACAGTCGTGCTGAGTAGGCAGCACCAGACTCACCTTTCCTGTGCAGGCACAACGTTGCCAACCAATACCACCGCTGCCAAACAGCAACAGTATCAGCGTGGAGAGGGCAATCATTATGTGCGAAACAGTTTTCATCGCTTTAAAAGTATCGGTTGGATAACGTCCTTATGGAAATAATATTGCAGACAGTCACAAAAAATCATTTCTTTTTGCCTTTTGGTACTTTTGGCTTCGGCTCGGGCAATGAAGCACAGGTGACTTTCACCAAGTTGGCAAGATACTCGTGGTCGTCAACCTCCTCGATATAGAAGTAGGGTTTGGCCTCCTCGTAGGAAATGTGTCCAATCTGTGGGAAATACTCTTTGCTCATATATTTGTTTCAAAAGTCACTGCAACAGCAACCGTTTCACGGTACGGCCAGCGGAGGTGTGTATGACCACGTTGTAGCACCCTTTGGCAAATCCGGCAAGACTTATCTGAATGGAAGTGTCATCTACCTTCCGCCGCATGACACAACGTCCTGCGGGGTCAAATATTGCCACGCTCCGTATGGGGAAGGAGGAATATATCACGGTGTGGTCAGTGGTGGGATTGGGTATAAGGTAGGAGTACTGGTCTGCCAACGGATTTATTCTCGTTGTGTTCCCTCCATGTCCCGTGTCTGGGTCATGAAAGCTCATACTTGTCGTATCGATAATGGGAAAGAGACCGCAAAAGAAAAGCTTCTTTGGAAAAAATTCCCAGCTAGTGTCTCCGGGATGCGGAGTATGCAACATCCGTTGGCTAATTGAATCTCTTTCGTAATATCCAAACGGTGTTGAATGCATAACGTATTTTCCCGTCTGAACCGGGATTGGGGATACGGGAGCGTTAGTCCAAAGGTTGTTGTAATGGGTATTTCCGATACAGAAAGAGTCATATACGGTAATCGTGTCGTCGAAATAAACCTCGTACAGCCCTGGATATTGCCATACGTCGAAAGAGCGGTATTGGTCATACATTGTCGTAAGGAGTTTTATTCTGCACTTAGGGTCCCGGTCAGTATAGCATACCTTCTTTTTCAGTATCATGGTGTCTGGTCTTGGTTGGTATAGGCACAGGTATTCTGGCACACGTGCATCCATATTAGTTGAGTCAGGGGGGTATTGGATGTAACTATACCATAACGTGTCAAGAATACCAGCCAACCCCACTATCCGCAACGAGTCGCCAGGTTTCTCTAGAGTAAATTCATAGGCATCTACAACAACGAATTCATGCTCTGGTTTACTTATTACTAAATGGCTTGCCGAAGGGTCGTCAGCCATCCAGAGTGTGCTTGAAGGGTAGTAATCTGGCGGAGGTGTCATGGGCAACTCAACCGTGTCTATCTGTGCCGTGGCAGGCGGTATGGCCATCACGGTCAGTAGAGTTAAAACTATTTTTTTCATGGTATTGTCAGTTTTCTAATTTTCAATGCAATCTTTTATGAGAGGGAGTTCATATATGCTTAATGGGACATGGTCGTCAAAACTAAAAATGTCGGAGTAACAAGTTAATGGGGATTTATTGTTCTTTAGGTAGAAAGCCCCATCTATTGTGGGAACACTTATTCCGACCCCGCAAACTGAATTATTTGTTGAAGAAAGGTGTCGGGCGATTATCGCCAGTTCGGATAGTGTCGACTCGTTTCTACCGAATGCAATGTATCCTGACGGACTAAAGAAGTTGTCGTGGTGGTAGAAATAGTATCCTATTCTAGAGAAATAGTCTTTTGAAGCAATGAAGGGATATGCCTGCTCTCCCATCATCGAGGTTGTGCCCGTAAGGGGGTTATTGCTCCATGCCAGACCTCTCAAAATGTTGTTTGTATTGCTATATGTAAGTCTATTAACAGCATAGGAGCCATAAGGATTATATTCTATTCGGCTACTAGCGCATGGCGATCCATCTGGATCGTATGCGGTGCCAGAGGCATTGATGATATGCGTGACAAACCCGTCGCTATTTAGGTAGGAGGCATCGTAAAATAAGGATAATGTGGCTACGGTGTCTCCGTTTGTGTGTGTCATCTTGAAACCGTTGTAATTGTTCGTAGGATAGCTACATGGCTGGGACGAGGATGCAAGGTATCTGTGCATTATATCGCCCAATATCGGATAGGATGTGAACATGGCTGTCTTATGGAATATTCTCAGCGGCATGCTCATACCATCGGGCATGGCTCCGGCAGCCACGATGTAATTGTCAGTTGCTACAATTTGGTCCAATGTCCCGTCGGAGACATCGGACGCTCCCGTTGTATACGCCCAGTTGCTGGTACCGAAGAAACCTTTTAATTCAGCCACACACGGTCTCCATTTGGCATCTCTTCCAACAAGGGCTATATGTACCCGACCCAATTGGTCTTCTATGTTCTCAAATATTGTCAAGTCATTGAAAGCAGTCACATGCGAATGGGTATAGATGTCTGGAGATTGGATTAATGTCAAAAATGAAGTACTGAATATATGATAGTTGTCAGTGCCCCCAAATAGATGGGGGATGGAAAACCATCCGACAAATCCATACATATTAGGTCCATAATCGTATGCTCCACAGAAACATACGATATCTCCCGATATCTCGAAATCGGTTACTTTGTAGCTGGAATCAATCCCTACAAGTATTATGCTAGTCTGGTTGTCTGACCATGCAAAATAGTGACCTTTAGTAGTTTGAATGTGACTAATGGAGTAGTCTGCCTGATACCGTCTGACAATAGTTTCTCTTATGTCTCCTGGCAATCGTGTTGTAGAAATCCACCCCGACTGGGCAAGGGCGGTTAGGCTTGCAATTAGGCATAGCAAAAATGTTAATGATTTTTTTTTCATTTTTACTTCTTTTTTTCTGTTTGGCACAGATAGTTGATATATATATATATTACGAGCGTTTCTTGAGTAAAAAAGTAAACTAACTGACAATGCAAAGATAATTATTTTTTTTTTATCTCAAAAAAATCGTTTCTTATAGGACAGGGCAAACGCATGAAAATTTTGAAAAATAGTACGGAATGAACAATTTGGCCGGAGTTATTAACAGGCCACCGTGCGAGCCGCGTGGAAATTGTGCGAAATGAACAAATTCGCCCACAGTTTGTTGATAAATATTTGTGACACAACACATAACATATTCTCGACATTCTCGTTATCCTTGCATAAC
>JAEEIS010000227.1 GCA_016281475.1 Bacteroidales bacterium
CCTGATGGCAGGTCGCGCCTCTGAGGAGATATTCTTTGGCAAGATAAGCACTGGAGCCCTCAACGACATAGAACGCGCTACGAAGATGGCACAGTCGTTGGTGGTCTACTACGGCATGAGCCCCGAACTGGGCAACATCAGCTTCTACGACTCCTCCGGACAAAATGAGTACGGCTTCACCAAACCCTTCTCTGAAAAAACCGCTGAGACTATCGACAAGGAGGTGAAACGCATAGTCGAAGAAGCCTACGCCCGCGCTAAGAGCATTATCCTCGGCCACCGTGCCCAGATGGACGAGCTGGCAGGACAGCTGTATGAGAAAGAGGTGCTCTTCCGCGAAGACCTAGAACGCATCTACGGTCCTCGCGAAGCCGACTTGGAGAAACAGCGCGAAGAACAGAAGAAAATAGAACAACCCGCCGAACAACAAGACAATGAAAACCTTTTGGATTAGAACAGCCAGCGCAACTGTGTATGCGCTTCTTTTCATCGGCTCGATATATAGCGGACGGCTGATTGGCAACAACAATATAGGCATACTCATCCTAACGGCCTTTGCCCTATTCGTAGCACTGGGCTGTACCTTCGAATACTACCGCATTGCCGAAATGCAAAACAACCATCCCAACAAGCCGCTGGGTTATTTCTTCACGGGCGCGATGGTGCTTACGCTCAGTCTTATAATCACAGACATCGAGAATGATGCAGTTACCAACTTCAGTTATAGCCTTATAATACCCATGGGGATCTTACTCTTTGTAGCCATGCCTATAGTACTGGCCTGTGAGTTGTGGCGCAACTCAGAGCATCCTTTTGGTGACGTACTCCACACGCTGCTCCCAGTCGTATATTGTGCCATCCCTTTAGGACTAATGTCGTTTTTGCACTACGAGTGCAACATCCTTATGATGTGTATCATCATGGTGTGGGTGAATGATAGTTTCGCCTACATGGGAGGCTCGCTATTAGGCAAACACAAGATGTGGCCCAAGCATTCACCGGGTAAGACTTGGGAGGGCACCGCCATAGGCGTGGCAGCATGTGTGGCAGTGGGCATACTAGTCGGTCCGCTGTTCAACCCTATTCATTATCATCAGGTTGGTTGGCCTTTCTGGCTGTTGCTGGCATTGGTATGCAGCATCATCGGCACTCTTGGCGACTTGGTTGAATCGATGCTCAAACGCTCGGTCGGTCTAAAAGATTCTGGCAATATCATGCCGGGGCATGGTGGCTTCCTTGACCGCTTCGACAGCCTACTGATGATTATCCCCTTTGCAACGCTAATAGCCGTTGCAACCGTCTTTTAATAATATCATATCAACGTACCATGTATATCCATCGAGAAGGAAAAAAACTTATCCTAGGTATGTTCGCCGTGGTGATGGTGATATACCTGCTGATGATATTCTTTGTCCAGCACTGGACGGTGTTCCACTATTTGTTTATGACCATCCTGCTAGGCTTCTGGGTGATGGTGGCGATGTTCTTCCGCATACCGCGACGCATCTTCACTGAGGACAGCACCCGCCTCATCGCCCCAGCCGACGGCGTGATTGTCACCATCGAGGAGACTCTGGAGAAAGAGTACATCAAAGAGGAGTGCATACAGATTAGCATCTTTATGAACGGCACCGACGTGCATGTGAACCGCTACCCCTGCGACGGCACCGTGGAGTATTGCAAGTACCATCGCGGCAATTATTTCGTTGCCTCCTACCCCAAGAGCAGCGTTTTGAATGAACGCACTTCGGTGGGACTTCGGCTCGACAACGGGCAGAAGATAATGATACGACAGATTGCCGGCACAATGGCGCGACGCATCGTCTGCTATGCCCGCGAGGGCGAAAGGGTGAAACAGAACCAGGAGATGGGTTTCATCAAATTCGGATCGCGCATCGACCTATTCGTGCCTAAGCACTTCACCATCGACGTCGACCTACAAGATACGGTGCGCAACGCCATCTCACCCATCTGCACCATCACACAACCTCCCATCGAATAGAACCACCAGCCCAAATGTTCCTCTCCAACCAGATAATATACGAAGACAACCACCTGATAGCCATCAACAAGCTACCGGGACAACTAGTGCAAGGCGACAAAACTGGCGACCGTTGTCTAGCAGAGGAGATAAAGAACTACATCAAGGAGCGCGATGCCAAGCCCGGCAATGTGTTTTGTGGAGTAATTCACCGTCTGGACCGTCCCGTGAGTGGAGTGGTCATCTTCGCCAAGACTAGCAAGGCACTGGGGCGTATGAACGAATTGGTGAAGAGCCGCGACTTCAAAAAGTGCTATCACGCAGTCGTCAAGACTATGCCGCCACAGCAGCAGGGTCATTTAGAAGACCATCTTGTGCGCAACGAACGTCTTAACAAAAGCTTCGTAACCAACAATCCTAATGCCGAAGGAGCCAAACTGGCCATGCTCGACTATCGTGTGCTGGCAACGTCGGCTGGCGGATACCACCTGCTGGAAATAATGTTACACACCGGCCGCCACCATCAGATTCGATGCCAACTCGCCAATCTGGGCTGCCCCATCAAGGGCGACCTTAAATACGGGTTTCCACGTTCCAACCCAGACGGAAGTATCTCACTCCACGCCTATAGCGTCCAGTTTGAGCACCCCATCCGCCACGAGACTGTTTGCATCACGGCACCCGACCCGTGGAACTATTTTTCTGACAATACAAGCAATAAAAAATAAAAAATAGATACATACTATAATAACAAGACTATTGATATGAAACAAAGATTCACCGCCCTATTGCTGGGCATCTTCATGTTGGGACTGTCGCACGGATGGGCACAGACCTTGACCGTCGACCGCAGCGACTACTCTCAAGCCATATACACCTTCACGGCACCGCAGCCTAGCCTCAACATTGCCGAGGTGGACAGCAACACCTATACGGTTGTCGGGATGTCTGGCGCGACCCCATCCACCCATATCGGCAGGCCCAATCTGCCCCACATATCGCAGATGATAGAGATTCCTCTGTGCGAGGATGTCGAAGTCAGCGTGTCGAATATCCATACACGCGGACTAAACCCGCTCAAATACCCCATGATACCTGTACAGCCCGCTCCAAGCAAAGCAAATCGGGAACCTCTGCCCTTTGTGATAGATAGTGCGTTTTATGCCACCGATGCATTCACGGACACTCCCGCCGCATGGGTCGAGAAGCTCGGTATCGGTCGCGACCGCAACCTCGCCATTCTACGCATATCTCCTATTTCCTATAACCCCG
This sequence comes from Bacteroidales bacterium, assembly GCA_016281475.1. The sequence continues at coordinate 3,254 of JAEEIS010000227.1, forward strand.
TCTCGGGTGAAATGCAGATGATTACCTCCATGACCATCACCCTCACCTATCGGGGCTGCGACGTAGCTGCCACACAAACGTTACACAGCCGCTATCATTCGCCCGACTTCGCCCTCGGCAACGGCACTCTCAACACCCTGCCCGGCAGCAAGAGTGTCCGCAATGATGCCCCGCTACACTATCTTATCGTCGCACACAACAGCTTCCGCGGAGCCCTCGACAGCTTCATTGCATGGAAAAAACGCCAAGGTTTCATCGTCACCGTCGGCTACACTGGCGATGCCGCCGTGGGCACCTCATCCACCTCTATAGCCAACTATACCAAAAGTTTTTACACCAACGCCTCCGACACTCTTCCCGCCCCCACATTCTTGCTCCTCGTTGGCGACCATCAACAGATACCCGCCTTCAATTCCCGCTGCACCTCGCCGGACTACGAACATGTGACCGACCTCTATTACGCCACTTGGACCGTTGGTGACGACATCCCAGACTGCTACATGGGCCGTTTCTCCGCTCGCACACTATCCGAGTTGACCCCTCAAATCGAAAAGACCATCTATTACGAAAGCTATGCCTTCGACGACGACAGTTATCTGGGCAACGGCGTGCTTATAGCAGGTGTCGACCGCGGCTATTCGGGCGACAACGCATACAGCTATGCCGACCCTGCCATGGACTATATCGCCAAGACTTATATCAATGCCAGCAACGGCTATAACAACGTCCACTACTATAAGAACAACATTAACTTTGCCCCCACCGGCGTGCATGTGGACGGCAGCTCTCAGACCACCCTCACCGCCAACAATCTGCGTGCCCTCTATAACGAAGGCTGCGGATGGGTAAACTATTCCGCCCACGGATACGATGACGAATGGTCCACTCCCACATTCTCCACCTCCCACGTGAACAACATGACCAATCAGGGCAAACCCGCCATCATGGTGGGCAACTGCTGCCTGTCGGGCAAGTTCAACACCAACTACAGCGATGCCTGTCTTGGCGAAGCCTTACTCCGCAAGGGAGGCAACGCAGGCGCCGTAGCCTATTTCGGCGCCACCAACTCCACCTATTGGCCTCAAGATTTCTGTTGGGCTGTAGGCTTACGCAGCAACATCTCTAACACCATGAACACCAACTATGAGGCCTCGCATCTAGGCATGTACGACCGTCTATTCCACACCCACGGCGAAAGCTATTCGGCTTGGCACACTACCGCAGGCTCCATCAACGTGGCAGGCAATATGGCAGTAGAAATGTATGGCACCTACAATTTATATTATTGGGAGATATACGAACTCTTTGGCGACCCCTCGCTGATGCCATGGCTCAGCCCCGCCGCCGAAATGACGCTGGAATTCTCCCCCGTCATCTCAGTCAGTTCCAGCAGCTATACGGTCAAAGCCGTCCCCCACGCCTATGTAGCCATCACCTCCCAAGAAAATCATAGTCTAATCTGTGCCGCCTATGCCAACGAGGCTGGCGAGGCCCATCTTACGCTGCCAGCCGACCTTGTTCCAGGCACCTACGAACTCGTAGCATGGGCACAGAATCGCAAACCTGTCTTCGAAGCAATTACTGTCGCCGTGCTCGACGGCCCTTACGTCTTGCTCACCAATATCGAACCTATCGGAGAAATCCATCCAGGCGAAATCATCTACTTCGACTTTACCATAACCAATGTAGGCAGATCCATCCCTACCAGAGGACTGGTGACACTTAGCGACAACAACGGAGGAGGCTCCACCATCATCCAACCCATAGCACATTTCACTGAGTGCAATCCAGGCGACACCGTGACGCTCCACACCGTATGCCCCGTCCTGCTCTCCGACAACCTGAAAGACGGCGAGACCTTAAGGTTTTCAGCCAACGTCGACTTCGGGACTGGCACATCCACCCGAAACAAGGCCATCCAAGTCACTGCACCCCGCATCACCGTCTCCAACGCAAAGGCCACACCCCTTCTGACCCCCGACTCGGCATCTACCATCACCTGTCGTATCGCCAATGTGGGCAGCTATACCAGCGAGAGCATGACGCTGACTCTCACCAACGACTATGGCTTTATCAACCAACAGCCCGATCCCGTAAGGCTCGATGCCCTTGAAGCAGGCGATAGTCGCACGGTATCTTTCTATCTGTCCCTCAACAGCGACGTGCCTCAGTCCATCATTCCATTCTATCTCTATGCCACCACCGACAACGGCTCCCGACTCCTCGACACGTTGTTCCTCAGCTGTGGTGTAGACCATTCTGAGGACTTTGAGACAGGCACCTTCACAGCCAATCCATGGATACAAAGCAACCATCCATGGGAAATCACTTCAAGCAACGTATTGGAGGGCAGCTACTCCGCCCGCAGCCAGACCAATATGGGTAGTAATGCTGAATCGAAACTTTCAATCATTTGGGACTCTCCTGAGAACGACAGCATCAGCTTCTACTACAAAGTCTCTAGCGAGGATGGCTACGACCTATTCCGTTTCTTAATTGACGGTGTCGAAAAGCTATCAGCTTCAGGCGAAATTGGCTGGAAACGCGCCTCTTACCCCGTTACTGCAGGCAGCCATATCTTTGGTTTCAGCTACACTAAAGACCGCTACACTGTCTCCGGCAGCGACTGCGCATGGATCGACAACATCACATTCCCATTCACTGGCAACCGATGCCAGTTCTCCACCGACCAAGTATGTCAAAACACCCCCTACGAATTTGCCGGACATAATCTCCCCACATCGCAGACCGGCACATTCCCCTACTCCGACACCACCACATCCCCCTGGCAATACCTGACCCTTTCGGTTGTCGACGCACCCGATGTAAGTATCGAGGTCATTGAAATCGACGAGGCCGCCCCCTGCCGACTGCTAGTGGCACATGGTGCGGACCGCTACGTTTGGAACACTGGCGACAGCACCAATTGCATCGCCGTCTGCCCCGACAACACAGCCACCTATACGGTCACAGGCTACCGTGCCACCTGCAGTGGCGAGGCAAGCACCACCCTGCTCTCCATCGAACAGCCGACAGCCGAAACCAACGTATCGCTCTATCCAAATCCTGCCCACAACCAAGTCACCATCACAGCCGACAACCTTATTTCAATCGAACTAATCAACATCATGGGGCAGGTCATAACCCGCAAACCGACTAACGCAAATTCCACCACTCTCGACCTTCAAAAACTGCCCAACGGCATCTATTTCGTCCGTATCGAAACACCTAATTCCTGGGTTACACGAAAACTCGTAAAGAAATAGTGCAACTCACACCACACTATAAATCAGCCGAGAACCATCTCTCGGCTGATTTTTTTTATAATTAGTTTCAATTTTCAATTTTCAATTTTCAATTTTTTCGTACCTTTGCACCCAAATCCGAGTGTGTCGGATAGCATTGTTTAACCCCAATCCAAGTCGCACCGATGAGAAACAAATACTACGACCTAGTCGACCAAACTTTCGACTTCCCACAAGATGAATTTCGCACCGAAGAGGGCGAACTCTATTTCCACGACATCCCCCTGATGGAAATCATCAAGCAGTACGGAACCCCGTTGAAGATAACCTACCTGCCCAAGATAACCTCCCAAATCCAGCGCGCCAAGCGCATGTTCAACGTCGCCATCGCCAAGACCGACTACCAAGGCAGCTATAACTACTGCTACTGCACCAAGTCAAGCCACTTCAGTTTCGTACTCGAAGAGGCACTCAAAAACGACATCAACCTCGAGACTTCCTCGGCCTTCGACATCAACCTCATCCAAGAGCTCTATGAGCAGCATCTCGTAGACAAAGACACCTTCATCGTCTGCAACGGATACAAGCGCACTCAGTACATCGAGAACATCGTGGGCATGTACAACGACGGCTTCCACAACATCGTGCCCATCCTCGACAACAAAAACGAGTTCCACGCCCTCGACCAGCTGCTCGAAAAGCCCGACACCCCAATGAAGTTGGGCATCCGCATCGCCGCCGAAGAGGAACCCAAGTTCGACTTCTACACCTCACGCCTCGGCATGCGCTACAGCGACATCGTCAGCTTCTACGAAGAACACGTCAAGCCCAACCGCAAGTTCACCTTCAAGATGCTTCACTTCTTCATCAACACTGGCATCCGCGACACCGCCTACTACTGGAACGAGCTCTCCAAATGTGTCAACGTCTACTGCGACCTCAAGCGCGTCTGTCCCGAACTCGACTCCCTCAACATCGGTGGCGGGTTCCCCTGCAAGACTTCCCTAGCCGCCAACTACGACTACGAATACATGGCCGAGGAGGTGCTTGCACAAATCAAGGCCATCTGCACCAACCGCGGTGTCGATGAGCCCAACATCTTCACCGAATTTGGCAGCTTCACCGTCGGCGAAAGCGGTGCCACCCTCTACAGCATCCTCGACCAAAAACAGCAGAACGACCGCGAGATGTGGTACATGATCGACAGCTCGTTCATCACCACCCTCCCCGACACCTGGGGCATCAACCAGCGTTTCATCATGCTCCCCATCAACCACTGGGACTGCGAGTACCAGCGCGTCTTCCTCGGCGGCCTCACCTGCGACAGCGAAGACTACTACAACGCCGACTCGCACGCCAACGCCATCTTCCTACCCAAACTACAGAAGGACGACCCCCTCTACATCGGCTTCTTCCACACCGGGGCCTATCAGGAGAGCCTCGGCGGCTATGGCGGCATCCAGCACTGCCTCATCCCCGCCCCCAAGCACATCATTATCGACAAGGACGAAAACGGCGACTACACCACCAAACTCTTCGCCAAAGAGCAAAGCCACAAGTCCATGCTCAAAATCCTCGGATACTAAGCCCAAAAGGCAATGATTAAAAACTCGCGAGAGCAACATTATTCCGCTCTCGCGAGTTTTTTTCACCTTTTCGTTTTCAATCTGGCACCCGTAGCGTACTTTAGCGAAGCCCCATCAACAGAACTGTTGACGTTCAAGCATACCGTCCCCTCGTCACCCCCCAAAGTAGGGGCTCCAACCAAAGCCTATTGCCAAACTGATGGGAAGTACCTACAGCCGCTGCGCGTCTTCTATCTCACATGCTCTCTCGCAGTATCTCTACCACCTCGTCGCGTGTCAGCGTGCGGTAGCCCACGGGCAGGATAAGCACTGCATCGACCACAGCCTGCAGGTTCTCTTCCGTCACGCCCAGTTCCTTCGAGTGCATCACCACGCCTATCTCCTTCATCCACGCCTCAAGACAGGCGAGACCTTCCGTGGCCACCTGCTCGTCGCTCTTGCCCTCGGGACGCACATCCCACACATTCTTGGCAAAGCGCACAAACTGGTGCAGCCCGTCGTGCATCACGTGGCGGTAGTATGGCAGCGACACCGATGCCAGCGTCATGCCGTGCGTGGCATCCGTTACCAGTCCGATAGCGTGGCCAATCTGGTGCACCTCCCAGTCGCCGCCCTTGCCGCACTTTAGCAGCGTGTTCAGTGCCCAGGTTGCCGTCCACATAATGTTGGCGCGTGCCTCATAGTCCTGCGGGTTCTTCGCGGCAATGCGGGTGGCGTGGATAAGCGAGCGCATCAGCCCCTCGTTAATATAGTCGGTGGTGCAGTCGGCCTTGCCTGCGAAATACTGTTCCATCAGATGGCTCATAATGTCGAAGAAGCCTGCCACCATCTGGTACTGCGGCACGGTCATGGTGAATCGTGGGTTGAGGATGGTGAATTTCGGATACAGCTCCGGACCGAACACCTTGCCCAGCTTGAAGCCCGCCTTGCGGTTGGTGATAACGCTGCCGCCATTCATCTCCGAGCCCGTGCCCACCATCGTGAGCACTGCTCCGATAGGCACCGTCTGGCACGACGGCGAGCCCTGCTTCACCCAGTACTTCTCCCACGGATCCTCCGTGCAGTAGGCCGAGGCCGAAACGCCCTTGGCATAGTCAATGGTGCTGCCGCCACCAACAGCCAGAATAAGGTCAACCTTGTTGTCCCTCACCAGTCGGCAACCCTCCAGCACCTTCTCGTAGGTCGGATTAGGCATCACGCCTGCATCCTCCACCACGGTCTTGCCTGCCTCCTTCAAGGCTGCCACCACGGCATCGTATATGCCGTTACGTTTGATAGAACCCCCGCCGTAGCTGAGCATCACAGTGGGTCCATATTTCTTCAGCTCTTCAGCCAAATAGCCTAGCGAATCCTCGCCAAAATAAAGCTTTGTAGGGTTGTGGTATGCGAAATTTCCTTTCATGAAGATTATTTGTTTAATATTATCGGATTAATCGGAACACTCTGATCATTCAGACCATTCCGACTCCTCCGACAATTCCGATTATTCCGATTCTTACACTGACCTTGCGCCGCTTTGCCACACACGCATCCTACCTTCTCTCCTGTATGTGGGTCCATGCTGCTGCAATGCCGCTCAAACTCGCCATGCTTTCTAAACAGCATCTTCACGCCCAGCCCCAGCATCATCAATGCCACGACTGCCAAAGCGCATAATATCGTATACAGCAAGGTATCCATAGTGGTAATATACAAGAAAAGCCGCAATGTCTGTTGCGGCTTCCTTGGCTCCCCAAGCAGGACTTGAACCTGCGACCCCCTGATTAACAGTCAGGTGCTCTAACCAACTGAGCTATTGAGGAAGGTTTGACAGCTCTTTTATTTCTCAAAAGCGGTTGCAAAAATACACACTTTTTTCCATTTAGCAAAATTTTTTTTCAAAATATTTTACCATAACCACATCAAAACATTTATTTACACATAGTTGCATACTTCAAATTTTCTACTATATCGCCTGCCGTAAGGCTGCATTCCGACTGTTTTTCGACCGCCAAATCACCAGATTTGCCATGCAACCACACAGCCAGAGTAGCGCTCACTTCTGCATCAATCTGACTATCTTTATTTTGAGCCAAAATAGCAAGCATCACACCCGTCAGCACATCCCCACTTCCAGCTGTCGCCATGCCCGCATTTCCAGTCGTATTTACATACATTTCTCCCTGCCTGCCAGACGTTTGTGTACGATGTCCCTTATAGACAATCACACAACCCGTCTCTCGACTGGCATCACACTGCCGATGTCGTCGCTGCCCGTCATCCGAGCATGTGCCAAACAGCCGCTCAAACTCCTTCGCGTGGGGGGTCAGCACAGTCGCCACCCCGTCGGCGGCATGCTCCCTGAGCAACGCCCTCCCGTCGTCCATCCGCGCCAGCATATTCAGCGCGTCGGCATCCAGCACCATCGGCTTCGTCGCCGCCGCCCCTATAAGGGCTCGCAGAGCCCCCTGGCTCTCCGTCCCCAGTCCCGGTCCCACGGCAACGGCATCATAGCGCGACAGCTCCTCCGGCGTGAAAAGGTGGGTGAAATGCGTCGCGTCGCCATCAATAGACACCATTGCCTCCGGCACTGCCGTCTGCATGATCTCCACGCCGCATGCCGGCACATGCACCGTCAGCAGTCCCGCGCCGCTGCGCAGGCACGCCCGTGCCGCCAGCACCGCCGCACCCATCTTGCCACGGCTGCCAGCCACCAGCAGCGCATGGCCGTAAGTACCCTTGTGGCTTTCGGGGTCCCGATGGTCAAGGAAATCGGGAAATACAGGTTTGTCAACAACAATCATAATTGAAAAAAAGGTGGAGTTTCACAACTCCACCCCAATTAATAATTTACGTGTATGAAAAGAATTTTAAAAATGATAAGTCATGCCCATGCCGAAGGTCCACGTGCGGTTGTAGATCTTATAGGGGCTCTTGGCAACACTGAGGAGGCCGTGGTAGTAGTCGCCGCCAAAATGCAGCTGGAAGGCGGGACTCACGCGCAGGCTGAGTCCGATACCACCTGCCAAACCGGCATCAAAACGGTTGTCGTAGCCCTCCACGAAATGGTAGGCGTCGCCCTCATAGGGACGGGGGTCGTTGGCCACATACACATAGCCATGACGAGCCTGCGTCAGCCAGTAGGCAGCGTAGCCGCCAAACTTGAAATGGATGCGCACATCCTCGCCACCCACCGACAGGTCGGCCATCAAGGGCAGCTGCAGGTACATGTCGCGATAGAAAGTGCGATACTCGTCGCTGACATCGTTATACTTCACCTCCAGGTCGGTGATATAGTTCTTCGAGATGGCGGCAAGACCCGAGCGGATGCCGAACCACTGGTTGAACTGATAACCCACAACGGCCTCGAAATCCACGCCGCGGTCGGTATACCACTTGCCGCTATTACGTGCATACGTCACAGCCATGTGGTTGTTTGTACCGCCCACGAAGAAACCGAGATACCAGCCACGGGCCTCGTCGTTCAGGATATCGTCGTGCGGAATCAGGTCGGTGCGCACATCCTCGCGGTTGCCATGACGGCCACCCTTGTGGTCGCACTTGCCGCTGCACTTGCCTGCCACCTGCTCGTCGCGCAGAAACACGCGGGTCGAGGGCTGCACACGCTCCACTAAATTGGCATTAAGAAACATCTGATACTTAGTTGCGTCGATGATGGCATTCGCCATGCGGCCAGAACGGGTTTGCAGCACCACGCCATACTTGTTCAGCGTGTCCTGCGGCAGCATGTTGGTGTCGTTGAACGTAATCAAAGCCGACACATACTCTCTCGTACCCTGGTTCTGTGCCATGGCACCGCCCATCACGGCGAGAAGCAATACAATAGTGAAAATCTTCTTCATAATGTAATTAATTTGTTATTTTTCAAATTGCAAAGATACGAACTTTTTTTGAATTGAAAAATGAAAATTGAAAAACGAAACAATTAGTTGCATAGAAATGTGATAATTGAGAATAAAATTATTGTATGGCAACGCCCCAATAATTACAATTTTCACTTTTCAACTTTCATTTTTTTTAAAGGCTTGCGTAGGCAGGCTTAAACGTGTCGCCATCCTCCATGCGGCCGCTCGACAGGCCCTTCTTCAGCCAGCGGGCGCGCTGGGCCGAAGTGCCGTGGTTGAACGACTCTGGAATCATATATCCGCGTGCCCGCTTCTGCAGGTAGTCGTCGCCAATCTTCGACGCCACGTTCAGGCCCTCCTCGATGTCGCCATCCTCCAGCGAGCCGAACATCTTGTTGTCGTTGTACGCCCACACGCCGGCATAGAAATCCGCCTGCAGCTCCAAGCGCACACTGATTTGGTTAGCTTCCTTCTCGCTCATGCGGCTCATCTGCTGGTGTGCCTCCGTCAGCGTGCCCAGCAGATACTGTACATGGTGACCCACCTCGTGCGCAATCACGTAGGCGTAGGCAAAGTCGCCGTCAGCACCCAGCTGCTGGTACATGCTCGAGAAAAACTCCAGGTCGAGATACACGCTCTGGTCGGCCGAACAATAGAACGGACCCGACGACGACGAAGCACCGCCGCAGCCGCTCTGCACGGCATCCTTAAACAGCACCAGTCTTGGCGGCTTGTAGGTGAGGCCCCTCTTCCTAAACTCTGCCGTCCACACGTCCTCCGTGCCGGCAAGAATCTGGCGGGCAAACTTCGCCAGCTCCTCCTCTTCGGCCGTAGGCACATAGGCCGTCTGCTCCGTGGTGACGCCGGTATCTGCCGGCATCACCTGCTGCAGAATGCTGGGGTCGACACCAAACAATGTCAGCAATCCCGCTATCAGCAGTCCGCCAATTCCCAAACCCGCCTTCGTCGAGGTCTTCATACCTCTGCGGTCGTCCACATTTTGACTTTCGCGTCTTCCATCTAGTTTCATAGTCTTCGATATTGATTAATAATTAATATTCCAAGAATCAAACCATTACCCATACACACCCCTCCCCTCGCCCACACATCTTTGGGCGTGCAAATATACACAAAAAAATTAGATTTGCACGCCGACACACGAAAAATATTTTACAGGGCGTGTGTTTCAGTCGATACTGCGGCCCGTCGACACACCAAAATGCCATGCAAACCGCCCAACACTCGCATCGGTCTTTTCCAGACAAAAATCCTCCACACCCCATCCTCACTCCCGCGAACTCTCCATCCTTTGAATATCCATATAGGACTCTTCTTCGCCCTATGAGCCTTAAAGAGCACCCCAATCGGTAAGAATCGGTAAAAATCGGTAGGGAGGCGCACGGAGCCGTAAATGGGGAAAAGGAGGCTGAAAAATGAAATCACTTTTCAACAACGCGAAGTCCCACTAATCAACAATGGCGACGAAATTAGAAAGTTTTTTATCCATGGGACAAAATAATTTTAAAAGAGGAACGTTATTAATAAATTGAGAATTGGTATGGCGGCGAGTGTGGAGTGTGATTGACGCACGATTAGACGTAATATCAAACAGACGCATTATTAAACATTGGTCTTTAAACAGATGAAGAAAGGTCTGCTCATAGCGAAACGCGCGGTGGTGGGGCTCCTGCTGGGGCTCTACGTGCTGGTGGCATTGGCTAACAGCTCGGTGGTGCAGTCGTACCTGGGCGCGGCAGCGGGCAGCTATTTCTCAAGGGAGTGGGGCGGCAAGGTGCGCATCGGCGCACTGCATTTCTCGCCGCTGAGCCACATTGTGCTAGACAAGATAGAGCTCATCTCTCCCACGGGCGACACCATCTACTATGGCGACCGCATAGCCTGCCGTTTCAGTCGGTTCCCCTTCCATTCCGACGGGCTGCAGTTCGACCGCGTATACCTGCGCAACGGACGCTACCACTTTGAGTCGCTGCGCCGCGAAGACGGCACCATGGGCACCAATCTCGACTTCATAACCGAATACTACGCCTCCGACAAGCCGTCGGAATCGACGGGAGCCCACTTTATCGTGGAGGTGGGCGAGTTGCGGATGCGCAACATCGACTATATACAGGACCTGCCCGAGCCGGAGGGGTACCAGAAGTGGGTGCAGGACGAGGATTTAGAGACAGTCCCCGGCTCTTCGAGCCACTCCTCCAATGAGGAGGCATCGGCTCCTCAAGCAAACAGTCAATCAAACAATCAGACAATCGAACGCCCTGTCGAGATACCGCACATGCGCTATCTGGGCACCTCGGGCCACATACGCCGCGTGCGGGTGGATGCCGACAGCGTGACCTGCCGCATCGTGTCGCTCAGCACCACCGAGGCTTCGGGACTGAGGGTGGAGGACCTGTCGATGGACGTGGAGGTGTCGCCCCGCGTTATCCGCGTGACCAACATGGACCTGCAGACGGCCGACAGCCGCGTGTTTATGGACGTGGAACTGCTGTACCACGACTGGGACGAGATGGGCGACTACCTGAACACGGTGCAGCACGACGTGGTGCTGAAACCGGGCACGGAGGTGAACCTGTGCGATGCCGCCTACTGGGCACCGGTGCTGTGGGGCGTGGACGCGAAGGTGGCGGTGCAGGGCCATTTCTACGGCCCCATCAGCGACCTGCACGCCCGGAACGTGGTGGCCTCCTTTGGCGAGAAGAGCACCGTGTTTCTCGATGCCACCATCAGCGGCCTGCCCCTGATCGAGCACACCCTCATCAATGCCGACCTGCACCAGCTGCGCACCACCTACGCTGACGTTGCCGCCGTAAGGCTGCCCGACCGCGTGAAGCTCACCCTCCCTGCCATGGTGAAACAGATGCACGAAATCACGATGGACGGCTCGCTGCACGGCGGCCTGCAAGACTGCGAGACCTTTTTCAACATCAACTCGCACATCGGCGACCTCGAGGGGCACGCCCACATGATATACGACACGGTGAGCCGCGACTACACCTATATCGGCGACCTCGACTCGCGGGTGCTGGGCATCCGCTCGCTGCTGCCCAACGAGTGGGTGTCGCGCACGGGATTCCACCTCTCGTTCCAAGGCACGGGGTTCGACCCCAAGACGATGGAAGCCTCGCTGGAGGGGCGGCTGTATAACACCCAGTTTCGCGGCCACAACTTGAGCCGCACCACCCTGTCGGCCGAGCTGGCGGGTGAGGTGCTGAGCGCAGACATAGACTTGCGCGACAGCCTTATCGACATAGACATGACCGCCACGGCCAACATGTCGGAGAAAAAATATAGTGCCGACCTTTTCCTCACCGACGCCCACCTCACACGGCTGGGGCTGCTGAAGAGCGACAGCGACATCACCGTGACCACCCACCTGGTAGCAGACCTGCAGGGCGACAGCATAGAGGAGATGACGGGCAGCGTGAGCCTACTGGGAACGCTAGGCAAAATAGGCAGCCGCACTGTCGACTTGGAAAGGATAGAGCTCACGGCCGGACAGCAGAACCAATACAAACGACTGACACTGAACAGCGACTGGCTGGTAGCCACAATGCGGGGCTACTTCCAGTATAGCGACTTGCCGCTGGTGGCACGCGACTTCTGCAACAGCCATCTGCCCACCTATTTCAACCCCTTCAAGGATTCGGGCTCCACCTATTGGCAGCCGCTGGCGGACGACAATATCAACATCAACCTGACCTGGAACGACGAGCGCGGCACATTCCAACACTTTATGCCCAATCTGTCTATCGCCACCGGCACCAACCTGAGAGCCAACTACGCCTATGGCGAGGGGCTGAAGACGGTGTTCCGCTCGGAGATGCTGGCGGCGGGCAACGTGTCGCTGCACGACATCGGCTTCAACAGCAGTCGCGCGGGCGACAACTACCAGCTGAACGTCAGTGCATCGAACATAGCACTGGGCGACGACCCTGTGATGGAAAACCTGCAGCTGACCACTTCGATGGGCAGCAGTATCTCGACTCTGGCACTGCAGTGGGACGACGACGCACGGACCACCAACAACGAGGGCGACATTGAGCTGTTTCTGAACAGCTCGGAAGTCGACAACAAGTTGATGATTACGCATCCCACCTTCTATTTTAAGGGGCAACGGTGGAATCTGGTGTGCCAAAAAGGCATTCTCGCCAACCGCGAAAGGCTGTTGGTGGAGGAGATGAAGGTGTACGGGCTGGGGCAGTCGATGACGGTCAATGCCTACGTGGCAATGGTGCAGAACGCAAACGGCACCCCGTCGGCAGGGGAAGACGAGAGCTATGTGAAGGCACGTTTCGACGACTTCTCGCTCGGACAGCTGTGTTCCGCCCTGATACAGAACAACGCGCTGACGGTCGAAGGCACCATCGATGGCACACTGGAGATGCGGGGCATGGGCCAACGCCCATATATCGATGCCAACCTGGTGGTGGACAATTGCGTCATCAACGGACAGCCGACCGGACAGCTCGACATACAGTCGAACTACAAGACCGACGAGGGCAGGCTGTATGTCGACCTGCAGTCGGACTATGCCACCTCCTCCGACCACCGCCACCCGCTGACGCTGCAAGGGTCTGCCTCGCTGCAAGAGAAGGGCGGCGACCTCGATTTCGACCTCAGCCTCGACCGCATCGGCCTGCAGGCCGTGCAGCCCATACTCGCCAAGGTGGCATCCGTGTTCGACGGAACGGCCAGCGGGCACCTCACGCTGAAGGGCTCGCTGAAAGACCCCAAGATAGATGGCACGATGGCAATAGCCGACGGCATGCTCAACCTTAACTCCACAGGGGTGACCTATCGTTTCGACGACACCCTCAGCATCCAAAACAGCATACTGAAGCTCAACAATTTCACCATCAAAGACCTAAACGAGAACCGCGCCCGGGTTAACGGCACAGTGGCGTACGTGGACAACAGCCTGACCCTCGACCTCGCACTGCACACCGACGGCATCACCCTGCTGGACAAGGTGGCGGACGGCGACAATTACTATGGCGAGCTGTTCGGGTCGGTGCATGGGACGGTGAAAGGGCCCGTGGACAAGCTCAACATTGCCGCCAATGCCACCGCGCTGGAGGGCAGCGAGATATACGTTCCCATCAGCAACAAGAAAGAAATCAACGAGAACGAGTTTATCGTGTTTGTCAACCCCAACCGTCAGCGGTCGCCACAGACGGCTCGGACCACTACATCCGCTCGGGCGGGCTCGTCGGAGATGAACCTGCAGCTCAACGTAGCCATCACACCGGGGATGAAGCTTCACCTGCCCATGGACTTCCAGCAGCTGGGTGCCAACGTCACCGCCGTGGGCCACGGCGACCTGAAGGTGTCGATGCTGGGCAACAAGGAGCCTACGGTGTTGGGCGACTACCAGTTCACGTCGGGCAACTTCTCGCTGTCGCTGATGCAGCTCATCGGCAAGACCTTCGCCATCGAGCAGGGCAGCACACTGAACTTCCCTGGCAATATCAACGATGCTCGTTTCAACATCAACGCTGTCTATAACCTGCGCGCCAACCTTGCCACCCTGATGGGCAGCAACATCAGCGACAATTACGTGACCGTGCAAGATGTCATCACCCTGTCGGGCACGATGGCAGAGCCTGTCATCAAATTCGACATCCGCCTGCCCAACAGTGAGCAGAGCGTCGCGGACCAGGTGTTCTCCTATATCGACAAGAAAAACGAGGTGGAACTGCTCAACCAGTCTGTCTCGCTCCTGCTGTTTGGCACGTTTGCCTCCACCGGCACCGCCAACACCGAGCAGACCGAGGGCATCAACGGCATAGGGCTGCTGACCTCGTCAGTGGGCACGCTGGTGAGCAGCATGGTAAAGTTTGTCGACGTGGACTTCAACTACCAGGCCGCCACCGCCAACACCGCCAGCCAGTGGGACGTGGGCATCAGCAAACGGTGGAACAAACTCTATTTCGAGTCCACCTTCGGCTACGGCACCAACAACGAGCTGAACGCCGCCATGTCGAACGTGCTGGTGGGCGACGTGGAAATGGGCTACCGTTTCTCGCCTTTCTTCAACTTCTACGGCTTCCACCGCACCAACACAAGCTATTTCACCCGCAACGAGCTGCCCTATAAGCAGGGCATCGGCATCAAGTTGAGCAAGGACTTCGACTCGTTCTACGACCTCTTCCCGTGGCTCAAGCCCAAGCAGACAAAGCCCGAACCCCAGCAACTAAAATGATGAGGAAAACCGAGCCAGCCTAATCACCAATCCACGAATCTCAATTACCAATTCCACATGACCCTATCAGAACAATATTATTCCCTCAAATCGAACCTCATATTCTGTGTGGCATTGCCTTTGTTCGTGATGCTGTTTGTGGTGTTGTACAACCCCACATTCGGCCTCAGTGGACAGGAGGGCTGGCTGACCGACTGGAGCCACCATGCCAGCTTCTGCCTACCCATCATCTGTGCCATCATTCTGGGCGTACTGCTTGCCAGCCGCAGCATACTCTGCTTCGCCCTGGTGCGGCACACGCTCTCCAAACGCGAATATTGGGTGTGGCAGGCAGTGGAATTCCTTATCGGATGCCTGTTCTGCGACCTGTTCATCTCCCTATACCTCCACCTCAACTACTTCTCCACCCTCACACGCATCATCGTCATCGGGCTGGAACTGGTGATATTCCCCTACACCCTCTACTGGGCAGCCATGGAACTGCTCGACCATAACCTACGCCTGCGCGAAGCCAACAACCTCATCGCCGAACTGCGCAAAGGCTACGAGCGCAACGAGGCCGGAGCCATCCGTTTCGCCGACGAGAAGGGCAACGTGAAGCTGGTGGTGGGAGCCGATCGGGTCATCTCCATCGAGTCGGCGGGCAACTACGTCACCATCCTCTACGACAACGACGGCAAGCTGGTGCGCTACAGCCTACGCAACACCCTCAAGAGCATCGAGGAGATTTGCAAGGCCAACGGACTGGTGCGTTGCCACCGCTCTTTCTTTGTCAACCTCAACAAGATAAAGATTATCCGCCGCACGACAGAAGGCATCTACGCCGAGATAGACCACTCGGGCGTGGAGGACATCCCCGTGTCCAAGACCTATGCACCCGAGCTGATGAGACTCTTTTCAGAATAAAAAACACACCATGAAGCATCCCTACACCTTATTTGTCGCAATCCTATTCCTAATAGCCACCCCCTCCCACGCCCAGCACCACTATCAAGCCGACTCCATCGTCTTCGTCAATGCGGTGTGGCAGACCGACACCCTCGACGGGTTCCTCTACCACCACTACCACTTCCAGCAACGCCAGCTGTTCAACTCCAACCAATACATCTGCGTCATCGAGATACCCAAAGGCTCCAAGACGCGCCTGCGCTTTGTGGCCGACACCATGCTCACCACCGTCTCCAACTTTGCCCTGCGCACGGGAGCCCTCGCCGGCATCAACGGCTCCTATTTCGACATGTCCACCGGCGTGCCCGTATGCTACCTGCGCATCGGCGGCAAGGAGCTGGGCATCAACGAGCCCGCCCGCACCGACAGTATCAACCGCAAGTATTATCAAAATGCCATCATCCGCCTGCTGCCCAGCGGGCGGCCCCGTTTCAACATCCCCGATAGCAACCGTCTCAGCGAGATGAAGATGCCCGACAGCAACGTCATGACCGCCGGTCCCATGCTCATCAACCGTGGCACCGATGTGCCGCAACGGCTCGACCGCCGCTTCGTCTACTCGCGCCACAACCGCACCGCCATCGGCCTCAAACCCGACGGCACCATCATGCTCGTGGTTGCCGACGGCCGTAGCAAAAAAAATGCCGACGGCCTCTCAATTCCCGAGCTCACCCGCGTCATGCGGTGGCTGGGCTGCTGCGATGCAGCCAACCTCGACGGCGGCGGCTCCTCCACCATGTACATCCGCGACGGCATCACCAACGGCATCGTCAACCACCCTTCCGACAACGGCCGTTTCGACCCTCTGGGCCAACGCCCTGTGTCCAACGCCATCATGCTTGTATCGTCGCAACCGACTGAGGGCCACGCCACACCGACGAAGAAAGAAGATAAGACAGAAAAAGAGAAATCGGAATAATCTGAATAATTCAGACCATTCCGATTTCACTGATAATTCCGACTACTCAGATCTCTACACATTAGAAGTGGAATCCCACACGGAGACCCAACTCGCCAATGTTGCGTTTCTGAGCCGTAAAGTCGTCGCCCATGGTGGCGGTCGCCTTGTTGCTGTAGGTGATGCGGTGGCTGCCAAGACCCATGTAATAAAGGCCCACGCTGACATACTCGCCGAAATAAGTACCTGCGCCTATCGACCAGCAGAGGTTGCCCGAAGGCTTGTAGGCATACCACATATCCTTAATCTGCGAATTCTTGGGATAGCCGTTGGAGGTGATAAACATCAGGTCGTAGCCGATACCCAGTTCCACAAACGGTCGGATAATGGGCGTGATGTCGTAGCGATACTTCAGACCCAACATAATAGGGATGTTGAAATAGGTCGGGGTGTTGGGGATGGCCTTGGCCGAATCGTTCAGGTCGTTGGCATCATACACGTCGCGCACGGCACGCTTGGTCGAATTCCAGAGGAAACCGGCCTCAACGTATGGCAGCAACTGGCCGAATCCCACGTCGAACCACATGCCAAAACGGACAGAACCAGCCAGACCGGCCGAAGCACTGGTAGCAACCGTGGTGCGATCCATCGGCACAAAGGTGCCCAGTGGGTGTGTCTCATAAATGTGGGAGTTGGCAAACTGACCCACGGGGAAAATACCGTTCAGATAGACCGAAGTCTCAAACTGCTGCTCTTGGGCACGTGCTCCGAAACTGGTTGCCAACAATGCCACAGCAACACATAAACCTTTTAGATAGTTACTTTTACGCATAATCATTGTTATTATTTTGAGTTACAAAATTAATAAAAAAAATCAATATGCTAGAGAAAATGTTTTTTTTTCGTAACTTTGCAACCATAACGTATAACGATTAAAACCAACAACGCTTTGAAAAAGACACTTTTACACCTTATTGCATTTTTCTCGCTGATGGCATTTTCGTCCGTCGCGACAGCACAGGTCGACTTCACCCCCATCTTCACACAGATTAAGCTGGAGGCCCGCGCCGATTTCGACTACTACCACATCAACACGTATGAGAGCTATCACGGCACCCGCAATATCGAGAACCAATACGGCTTCCACGGGCGGTATTTCAACTTCGTCATCGGCGGCCCTATCGGGGAGAAATTCAGCTACTTCTTCCGCCAGCGCATCGTGGCCACCCCTGGCGACGTCAGCCTGTTCGACAACACCGACTTCCTCTACCTCAACTACATGCCCTCCAAAAACTGGATGATACGTGTGGGTAAGGATGCCTTGGCCGTGGGTGGCTTCGAATACGACGCCCCCCCCATCAACGTGCTCTTCAGCACCTACTACTGGGACAACTTCTACTGCTTCCAGCCTGCCGTCGCCGCCGCCTACAAGACCGACGACGCCAACCAAATGTTCCTCCTACAGATAGCCAACTCACCCTACGTCCACTACGGAGCCCCTTACTTAAACTATGGCGCAGGCTCGGAGTGGAAGAGCGGACTGCTCTCGTTCAACGCCTACTATAGCGGCAAGTTCGGGCACTTCAAAGTGCTCCACTCTGTCAACATGTTCGAGCGTCCCGACCACAAGTTTATGAACTACATAGCCCTTGGTCACGAACTGGAGTATGACAAGTGGGACATCTACCTCGACCTCATCCACCGTTCCAACCACCTCGGCAACGACTGGGGCAACACCTTTGCCATCGTCAGCTGCGCCAACCTCTACTTCAAGCACGGCTTCAACATCTTTGTGAAAGGAGCCTACGAGCAGAACAAATCCAACGAGGTGATTCCCGGCTATGGCTTCGGCGGCCTCTTCGACTGCTTTGGCGAGGCAGGCCACACCTATTGCACCTATGGAGTGGGGGCCGAATACCGTCCCGAGGCCTGCCCCGACTTCCGCCTGCACGCCTTTCTGGCTAACCGCACTACCACCTACACCGAGACCATACCCTCTGCCTACACCACCCCCTACTCCGACAATAACGTAGAAGTAAACTCCCTCCGC
>JAEEIS010000228.1 GCA_016281475.1 Bacteroidales bacterium
AAACTGTCTCAATGTCGCGTCCCTTCGGGACGCTAGGAGTGAGTTTATTCTGTCACCGCACTGCGCTACGCTTGTACGGTGTTATTGAGATTCAGCCTCTTCGAGGCTGTAAAAAATCAGTCTTTTATCAAACTAGAGCCTTATAGTTCATTTACAGTTCGTTTATGAATAATAAAAGAACTATGGAAAAACGATAAAATAGGATTAATAAAAATCCAAAAAGAGAAAGAATAGTTGATTGAATCCTAAGAGAAAGAGGCTTGATAGGAAAAGGTCGGGAAATGCAGGCCGAGGCTACCGCAGGAGCGTCACAGTACCTATTACCGTTTTCGTCTCTCCGTTGAAAGTGCTGTAGTCGCAGCGGTAGGCATAGGCACTTATAGGGCTGCGAACCCCATTGTAGGTGCCGTCCCAGCCGTCCTCCAGATTATGTGTGCGGAAAATGAGATTGCCCCACTTGGTGAAAACCTTCAAGTCGTATCGGACAATGTTCACCCCATAGCCGCGGAACAGATTGTTCGTCGGCTCATCGGGTGTGAATACATTGGGGAACCAGAGTTCCTGACGGCTAATCCCTACGGTGGCGTATGCCGTGTCGGAGCACAATTCGCTATAGTTTATCAGCATCACTCGCAGGCTGTCGTCGCCCACGTCGGCGCGGTAGAGCAACCGTGCACCCGATTCGCCTTGCAACACCCCGTTGACATACCACTCGCGCCACCACGAGGTGTCGCCCATATCGGTGGCAGTCAATTCTGGATTATCGCCCCACAACCACGACGGCGACACGCGGAGCTGGGCGTTGACGACGGGGACAGGCTCAATCTCTAATGTGTCGGCAACCGGGCACTGCGGGGCATCGGTATAGTCAGTAGTGATGTAATATACTGTCGTTCCCCTTGGCTCTAGTCGCAGGCCGTCGGGGAAACTGCTGCCCACAACCCCGCCCAAAGGTAATTGCATATCGGGAGGTTGCGCCGCCCAACGGTAGACAAGTGTGTCGGAGAGCGGGACAAGGTAGTAGCCGCCGCTGTCGCAATGCGGTTCCGCCACGAATTGCGCCACAGGACGCTGCCGCACCAAAACGCCCAGCACCACGATGCTGTCGGTCCCTGACACGGACCTTAGCCCCAACGTGTCCACACCTGCCTGAGCGAAATGGCATCCCCGCCACGCAAACGGCATCCCATCCACACACACAGTGGTGTCGTGCCGCTCGAGACTGCTCAGGCGCAAGATGCACACGCTGTCGCAACCCTCGACGGTGGAAAACAGCTGCTTATACACCCCCGGCAGGGCATAGTCCTCGCTTCCAAAATGGTAGAGGGTGCCCAATAGGAATGTGTCGGCCAATTGCGTCTCCACGGTAGGCAGCACATGTAGGTGAAGCATTTCCACCGTGTCGCACCCATTAGTTGTCCAATGGTGTGCATAGATACCCGAGGTGAAATAGGTAGAGCCATAGAAATCAACAGAGCGGCCTTGACAAATGGTGTCATACGATGAATAGAACGCGGTGTCGAAATAAGCCAGATGCAGTAGGAACGAGCCGCAAAGGTCTTCGTAATGATAGGTTCCTGAATCCATGAATACCGTGTCTTCCAAGTAATAAGGCGTGCCGGGGCATATGGTGGCATAAATCGTATCATCTACGTTGGTGATCCTGAAGGTATGGCTCACCGAATCGGTGCATTCCCCGTTGCCCAAGATGGCATAGAGCGTTACGGTATGGGTCCCCGTGTCAAATTCATGCATAGGGTTGATGAGTGTACTGGTGGTGCTGTCGTCAAACACCCAGAGGTATTGCTCGCAAGGCTCGGTGGAGGTGAGCGTATGCGCACTGTCGTGTGCCACAAAGCTCTCATTGACAAAACGGATATGCCTGCCGCACGAGTCTAAGTAATCCATACTGAATGCGGCTGCGGGAAAGCGCACACCGGCGTATGCCGACACGGTGAATCCGCAATTCAGCCCCGATAGCCGGTAGGTGGCATCGCAGAGGTAGTAGCCGTCGTCGGTGACGTACAACGAGTCGGCCGTCGACAACGTATCGCCCGGATTATCGGACCTGTACCATCGATAGGTGAAACCCTTGGGCGCATAGAGGGTGTTGGCCTCGGATGCCCCACACGCCATCAGACGGAGGTTCTTGTGTCCGCTCTCCAATGTGAAATAGGCATAGCCGAAATGTCCACCGAGACTACAGTCGGCATTGGAGAGTTTTACACGGATTATTTGCCCATGCAGTGGGGTAAGGTCTACACCCACTGCAGACCAGTCGCGCCAAACTATACCATAATTATGAGGAGCGTGCTGCCAACCGGAGGAGTCGCCCGAAATGAAATTGGCATAATAACAGTTGTCAATCAAGTGACCAAAGGTATCGAGTATGCTAAATGTGAAATAGGGCTGTTCTTCGGGATTGTGGTTTGGCTGTTGTTCCACTATTGCATAGTTGAGCAATAGCAGGTCATAATCGTTCGTGTCCACAGTCAAAGTATACTCTACCGACTCCTGCTCAGCACCATTTTCCCAATTGCCGAGACGCACTGAGCAACAATATCCTGGCGGGACTTTCAACAATGCGTTTCCTGTGATAGAATCCAACTCGGTCGGGTCGTTATGCACAGTGTGCCGAGACCTACGGTCTGAGGGTCCACAGTCGATAGCACCCGTATCAGCATCGGGAGTATTAAAGATCCCACTACGGCATGTCACACTTGGTGCATTCAAATCCCAATAACGGATTCTATTCCCAATCCATTCGTTCGAAGTGCAATACGATAAGTAGTAACGGGCATATACCTGTCCTCCCAATGAGCTGTCGGGACAATATTTACTCACATACACATCATACTCCATACTTGCGTCCAAGTCATACAATGTCAATTCGCCACCTTCCATATCAACACTGGTGCCCGTACCCGGCACAAAGCCCGCCTCGCCATACTCTACCCGATAACGCCCTACCCCGTTCCAACTGACTCGAACCGATGTAGCTGTCAACGGATCGAACCTTATCCGCGACGGAACCGTACACACGGGGGTGAACTTGTAATAACGTCCCTGCCCAGGCCATCCTCTCACCTCAGAACCATTGATTATTTCATCGGTAGCAGTGTGTGTCAACTGGTCGACAATGATATATTCGGTCTGAGTACCCGCTATACCTATCTGAATATCAGTTGGCACATTCCCCGTTACTTCCCCATAGAGGAAAGTAATACTATTATCCTCTTCCCTAAACTGCACCTGCATACGGCAAGTAGGATAATTTTGAGGGCCAGCAAAATAATCCAAAACAAAAAGATGGCTATCAGGCTCCCCCAGCAACTTGCACCGACGATAGCCATTGTTAACGTAAGTGGACAACGAGAGCCCCATCGGTCTTAGTACGGGAACATACGCTAGATTTTGAAGGTCAAAAGGCGGGCGCCCATAATGCTCTGAATACCCTGAAGTGGACCCAGTATATACTGAACCCGAAGGCGACACAGTAATAAACCTCACCAGTTGTCCAAGCATCTCAAAATCGAATCCAATATTATAGTTGGACAAACTGCTATATCCATAAGATGTAGCATTATCCCATGTATTACAATCAATCCACATCGAGGTGTCCACCCCCGTTGTGAACTGGTAGCCGTATATGTAGCTGTCCGACTGGGCACACACCCTCACACCTGCCAGTCCCCCTAGCAAGAGCCACAAGGCTACCAGCCGCCATACTCTTAACACTATACTCATACCGTAACGTCATTATTTGATTTTGCAAAAATACACATTTTTTTGCAATAAACAAGAACCGTGAACAATATAGAACAAAAAAACCCCCGTTTCACAACGGAGGCTAAAACAAAAGCGTATGAAAAAAAATATTATTACTGTGCTCTAATTTATTTCTTCTTGAGGAACTCCTGAACCTGGTCGGACAGGACGATGTCTTCCTGGAAGGTGTAAGCATTGGTCTTGGGAGAGCGAACCATACGGATAACCTTGGCATAGCTCTTACCAGTGGTGGTCTTCAGGGTTGCAACAACTTTCTTTGCCATAGTTCTATATCTCCTTTACTATTTGATTTCTTTGTGAACGGTCATTTTCTTCAAGTACGGGTTGTACTTCTTGAGCTCCAAACGCTCAGGGGTGTTCTTTTTGTTCTTGGTGGTGACATAACGGCTCATGCCGGGGACACCGCTGTTTTTCTGCTCGGTGCACTCGAGGATAACCTGCACTCTAGCGTCTTTATTCTTCTTTGCCATTTTCTTTAATACTAACTATCTTTTTTCTTTGTTTCCGCTTTCTTAACGGCATGGGAAAGAGCATCAACAATCCACATTACGTTCCTCAAAAGCGGTTGCAAAAGTACTACTTTTTTTTGAATTAACAACCTTTTTCGTCAAAAAAAATTGCCACAGACTACAAACAGAGCAATATATCAACATATTACAGACTAAAAATAAAAAATCAAGAATTGAAAATTAGACCGATAGATATGGCAATTTTCAATTCTTGACTCTCATTTTTCGACTTTTTCAACCAACAATTATTCGTTGGCATAGGTGCCTGCGTACTCGTCTTCTTCCTCAGCGACATAGACGACAGTGGGCTGCTGCTGCACCTGTGTGCTGTCGGCCTTGCGGTATTCCCAGCCACGGGGCGGGCGCTTGCAGTTGCTGACGCTACCCTGGATATAGTCCAACTCCTCTTCGGTGAGCTCGCGGTCGCCAGGGATGAAGTGCTCGCGCCAGAAAGGGAAATCCTCCGCCAGCTCGCCTGAATAGTAGAAGTCGAAGCCGATAGCGCCAAAGGTGTAGACACGGTCGTGCACCTTGATATGGCTACCGCCGCATACGGGATTAGGCTTGGGTATGGACTGTGCAAAACCCACATTGAAGAGGGTGAAGAGGATGTCGGGACGGTTGCTGATGTCGTAGCCTGCGCGCTTCCATTGCAGCATGGTCTGATGCAGGATGCAGGCGGTGTAGAGGTAGGAATAGAGGTGGTTGCGATAGTCTACCAAACGGTTGTAGCGTTCGTCGTCTTGTGCAGTGCCCTCTACGGTATAGTCGAGCAGGTGCTCGTAGCGTTTGCCCATATAGAACTCGGAACTGGGGTCTTTGAGGTGTTCCTCAATGGCCTTGGCAGTGGAAATCTTGATGCCGTTGACACCGTAGGAGAACTGGGACTGGACATTGAGCACTTTGACGGGACCTAAAAACTTTTTCAGTTGCTCGCGGTTGGAATGGAAGAGGCGTATTTGCTCTCCTATCAGACAGCCGACAATCAGTCGGGGCTCTACCCCGGTGAGGCGACCTGCCTCGATGATAAGTGCCTTATCGCGAACGATTGCCTCGCGCAGTGCTTGCCACTCAACGTCTGCCATCCACGGGATGACATTGCCTGTCTCTTGTTGGGGATGTTCGTTCAGCACAGCCTCCACTTTGCGGAGCAGGTCGTTGTATTCCGACAGGTCGTCGATATACATGCTGCAGGCTGCCAGCATACGGTCGACATGCATGGGGTCGTGTCCAAACTGGGCCGCCTGAGTAATCAACTGTGCATTGGTAGGGTAGAATTTAGAGAAGACTGCCAGCTTGACATACTGACGCATCCAACGTTCGTGTACTTGCTGTTCGGTGAGTTCGGCATCCTTCAGCAGCTGCATTTCATTGACCGAAAGCATATAACGATAGTTGTCATCCTTCGTTCCACGGTCTTTGGTGAAACCCAACTGATAGACACCCCATGCTCCCACTATGCCAAATCCCGCAAGCGCAAAGAGCCACACAACGATGTCGAGCAATTTGCGTCCAGCCGAACGGCTACGCCAATGGCGGAAGGCTATGCCAAGTTTCGAAGCCATTCTACTTTTTCAAAAAGGGTTACATCCATGAGGACGAATACGAGTGCGCCAGCGATATAGCCGACAAAAGCCTTCAAGGTTATGTTTTTAAGGTACCAAATAAAGTCTATCTTCTCCATACCCATGACGGCCACACCGGCAGCCGAGCCGATGATGAGCAGGCTGCCGCCCGTGCCAGCGCAGTAGGCCAAAAACTCCCAGAAGGGGTGGTTGACAGCAAAGAGAGCACCGTCGGTAATAGGATACATGCCCATGACGGCAGCCACCAGCGGCACATTGTCCACCACCGAGGAGAGCACTCCGATGATAAGGTCAATGAGGAAGAATCCCACCGGCTCGTCGCCCATGCTGATGTTGAGGAAGGCATCGTTGAGGCCACCGGCCAGATCGCCAAGAATACCCGCCACCTTCAGGCAGGCGACAGCCATCAGAATGCCTAGGAAGAAGAGTATGGTAGGCACGTCGATGTGTTCCAGTGTGCTGACTGCGGTGGGCAGTTTGTGACCATCCTTCTCATACTTGCGGCTGACAATCTCTGTTGTCACCCAGAGCACACCCAGGCCGAAGAGCATGCCCAGATAGGGAGGCAGATGGGTGATAGTCTTGAAGATGGGGACAAAAATGAGTGCCGCAATACCCATGATAAGGATGAGGCGGCGGAGATGCACGGGGACCTCCACACCACTATTCTCGCTATTGGGACGTGTGATGTCGCCTTTGAGTGTGGCACCCACTATAAGGACAGGCACTGCCATGCACACGAGCGAGGCCACCAGAGTTTTCACCATGATATTGACCGTAGTCACTTGGCCACCAATCCAGAGCATGATGGTGGTCACGTCGCCGATGGGGCTCCATGCACCACCCGCATTAGCCGCCAATATGACCATGCCGGCGAAGAGCCAACGCTCTTTTTTGTCAGCGATGAGCTTGCTGAGCAAGGCACACATGACGATGGCAGTGGTCATGTTGTCGAGCAATGCCGAGAGGAAGAAGGTGAGGATGCTCAGTTCCCAAAGCAGCTTCTTCTTATTGGTGGTGGTAATCTTGTCAGTGATGATGCGGAAACCCTGATAGTCTTCTACCAAGGTAACAATAGTCATAGCACCCAGCAGAAAGAATACTATCTCCGCTGTTTCGCCCAGGTTCTCAACCAGGTTGCCTGATATAAACGAGCGCCACTGCTCTATATCGAGGTCGGGTTGGAAAACCACGTTGCAGAACGAGAAAACGGCCCACAAGGCGGTACCCAACAAAAGGGCTGTTGCTGTTTTGTTGACCTTCAGCGGATGCTCCAGCGCAATGCAGGTGTATCCGATGATGAAAATAGAGATTAATGCTAAAACCATGACTTCTATTTTTTAGTTTTGATTACTATCTTTTCTTCTGTTGTTTTTGCATCTCTTCTGTCATGCGCTGCATCTCTTCCAATCGCTGTTGGAACTTACTCTTCTTCTGAGGAGTGTTCTTGTGCTTGGAATCGTAGGCAGCCATGCGGGCACGCACTTTTTTCTCACTGGTGAACTTGCGAATGAGCACCATTTGCAGCATCGTGATGCTGAGAGAGCAGAAGTAGTAGAGGTTCAGACCTGCTGCCATGCTGTTGAACATAAACAGCATCATAAAGGGCATAAAGTACATCATAAATTTCATGCCGGGCATAGCAGCATTCATTTGCTGTCCGCGCATGGTGTACCAAGTGTAGAAGAACTGCATTCCAAACATCAGCAGGCAGAAGAGCGACACATGGTCGCCATACAGGGGTATGTTGAATCCGAGGTCAAGGATGCTGTCGTAGGTCGACAGGTCGTTGCACCAAAGGAAAGGCTTCTGTCGCAACTCGATAGCCACAGGATAGAACATAAACATAGCAGTAAGTATGGGCATCTGCAACAAGATAGGCAGGCAGCCAGCCATGGGGCTGTAGCCCGCTCGTTTTTGTATCTTGCTCATCTCTTGCTGCTTTTTCATGGCATCTTCGGGATTGGGGTACTTCTTGTTTAGAGCATCCATCTCAGGCTTAAGGATACGCATGATGGCAGAACCCTGATAGGACTTGAACGTCAGGGGGAACAGCACCAGTCGCAGCAGAATGGTGAAGACAATAATGATGATACCGTAGTTCCAATTGAATGTTTCCAAGAAATTGAACACCGGGATAATCAGGTAGCGACTCACAAACTTGGAGAACACCCACCAACCCAATGGCAGCATCTTCTCAAAGCCACGGTGCATGGCGCGAAGATCGCGATACTTGGTTGGACCAAAATAGAATTTCATACCCATTGTGCAGTCATGCTCACTGGCATAGGTGAGACCGATGGTGCTGCTCATGTCGCACAGATACTTGGCATCCGCGTTGCTCTTGTCGGTAGTCTGGGTCATGTAGGCATTCTCAAAGGTGCTGTCGGCCACCAGTATGGCGCAGAAGAACTGCTGCTTAAACGCCACCCATTCCACCGAGGTCTTCACGTTCTTATCGCCGTCACGGCCACGACCCACCTCGTCCACATCGTCCTTGGCGGCTTTAAAGTAGATGCTGGAGTAGAACTTCTCCGGGTCTTTATTTCTATTGCGACTGCCACGGCTGCTGGCATCCACCTTCTCCTGTCGGTTCATGCGATTGTGCCACTCGAAGTCCATATAGTCCGTTGCGCGGACCACATCCTTCAGCCCATGGAAGTTGATGTCGTAATGCACATCATACTCATCACCAACCACAATATAACGAAACTCGACATACCTGTCTTGGCTCACACCGTTGCTGTCACCCACGTATGCACGGAAACTCAGGTGGATTGACTCGTTCGAGGCTATCTCGTATGCACTGTCGGCCGTTATCGGCAGCAGCTCGCCATCACCAACTACACGATAGGCGGTAAACACCAGGTCCTTCGTGTTGATGACCCTCGTATCCTCGGTCGAGAAAATGAGGTTCATGTTATCATCCGCAGGGGTGATAAGTTGCAGGGGCAGGCTGTCGTAAGTGGTATACTGGCTCAGCACCACCTCGCGGACCTGCGCTCCCATGTTTGAGAAGCTGACCGTCATCAGTTCGTTTTTGACTGTCACGTTCACCGTGTCGCCAAAGGCATTGCCGTTGAACACACCCATGTCGCCACGCTGGTTCATCTGCAACTGACGCTGAGCACTGGTGTCGCCCTGCATCGCAAGGCTGTCCAAATGCGCCTTCACATCCGCAACGCTGTCGGCATACGACACACTATCCAAATACGCCTGACGAATGGAATCATTCACACGCTGTCGCTCGGCTATTTCCTCCTTGCTGGGGGCAATCCACCACATGTAGCCAACAAATATGGCAAAAATTAGGGCTATTCCTATTATCGACTTTTTATTCATATCACGCTGTTATTCTGTACATTCGATTATTTTTCCGCACACTAGGCGAATTTGCAAATTTACATTTTTTTTCTCATACTTTGGAATAACAAAAATATTTTTCTGCAAAACGCTGAATTATTGAAAAGAATTGTGTAATTTTGTACATTCAAATATTGTAGTATTATGATTAGTAAAAAAGGTTGTTTATTACTCATTTCGATGGCGGTTACGCCACTTCTGTTTGTCGGCTGCCACCAGTCGCAGAACGACAATGAACCCGTTTTGGACACGGTCATGATCGAACCAGAGCCCGAACCCGAGCCTGAACCCGAACCCGAAATCATCACCGAGGAACCCGTTCCAGTGCCCACCACCCACCGTCAAGCCGTCAAAAAAGAGGCTCCTAAGCAGGAGGTACTCTATATCTCCGGCCATGGTGCAAACGGACGTGTCTGGGGCCACATCACTATGAATGGCAACAAGGGCAAGGGCAGCGTCACCGACGAGCACGAGAACGCCCTCGCCGTCACCTGCACCCGTCAGGGAGAAGAGCTGATCTGTTACGACCAGAACAGCCGCCAATATATCTTCAAACTCTAGTAACGTCGGCAACTCCTGCCACCAATCGTTACGCATCTTCATTCATCGGGACTTTTTTCCTCGATGATTTTTGTCGTTAATAGCAACATTTAAACATCTCATAATGAAAACCACCCAAGAACTACAATCTATCGCCACGCAGGTGCGTCGCGACATTCTACGTATGACCACTGCCGCCAAATCGGGTCACCCGGGCGGCTCGCTCGGCACAGCCGAGTGGATGACTGCCATGCAGTTCAACATCCTTCAGCACGACCCCGACCACTTCACCATGGACGGCAACGGACAAGACATGCTCTTTGTTTCGCAGGGCCACATTACCCCTGTTATTTACAGCACGATGGCTCGCCGTGGTTTCTTCCCCGTCGAAGAACTTAAAACCTTCCGCCAATTTGGCACACGCCTACAAGGACACCCCTCCACCGAGCACGGCCTTCCCGGCATCCGTATGGCCAGCGGTTCCCTTGGTCAGGGTCTTAGCGTAGGCATCGGTGCCGCCCTCGGCAAAAAGATGACTGGCGACAGCCATCTCGTCTACACCCTCCACGGTGACGGCGAACTGCAAGAAGGTCAGATTTGGGAGGCCGTCATGTTTGCCGGTGCCAAGCATGTCGATAACCTCATCTCCACCATTGACTACAACCACCAGCAAATCGACGGCACCACCATGCAGGTCATGGACCTCGGCGACCTTAAGGCCAAGTTCGAAGCCTTCATGTGGACCGTGGTAGTCATTGAAAACGGCAACGACATGCAGCAAGTGCTTGACGGCATGGCAAAGGCCAAGTCGCTCACTGGCCAAGGCAAACCCGTTGTCGTCATCCTCACCACAGAAATGGGCTATGGCGTAGACTTCATGCAGGGTATCAATAAATACCACGGTTCCGTCCTCTCCGCCGACGATCTGCCCAAAGCCCTTGCACAACTCCCTGAAACGCTCGGAGACTTCTAGTTTTGAGACGACTGGTATTTATACTGCTGCTTTTGCTTCCCGCCTTTATGGGCATGGCTCAGAAAACTGCCGCCACACCCGAAAAGACGCGTGTGCTTATTATCCTTGACTGTTCCAACAGTATGTGGGATAAGTGGCAGAGTGAGCCCAAAATCAAGGTGACGCAGAAGGTGCTGCTACGCCTTCTCGACAGCATCCACGGCACCTCCGACATGGAGGTGGCTCTTCGCGTATTCGGTCACCTCAACAAGGATGCCTACGGCACCCAGCTTGAAGTCCCCTTCGAGACAGACAACCGCTATAAGCTGCAAAGCAAAATCAAGACCTTAGTCCCCAACGGGGGCTGTACCGCAGTCTCGGCACTCACCAACTCAATCAACGACTTCCCTCACGACGGCAAGGCCCGCAACATCATTCTCATCATCACCGACGGTATGGACGACTGTGGTGGCAACATCTGCGAAGTGGCACGACAAGTGCAACAAAGCGGCACCGTGGTGCAAACCTTCATCATCGGCATTGGCAACGCGGAGGATTTCCAACACAAACTTGACTGTGCTGGCCGCTTCTCATTTCTTCCAGCAGAAGAAATGTTAGACGAGACCTTACATGAGGTATTTTTCCTCTCCGACCAGAAAGCACGTGTCACTCTATCCCTCACCGACGAGAGCCATACCCCCTATGAGACCGAAGTGCCTGTGGTCTTCTATGACCACCAGACCCATGCTGCCAAATACGCCACCATCTACCACTACGCCATCGGCGACGCAGTCGACACTCTCACAGTCGATCCGCTTGTCAGCTATGACATCACCCTCTTCACTACCCCTCCCCTCCGTCTGCCGACCCAGCAATTAAAGGCCTCACGTCACAACCACCTCCCCATCGTTGCCCCACAAGGCAGACTACGCATCCATTTCGAGGACAAACGCACCCCCTTTCAAATTCCTACCTACTCTGTGCTGGTACGCCGACATGGTGAATCCGACATTCTCTCCTACCACCCCCTCGGCACTGCCTCCCACTATCTGGCTGGTACCTACGACATCGAGGTGCTCTCCACCCCCATACTGGCACTCAACAACGTGACGGTACGCAGCGGCTCGGACACCGACCTCCAGCTACCCTTACCCGGACAACTCGCACTTAACAAGCCTCAGACCATCACCACAGGCAGCATCTTCGTCTATAAAAACGGCGAGCTACAATGGGTTTGCAATCTCAATCCCGACAGCATCACCGAGCGCATCTTACTCATTCCAGGCGAATATCAAATTATCCTCAAACCCAAAGATGCCACCGACTATGCCGCAGTCCGCACCACACGCTTCACTATCCACTCCGCCCAACAAACCGGCGTGAATATCAAATGATAATATCTCAGAACAATCCGAAAACTCAGAATTCTCAGAATAATCCGACAAAAAAAATACTCGATATGACCCACTACGAAATCAAATCACAGAAAGAGCTGCGTTCCGGCATGGGCGAAGGCCTTGTTGAAGCCGGACGCATGAACGAGAACGTCGTAGCCCTCAGTGCCGACGTCAAAGGCAGCGTCAAGATGGACGGCTTTGCCAAAGAATATCCCGACCGCTTCATCCAGTGCGGCATCGCCGAGGCGAACATGGTCGGCATCGCCGCAGGCCTCAGCCTTTGCGGAAAGATACCTTTCATTGGTGGATTCGCCGAATTCGTCACTGGACGTGTCTACGACCAGATACGCCAAGTGCTCTGCTACTCCAACAAGAACGTCAAAATATGCGGTTCCCACGCCGGTATCTCCCTCGGCGAGGACGGTGCCACCCACCAGACCATGGAGGACATCGCCCTCATGCGTATGCTGCCCAACATGACCGTCCTCGTGCCCGCCGACTTCAACCAGGCCAAGGCTGCAACCCTTGCCGCTGCAGAGCATGTCGGTCCCGTCTACCTTCGTCTTGGACGCTCTAAGATGCCCTGCTTCCTGCACGAAGGGGAAAAGTTCGAAATCGGCAAAGCTCAGCTCCTCAACGAAGGCAAGGACATCACCCTTTTCGCCTGCGGCCACCTCGTATGGGAAGCCCTCCAAGCCGCTGAGCAACTGGAGAAAGAAGGCATCAGTGCCGAGGTCATCAACATCCACACTATCAAACCGCTCGACACCGATGCCATCATTGCCTCCGCCCGCAAGACCCGCGCCGTTGTTACCTGCGAAGAGCATCTCTTCAACGGCGGTCTGGGCGACAGCGTGGCACAGACACTTGCCCTCCACTGCCCCACCCCGATAGAGTATGTAGCCGTTGACGACAAGTTTGGCGAGAGTGGCACCCCTGACGAGATGCTCACCAACTACCACCTCCGCGCTGCCGACATCGTCGAGAAAGCTCACACAGTATTGAAGCGCAAATAAGGTTGAAAGTTGAAAATTGAAACACCCGCCCCAGCTAGTTTTCAATTTTCAACTTTCATTTTTCATCTTTCAACCATGAATGTCACCGTCTTTTGCGGAGCCTCGCTCCCGCACAACAATCTTTACACCCATGCCGCCGAGCAGTTGGGTATCCGACTCGCACAACAAGGGCATACTCTGCTCTATGGGGGCAGCAACCTAGGGCTGATGGGCATCGTCAGTGGTGCAGCCTTAGCCCACGGCGGCACGGTAGTTGGAGTTATCCCCACCCTATTCAGCGAAGAAATTATCCTTTCCCAGCCCGTCACCCAACTGGTGCGCGTCGCCTCATTGGCAGAGCGCAAGGCATATCTCATAGCTCACAGCGACGCTTTCATAGCACTCCCTGGCGGGATAGGCACCCTAGACGAAGTAACCGAAGTGATGGTCGCCAACCAGCTGCATCGGCTGAACATGCCCATGCTGCTGCTCAACCTCGAAGGATACTACGATGCATTCCTCCAGCAACTCGAACGGTTCAAGACCGAAGGCCTAATGCGTAGCAACGGCGAAATAATCGCATCTCCAACCGTCGAATATTGTCTGAACTATCTGAACACTCTGACTACTCCGACCCCGCATTCTCCTTTATGCTAAGTAAGAGCAAATACATCCGAGGACTACAATGCGAGCGGGCTCTATGGCTCGACGTCCACTGTCCCAAATTGGCTCGCTACCCTGCCGCCACCTTGGCACGATTCCGCGAGGGCCGCGACTTCGAGCGACAATTCAAAGATACCTTCCCCCTAGGCATCGACATCAGTAGTCGCCTACGTGGCAACATCATGCAATATCCCGTGCTTACCGCCCGCCTACTGTCACAGGCGGGCGAAGTTGTTCTCTTCGAGGCAGGCTTCGTCTTCGACGGCGTGCTGGTGCTTGCTGATGTGCTGCATAAACAGGCCGACGGCATCGTCACCGTCTACGAAGTGAAAGACAGTAACCACGTCAGCGACACTTTCCGCCACGATGTAGCCATACAGCACTACGTCATCGCCCACGCTCTGCCCACCGTCATACAGCCTGACCTATTCTGTCCTTCACCCGAGCTACAACACTTCTATCTACTGCACCACGACGACGAGGGCAACTACATCCGCGAAGACCTAAGCGACTATGCCCTCTCTCACTGGGACACCACAGCTCAACACATAGCACGTTTCAAACAAGTCGTCTCAGCTGACGAACCCTCAATCCTCATCTCCGACCACTGTCAGCACCCATACGTCTGCCCTTACCTGCACCACTGCGACCCAAAGTAGATATAACGAAAGAGGGTGTCTCATGTGAGACACCCTCTTTAAAGAATCTTTGTTACTTTCAGTTGATTATTCAATAGTGAAAGGAGTGGTCTGCATGTAAAGAGTACCATTGGGGAAGGTGATGGAACCGTCGTTGTTGACAGTATAGATACCATTGATACCATTACCAATAGTCTGGAAGTTGATGTTCATCATGTGTCTCTTAGCACGCACGAGAGGATCAGTAATAGTCTGCTCGTTGGTGACGAACTTAATGTAGTAGTGAGTAGAAGTGGTGGTGCCATCGTATTCACGGACAGTACCCTCAGTGGTAACAGTTTCGGTGTAGTTGGCAACATCAAGATCGCACTCAAGATAGACATTCATCTGGAACTTCTTGGTACCTTCGCCCATAGGAGGAACGGGAAGGATACCGGCAACATTCTGGAGCTCCTGGCTGGTAGCAAGGTTCTCAGAGACGATGGTGTTCTCAGGAGCGTGGCAAACCACAACGTCACGGGTCGTGCCAGAGATGGAGCTGTTCATAACCATCTTGGGGAACTCGGGAGATTCCATGTCCAGATGGGCAGCACCAGTGAGTTTCTTGCTGCTGCGGATAACAACGTCAGTAACAGTCAGCACGGGGCAAGAAATGGTGACATTGGTGTTAATGTCGGTACCATACAGAACATTGGTGAAGCGAGAGAAAGCAGCATTGCACCAGGCGGGTCCATAGATGAAGTTGGGAGAAACAAAAGAGGTAGCATTCTTCAGGATAACATTACCCTCGAACGAAGTGATGTCCTCAATACCGAAAGCCATGGGCCAGATAGGTCTGACAGCCTCGGGGATGAGATTGAAGTCGTTGTTGGCGGCCTTACCGTTCAGCAGGTTGACTTCGGCGGGGAAAGTAGCATTGTACTGGCCAGCATTCTCAGTGAAAATAGCGGCAGGATAGATAAAGTTGTAAGCACCGCTGGGGTTAACATCAACGGTAACACGTCCGACAGGGCTAAAAGCGCTGCTCGAGCCAGGGAAGTTTTCACTCGCCTTGGGAATCACACTATAAGGAGCGTCGTTGACAATCATCTGGTCGCCAGTGGTGAAATAAATGCGCTTGTACTCACCATTGAAAGACTGCTTGCTATCGTCAGTGCGAGTGTCCAAACCAACACCAAAGGTAATCTGGTTGCCATTGATGGTATAGCCCTTGTCTTCTTTCTTACATGCTGCGAACATAATCAGTGTGCTAGCAGCCAAAACCATTAAGCACTTTTTCATTTTCTTTTCTGTTTTTTTTGTTAGAATGTAATTAAATCACCACCGTTCGTAATAGTTTCGGTACCGATAGTGCTGAGGAGAAAACCGTTTTCGACGGCCACGACCTTGACTTGAACTGCAGGGGTCAAGTAAACCTGTTTTTTCATGTTTTCTTTCATGATTTGTTTGATGTTTTTAAAATGTTTTGTTATTAAATTAATTGTTTTTCTTATTTGTCGACCCCACCACAAGGGTGTGGTGGAGGGGTCATTTTTTCGTTTTTTCTCGTTTTTTTAGCGACTTTTTGCGTTTTTTAGTTACTAACTACCATTTGTTTGTAAATACATACTACACTAACGCCCATAGAATTACACGAATTCCTACTCACTTTTTCAATATGCTTTTACAGTGCAAATATACATTTTTTTTTTATTATGGAAAGAAAATGCGATTTTTTTTCATTTTTTTTTGCCAAGCATCTCATTTTTTCTCCCCGTCAAAAAAGCACCCTTTCCAATTCTGAGAAAAAGGCTGCACCACGATGGCGGCACAGCCTTTTTATACATCAACCTTGTACGCGGAGAGTGAGCTGGAGCTCGTCAAGCTGCTCGGGCGCAATGGGCGCAGGGCTGCCAGACATGACATCGCGTCCGCTGTTGTTCTTGGGGAAGGCAATGAAGTCGCGGATGCTGTCGGCACCTCCGAAGAGAGAACAGAGTCGATCAAAACCAAAGGCAAGGCCGGCATGGGGCGGCGCGCCGTAGGTGAAGGCATCCATGAGGAAACCAAACTGGGCAGCGGCACTCTGGTCGGTGAAACCGAGAGTATGGAACATCTTGTTCTGGAGTGTACGGTCGTGGATACGGATGCTACCACCGCCCACTTCGACTCCGTTGATGACGATGTCATAGGCATTGGCGCGTATATCGCCCCAACGTGCGGGGTCGTCAAGCAGTGGCTCGTCTTCGGGTTTGGGCGCAGTGAAAGGATGGTGCATGGCATAGTAGCGCTGCGTCTCGTCATCCCACTCAAGCAGGGGGAAGTCTATGACCCAAAGAGGCGCGTAGACATCGGGATTACGCAAGCCTAGACGCGAACCCATCTCGAGACGTAGGGCGTTGAGCTGGACGCGAGTCTTCATAGCTGGACCACAGAGGATGAGCATGAGATCGCCGGGCTGGGCACTGAACTTGTCGGCAATAGCCTTTAATTGGTCGGGCGTATAAAACTTGTCGACACTGGACTTGAAGGTGCCGTCGGTATTATATTTAATGTATACCATGCCGCCCGCACCCACCTGCGGACGTTTTACAAAGTCGGTAAGGGCATCGAGCTGCTTGCGAGTGTAATCGGCACAGCCTTGGGCGTTGATGCCAACGACGAGCTCGGCATTGTCGAAGAGGGCAAAGCCACAGCCCTTAGCGACGTCGTTGAGTTCTACAAACTGCATTCCGAAACGGATGTCAGGCTTGTCGCTACCGTAAAGGCGCATGGCATCGTGCCACGTCATGCGGGGGAACTGGTCGAAGTCCACCCCTTTGACCTCGTGGAAGAGATGCTTTGCCAAACCCTCGAAGGTGCGTAGCACGTCCTCCTGCTCAACGAACGACATCTCGCAGTCAATCTGCGTGAACTCGGGCTGACGGTCAGCGCGAAGGTCCTCATCGCGGAAACAGCGGACTATCTGGAAGTAGCGGTCCATGCCCGCCACCATGAGGAGCTGCTTGTACTGCTGCGGACTTTGGGGCAGGGCATAAAACTCACCAGGGTTCATGCGCGATGGCACGACAAAGTCGCGTGCACCTTCGGGCGTGGATTTGATGAGCATGGGGGTCTCAATCTCGAGGAAATCGAGATTACTAAGATAGTTGCGGACAAGCATGGCCATGCGGTGACGCAACTCAAGATTGCGGCGGACGGGGTTGCGACGGATATCAAGGTAGCGATAACGCATACGCAGGTCGTCTCCTCCATCGCTGTTATCCTCAATGGTGAAGGGAGGAGTCTTGGACTCGTTGAGGACAGTGAGCTGTAAGACATCGATTTCGATGTCGCCTGTAGGAATCTTTGGGTTCTTGGAGGCACGCTCAATAACAGTGCCGGTGGCCTGGATAACATACTCGCGGCCAAGACGGCGGGCCTGTTCGCAAAGCTCGGCGTTGGTCTCCATATTGAAGGCAAGCTGGGTGATACCATAGCGGTCGCGGAGGTCAATGAAGGTCATGCCACCGAGGTCGCGGCTACGCTGCAGCCAGCCACAGAGGGTGACTTGCTGACCGACGTTCTTGATTGTCAGCTCGCCACAGGTGTGTGTTCTGTACATTGGGATAGATTTGATAGATATAATAGATTTGATAGATTATTGGGCAGCGGGAGCGGGTGCAGCGCTCTCGGCAGCATCGGCGACGACTTGGTTGGCTTCCTCGGCCACTTCGGCCATTTCGTCAGCCACAGCGCCAAAGATTTTGCCAATCCAAGAGCTGTCCTTGTCGTAGTGCAGGGCTTCCCAACCAAAGCGGTCGAAATAGTTATTGAAGTAGAGCACCAGGAAGACAATGGCCAACGCAATAACAATGAAGATAAGCCAGATGAGCCACTTGGGCATGGGTGCGTAGGGGTCTTTGGACATGACTACAGCGGGATATTTGGCACGCTGGGTGAGGGTACGACCGAAACGGGAGTTGACAATAATCTTGGAGTTGATGGCCCAACCATTGGCATTCAACACAGGACCGAGGTTGCGCCCGCGCAGCTTAATCCAGGCCAGTATCATGGAAGGACCAGAGATGCAGAGCATGATGATGATGATAAAGATGACAGCCGACAGCACGGAGTGGAATACTACGCTGAAGATGCCGGTGAGAGCGCTGAGCAAGAAGCCTAATGCCATGCCGATGGCGGCAAAGATACCGGCAAACTTGGCGATGTCGAACGGTTTCTTTGCTGGGGCAGGTGCTGCGCCGGGAGTTGCCACGGCAGTAGTAGTGGCATCGGCCTTGGCGGTGAGGTTCTCAAATGCGGCAGCCTCCTTCTCCTCAGCCGACTTGGT
>JAEEIS010000229.1 GCA_016281475.1 Bacteroidales bacterium
TTCCACTATTATCTCACCGTCAATGACCAAATCCATCCTATATGTCTGGTCAAGTTTGACTTCATCCCAATATATAGGTAAAAATACTTGTCGTTCGACAGAATAGCCCTTTAATTCCAATAGATACTTCAAAGCAGCCTCGTATGCTGATTCAAGCAGCCCTGAATGGTATTTGTTATGAACCGTCATGGCCACGCCTGTTATCTCATGAAAAAAGGCATAACGCATGTTGTATTCCTCTATGGCATTCATTCTTTTCTTATTAATATTCTTACTTAATATGAAGCTATTTGGTTTTCTAATCGTTGCACTTGTGCCTCAAGAGCAGCCTCAATATCTTGAGCTAACTCATTATCACCTATTGCTGGATGTGCAAATGGTATACCTAAATCTTTTTTAACATCAAGCATATTTCCTAAACACATTATCGTTAGGCTCATAGATGCATCGCTTCTCCAATTATCAAGAACCTTCTTGACAATTTCATGGCGTGTACACAGCTCTTGTAGCCTTTTTGCGTCATCCAAGTTCATTGTTGTACGTTTAAAAATATTTTGTATGATTTTCTTTTATATTTTGTTCAATTTCTGCCCGCAGGGCATCCCTTACTCAGTAGGCTTTCTTGTTTCGATAGAGTAGGTAGATGAACAACGGGGCACCCACCAAGGCAGTGAGGCTGCCCACGGGCAGCTCGGCTGGCGGCAGGAGGATGCGCGCGAGGGTGTCGCAGAGCAGCAGGAAGAGGCCGCCGAAGAGGATGGAATAGGGCACGATGCGCCGGTTGTCGGGGCCACAGACGAGGCGGATGCAGTGGGGTACCACCAGCCCGACAAAACCTATCACGCCGCAGGTGGAGACGCAGAAGGCGACCATGAGGGTGGTGACGAGGAGGAGGACTTTTTTGACCTTCTCTACCTCCACGCCAAGGCTTTTGGCGGTCTCGCTGCCAGCAAGCAGGAGGTTGAGGTCGCGGAGATAGAAAAGCACCACGCCTATGCCGACAAGCACGATGGGTGCCACGATTGCCACATCGGGCCAAGTGGCAGAGGAGAAACTGCCCATGGTCCAGAAGATGATGCTGTCCATCTTGTCCTGATGAAGCACCATGAGGAAGGAGATGACGGCAGATATGAGGAAGGTGAGGCAGACGCCGGTGAGCAGCAAGGTAGTGGTATGCATACGGTTGCCGATGGAGGCGATGCGGTAGATGATGACGATGGTGAGGATTCCCGTGGCAAGAGCGCAGGCCCCGATGCCCAACAGATAAGCCTCCAATCCCAGCAGTATGGCGATGGCAGCACCGAGCGAGGCCCCAGACGAGATGCCCAGCACGTAGGGGTCGGTCAATGGGTTGCGAAAGATGGACTGGTAGGCGGCACCGCACACCGAGAGGGCGGCACCCACCAGCACCGAAAGGACTATGCGCGGCAGGCGGAGGTTGAGAAAGATAGGCGACTGCCACATCTCGTGCCACTCGAAACGCACGGCACCCAACATCGAGCACCCCAGCATAGCACCCAACAGCAGCAGGGTGAAGAGAATGTAGAGCAGGAGATGGGACTTATGAGACATATATTCAAAATTGAAAATTGAAAGGTGAAAATTGAAACCTCGCGGGGGCGGACAATTTATGCCCCACTAATTTCAATTTTCAATTTTCACCTTTCAATTTCCAGCAGGTCTTTCATTGTAAAGTAGCCCTTGCGGTCTTGGATGTATTCGGCGGCCAGCAGGGCACCGAGGGCGAGGCCTTTGCGGCTCTTGGCGGAGTGGCGCAGGGTGATGGTGTCGATGTCGCTGTCGTAGACCACCTCGTGGATGCCGGGCACCTCGCCTTCGCGGATGGCAGTGATGGGCAGCACGTCCTTCTTCAAGCGGCGATGGGCTACAGTAGTGCCTTGTTCGGTGATGGTCTTGAACAGCTGCCACTCCTCCTTGCGGTCAAGCTCTTCGATGATGTCGTTTGCCAAGGTGATGGCAGTGCCACTGGGGGCATCGAGCTTGTGGATGTGATGGGTCTCGGCAATGCCCACCTCATACTCCTCGTAGCCGTTCATCAGCTGCGCCAGACGGCGGTTAAGCTCGAACATGATGTTCATGCCGATGCTGAAATTGGAGGCGACAAAGAGCAACTGCCCACGTTGCTGGCAGTCGTGCACCACGCTCTCCAACTGGTCGTACCAGCCAGTGGTGCCCACCACAACGGGAATGTCCATGTCGAAGCAACGCATGATGTTGCCCACCACGGTGGCGGGGGTGGAGAACTCGATGGCGACATCGCAGTCGCGCAGGTCGTCGAGTTTGTCCATCCAATCGTCCTCGTCGTCGATGGTCACAACCACCTCGTGACCGCGTTCGTCGGCCAAAGCCTCGATGGCCTTGCCCATTTTACCATATCCTAAAAGTGCAATCTTCATATATGTGATTTATCAATGTTTGAAAACTGAAAGTTGAAAATTGAAAGTTATCCGAATGCGGTAGCCTAACTTTCAATTTCCAACTTTCAATTTTCAATTTTATTTCAAGTGGAGTATACGGGAGTCGAACCCGTTACCTTTTGATTGCGAACCAAATGCTCTACCAAATGAGCTAATACCCCATTGCTGAAACGCGGTGCAAAGATACGACTTTTTTCACAAACAGAATACAAAAAAACAATTTTTTTTGTCGAAGCGGGAAAACAATCTTGCCCGAATGGAATGTTTTGTGTAATTTTGCAGCCGATTTCAAACCACTGTACAATGACCATCAGACAGGAACAACCAAAGGATTACCGCGAGGTGGAGACCCTCACACGCGAGGCATTTTGGAACGTCTACCGCCCCGGATGCACAGAGCACTATGTGCTCAACCAATATCGCCACAACCCCGACTTCATTCCCGAACTGGACTATGTGATGGAAGAGGGTGGCCGCATTATCGGCCACATCATGTTTTCGAAAGCGGAACTGGTGTTGGACGACGGCAAGCGTGTGCCATCATGGACATTCGGCCCTATCAGCATCCACCCCGACTACAAACGCAAAGGCTACGGCCTGCAACTATTGAACTATGCACTTGTGAAGGCCCGCGAACTGGGTGTCGGATTTCTCTGCATGGAGGGCAACATCGACTTCTACCGCCATGCCGGATTCGGGCTTGCCAGCCAACTCGGCATCCACTACCATGCCGAGCCACGCGATGCCGAGGTGCCCTACTTTCTCGCCCAAGAACTCATCCCCAACTGGTTGCGAGACCACGGCATCACCGAGGCCACCTATACCCCACCCAAGGGCTACTTTGTGGCGGACGAAAACCCCACGGCCTTTGAGACATACGAGACCACATTCCCTCCAAAACAGAAACTCCGCCTGCCAGGTCAGCTGCCATGCTGAATGACATATTATGGATTTGTTTTTTGTGAATTGACAATATCCATAGAAACAACACAGTTGCCCATTCACATTTAACCATACCAACATGAAAAAAGAAATCAACCCTCAAGAGACTAGTCGAGCGCAAGCTTTCAACCTCTGGATGCGTTCGCCCATGCCGATGGTGACGCTCACCAAGACCATCGATGTGACTCATATTCTCCGTGCCAGCAGACGAAGAAAACTAAAATTCAACATGCTTCTTTGCTGGTGCATCGGCAAGGCCGCCAGTCAGATAGAGGAATTCTACAGCCTGCCCCAATATGGCAGGCTGTTCCGTTATGACCGCCTTGCAGTCAATGTAATCGTGCCCAACCAAAATGGCGGCATCAGTTCGTGCGACATCTCATACTCCGACAGCCTTACACAATTCAACACCGACTACACCTCCCTGACAAAAAAGGTTGCCACCTCATGCCAAAGCATCGACAACGACGATGCCATGGTGATAGGGACCTCAGCGATGGTGGCAACAACACTCGACAGCATCGTCAACCAATATACCGACCAATTCTGCAATCCTATGGTGATGTGGGGCAAATATCGTAAAGGATGGTTCAAGACAATCCTGCCCATATCCTTCCAGTTCCACCATGTGCAGATGGACGGTGGCCATGCCGCACACTTTCTAGAGGTTTTACAGAGAACAATAAACACATTATGAATAACAATATGAAGAAAATAATGATTATCCTGCTTGTCCTGACCAGCATGCAGATGAACGCACAGGACATGACTTTGTACAAACGTATTGTCAAAGAGCTGAGTTCCGCCAAATATCAAGGCCGTGGCTATGCCTTTGACGGGGCTAACAAGGCAGGCCAATTCCTTCAGGAGGAGTTCAATCGAGTTGGAGCTGATGAGGTAGCAGTACAGCCGTTCAGACTGGACATCAACACCTTCCCAGGTCGTATGGAACTGTCTGTAGACGGAAAACGACTTTCCCCGGGCGCAGACTTCACAATGCGAGAGTTCTCTCCGGGGGTGGATGGGACCTTCCCGCTTTACTATATCGACACGGCAGAATACGATTCCGAAAAGATTTTCCGCGACCTTGCGCTGCCTGAGAACAAAAACTGCTTTGTGGTCTGCGACTTCTGGTTCAGCTACAAGCACGGTGCCGACTTCAAACGTCTACAAACTAATGGCGGTGCCCCAAACGCGGGCCTGCTCTTCACATGGGAGGAGCCTCTCAAATTCTACAAGGCCTACGGCGAGAGGGTGGTCGACAAGCCCATCATTTGGGTTCCCTACCGCTTTCCAAAGGACGCGAAAAGTATCACCGCCCATATCGACAATAAATTCCTAGAAAACTACGAATGCTTCAACGTCATCGCCAAAGTCGAAGGTCGCAGACACGACAGCTGCTACCTCTTCACCGCCCACTATGACCATCTGGGCAACCTTGGTGAGAATGTCTATTATGCCGGTGCCAACGACAACGCATCAGGCACCGCTGCTATCGTTACACTGGCCGCCTATTATGCCAAGCATCGACCCGACTACGATATGTATTTCATTGCCTTCTCGGGCGAGGATGCCAACCTCCGCGGATCAGAGTGGTATGCCGAACATCCCACAGTGCCGCTGGAGCAAATCAAATACCTGTTCAACATCGACATGATAGGCGACAACAACCCAGTGCAATACTGCGAAGTAAGCGATGAGGGAATGCGAGGATACGGCCTCTTCGAGCAAATCAACAACAAGAAGCACTATTTCAAAGTCTTGAATCGCGGCAAGTTGGCAGGCAACAGCGACCACTATCCTTTCGCCCTACGCCATGTGCCCTGCATCTTCTTTGAGAACGAGGAGGGCGAAGCGTTTAAATACTACCACACCATCCACGACACATACGAGAACGCCATTTTCGACACCTACGAGCCTATCTTCCGACTCCTCAAGGACTTTGTGAGACAGTATTAATCGCTAAACGGAAGTACCGCTACTTCCGGATAACCACCGCGTTGGGATACTTGCTGAGGTCGAGTTTGAAATAGTCGTCGTTCAAGCCAATCTTGATGTTCGAGATGGTTATAACCATCTTTGCGCTCCCCACCTTGCTGCTCAACTCGCAGAAGTGGTAGTCTTTTTTGGCTATTATGACTGTCATCTTTTTAGCCTCGGTAAGTTCTTTGTCGATAGGGTCGGAAAATTCAATGATATAGTTGTCGCCCTTGAGCTTCATCTTGGCCTTACGATACAAATTGTCCCAATTTAGATTGAGGTCTTGTCCGTCCTTCTTCTGGCGAGAGGTCTTGGTGATAATGACCGTATCCTCTTCCGCCTTCCACTCCTGGGTGCCGTCGAAACCAGATTCTGACTTAATTTCAATACCCAAAGACTTCGAAGTGGAGACACGCTTACTTTTGCCCCCCTTGATACCAGCCGTGACGTTCATGGATAAGAGGGTTATAGGACCCATTTTGGTCCTTATATCCATGTTGTACTGTATGCCGGCAGAGGGGTTCATTGCCTTGCGGCATTTGTCCATCACCTCCTTCACTTCGGCAGGTATCTGTGCCTGCGCACTCATTGCAACCATTACGGCGGCTACGACCGTCATTATAATCTTCTTCATGTTGAGAGTTGTTTATACAAAAAAAAGCGAGGCGTTCAAACCTCGCTCTATTTTGTGGAGTATATCGGAGTCGAACCGATGACCTTTTGACTGCCAGTCAAACGCTCTAGCCACCTGAGCTAATACCCCTGATTTCTTCTCGAAAGCGGGTGCAAAAGTACAACCTTTTTTTGAATTGACAAACTTTTTTTTGCAAAAAAATTTCTTCCCATTGATTGTCAATACATTTTTTAATTGAGAATTGAAAAATGAGAATTGAAAATTGGGCTTAAGGGACCTCATTTTTTTCATTTTTGGGGGTCGGCTCGATGGCATTTTTTGTGGCTCTTTTTCATCTATTGCACTCGCGCACGACTGCGATTGACTATGGCAACACCGGCAAACACTGCCAATGCGGCAAGAAGCTTCATCCAGGTAAGGCTGTCCATGCCTACGGCAATGCCCACCGCCGATGCGATGATGGGCTGCAGGTAGCCATACATGCTCACCAACGTGGGACGAATGCGCTGCTGCCCCAACGGGATAAGGAAATAGGCAACGAATGTGGCGAATACCACCAGGTAGCCCACCTCCCACCACACCTTTGCGGGCACGGCGGCATAGTCTAGCGCGACCACCTGTCCTGCCGAAAAGGGCAGCGACACGACAAAGGAAAAGAGGAACATCCACTTCATCAGCGTCACCACACTGTAGCGTTGTATCACCGGACGGCATATCCCCAAATAGAGGGCAAAGCAGAGGGCGTTGGTGATGGTGAGGATGATGCCCAGCGGGCGTGTCTGCACAGGACCTGCGGCATGGGTGGACTGGAATATCAGCCACAGCACACCGGCAAAACTGAGCGCCACACCCCCAGCCTTTTTCCAGGTGATAGGCTCCTTAAGAAAGATGGCCGCGACAAACATGGTCATAATGGGTGTCATCGACTGCACCACCGACAGGTCGATGGGAGCAGTCATGGTGATGGCGGTGAGGAAAGTCATCTGCGGGATGACCAATCCCAGTAGGGCGGCTCCGGCCATGCGCAACAGGTCGGCAGGCGGCACGTTTTCCTTACGGGTGAAAATCCCCAACACCCAGAAGAGAATTCCGGCACAGAAGGCACGGAGGGTGAAGAGGAAGATGGGCGACAACTCACCTTGATTGGCTATATCCTTGCAAAAGACTATATTGAGTCCGAAAATGGCGTAGGCCCCGAAGCTGGCCAAATGTCCTATGAACTGACGATTCATTCTTTATTCAAATATATATTGTCTTGAAACAGCGCAATGCGATTGATTATGGGACAGGCTCTGCAACGCGTGAAGCGTATGCGCACCGCCGTAGTGGTCGTCCCGTTGGTGAGGAGGATGCGTTTATATCCGATGGTGGTAGCTTTGCATAGTTTCTGCCAACGCCCCTCCTGCAACACTTCCACCTCAAAGCGTGCCA
Source organism: Bacteroidales bacterium (assembly GCA_016281475.1). The sequence goes on from JAEEIS010000229.1 coordinate 7,426, forward strand.
CCCTCTGCCCTAGCGGGATATACTCTTGCAGCATGATGCGGTTGAAGGTGACGGGATGGTCGAATCTAAGGGTAACCGTGGGCGTCAGGTATATGTCGCGTGTCGCCCAATAGCTGTGATAGTGTGTGTCGACGATATGGGAGGCATCATATCCCTCACCTCTGACGTTGGACGCTTCGACATGGGCATCGCCAGCCAGGTCGTGGCCGAAGATGCTGTCGATGGCAGTGCAGAACTCCACCAACCGCAGCGAGTCTTCGGCAGGTATCAGTCCTCGCGTGTCGGGTGGCACATTCAGCAGCAGCAGTGAATTGCGTCCCACGCTGGTATAATAGATGCCTAGCAGCTCCTGAAGGCTCTTCGGATGCTCGTCGGCATGGTAGAACCACCCTGGACGGATGGACACATCCGTCTCCGCAGGCAGCCAACTCTTGCCGTCGGGGTCGCCTTCATTCAGAAGTGCCAAACTTGGCGATTTGCCCGGCTCGAAGCCCTCGGTAGTGAGCCGCGACCAACAGGTCTCGCCACAGCGGCCTCCCTCGTTGCCCATCCAACGACAGCCCGGTCCCACGTCGCTGAAGATGACCGCCTGCGGTTGCAGCCGTGCCACGGTGTTGTTAAACAGCGGCCAGTCGTACACCTGCCGCCGGCCGTTGGGTCCCTCGCCATTGGCACCGTCGAACCACTGCTCAAAGATGTCGTCATACTGCGTTAAGGCATTCTCTAGTGTGAGACGGAAAGTCTCGTTATATTCAGGCGCACCGTAGGTGGGGGCATTGCGATCCCATGGAGAAATATAGATGCCGAACTTGATGCCTTCGAGCCGACAGGCATCCGACAACTCACGCAGCACATCGCCCTTGCCGTCACGCCAGCTGCTCTGACTCACCGTGTGGTCACTGACGGGGTTGGGCCAAAGGCAGAAACCGTCGTGGTGCTTGGCGGTGACGATGATGCCCTTCATGCCGGCAGTCTTCGCCACCGCAGCCCACTGGCCACAATCCAACTGCGTGGGATTGAACATATCCTCCTGTTCGGTGCCGTCGCCCCATTCCCGACCCGAGAAAGTGTTGGGTCCGAAATGACACATCATGTTCGTCTCCATCCTCTGCCAACGCAGCTGCGCCTCTGACGGACAGGGGCCGTATGGCTTCGGCGGCTCGACAGTACAACCCGCCAGCAGCACCGTCGCCATCATCAATGAAAATATAATTTTATACATAGGTAAAAAAACATCAATCAAACAAAACAATCACCTGTCAAGCCTCATCTTACTTCCCATACTCAATAGTAAACCAAATATTTGAGAGCGAAACCCCACTCCCTTTCGGCCAATCCTCATCAGTATGGGGTAGTATCATCGACACCTGCAAACTGTCGTTCCCTCTCCCATTCAGCGCAAATTCTTTCGAAACAAACACATGCTGCCCCTTCGTGTAGCATTTACACAACTTATTGAAATAAAATTGTTCCGTCTTCCCCCTTAAAATGACATAGATGTCAGGGTATTGCTCAAAACCCAAATCCCCCTTCACCGTGGCATCCGCCTCCATCGTGAGGCGCACAGTGCTATACCCTTCGCTGCCTTTCAATGGTGTGTTAAAGAAAATCGTGCAATCAGGGGAGGATGATTCACTAGAAAAATTACCAGGTGACACGCATTCCACCTCATCCGCCTGAAAACGTTCCTCCACTCTGTATCTCCGCGTCCCCACAGGATGGTCTGTCAGGCGATTCGAGAGGTAGGTATAGGAATAAAGATATTTCATCAACGCCAGCTGTCTTCTACACGAGTCAAGCATTGCCTCATCCTCGCAAGGCTTCAGCACCATATCCTCCCCAAACGAATAGAGCTTCTCGGGCGTGAAATTATCCCCCGATTCATAGTAATGGTTGTGGAAAACGATATCATGAATCGTATGAACATAGTTGATCACAAGCATCGTCTTGGGTGTTGGTCCCAATCCGTCACCCAACCAGTGTACTGTTTCGTGAGCCTTTACCCCATATTTTGAAACAAGAAGACCATAAAGTCCTGGTGCCACATCATTGTGCGTCACAATATGGTCAAACCGCTTGGCACTCTTAATCAGTGGCGACCAAATAATCAACGGCACATGATGGAATGACAGCTCGTCGCCATGTGTACGTCCTGTGGCATGGTCTCCAGTGATAATGAAGATGGTATTCTCAAACCCCGGGAGGCTGCGGTACTCGTGCATAAACTTTCTCAAACAATCGTCAGCAAACAGACAGGCCGGATAAAGCGATGCCAAATGGTCGTTCGTCCCCCTACGCCTCACTCGCTCCGCTTTTTGCTCATACCTCTTCTGCTGCTCTTTGTCGGCCAGAGCTATTTCTTCGTGCATCGACATGGTGGTCACTAACGCCAGATAAGGGGTCGAAGGCTCCTGCGTTGCGAAAATCCTCAAATTCCTCAGCGTATAGTTGAAAAGCGTGTCGTCCTCATACCCCCACCAGTTGGTCGAAGGCTTCGAAAGGTTGGCTTGAAATTCCTCATAAATAGGAGAAAAATAATTCGTTCGCTGGGCCACCAGATATTCGTAGATACAGTCGAAATTAAAGTCCCCCGTATAATAGGCGCGGGTATTGTACCCCCCCTCTCCCAGCAGCGAGAAAAGGCTGTTATGGTCGGGCATGATGCCAAATTGGAAGCTTTTCGGACCTCCCACCGACCCTGTGATGGCCGGCACTGCACCATAGCTGCGCGTGGTGGTAGATAGGCAGTTTCGCCAATAAAGTCCCGTGGCAGCCAACGAGTCGACAAATGGCACTGCTCCCGACCCCATCAGCTCCGCACCCAGTGACTCCATCAGCAGTATCACCACATGTGGACGTTTTGCCTCCCCTTTCAATTTTTCGAAATAGGGAGATAGAAAAGTGTCCGCCATTGTCTGTCGTTCCAACGGATACTGCATATCCAGCGGAACGCCCCATTCGGGATGGGTGGCAAGCAGCTCCGTCACCATCGCTTCGTCATAGTCGACCGTTGTCATTGCTAGGTGTTGGTAATATTGGTAATAATCGATACAATCCGTCACCAAATAGTGGGTCTTGTTGAGAATATAGTCCGAAAACTGTTTCACTACCAGATGCGACATCTTAAATATCAGCGACAGCAGTATCAGCAGCGCCATCATCACTGCCACCATCCATGTCGCACGTGTGGGATGCCCTGCCCTCCATTTCGCAATGGCTATAAAGCCACACAGCACCAGCAATATAATCACCATTGGCAGCACTACGCCCATCGCCCCCTTGACAGCCAACAGAACCTCATCAAACGGTCGTGCCACCAACTCGCTACCCAAAAGAAAACCGTTATGCGCCTGATACAGCGTCAGTCCAATCTCCGAAAGCAGCAGCACTCCGAACAATATCGAGACCACAGCCACAGCCACCTTCTCCGCAAACAGCCTTATCAGACAGTAGAGCACTCCTATACCCAAGGACATCCACGAAGCCACAATAAGATTATACACCAGCGCATTCACCCACACCTGACCACCATCCTGTGCGGCAATCCCCAATGCAAAATACTCCACCACCTTCAGCACCACCAACGCCACCATAAACACTCCCACTATAGCCAAATAGCGGAATACCGATTGTTTAAAAGGAAGTCTCTCAAATTTCATAACGCGCAATTATATGGTATCATTCATCAAATGGCACCAGACCAGACAAATCCCCCAGAGAGAAACGGCTATAGTTTCTTTGCGTCAATCTTAGCTTGGAACTTCTCAGAATCAATAACGAACCGTTCGTGCCTTCCTTCCCCAATCAGGCCGCACTCGTCATACGCCTTCACCTCAAAGACCAGTCTCCTGCGGTCCACCTCCACCAGCTCGCTGTCGCACCACACCCGCATCCCCACTGGTGTGGCGGCGCAGTGCGAAATGTCGATATGCGTACCCACTGTGCCCTGACCCGCCTCGAGCAGCGGTGTTACGCTCTCGTTGCAAGTCTGTTCCATCAGCGCCACCAACATCGGGGTGGCAAACACCTTCACCAATCCGCTGCCGATGCGGTCGGCAGTCACCTCGTCAGTCACCATCTGCTCCAGATGACCCTTTACACCAATTTCAATCATTAATCATTAAACTTTATACATTAAACATTGGGGAGTAATAAAAGGAAGTAATAAGAGGGAGTTAAAAAGGGAGTTAAAAGGGACAATACATTTGGCGACCAAGCATTTGTCCACTTTAACTCCCACTTTAACTCCATATTATCCAATTTATAGCCCCCCCATTAGTGTCCATAGTCCGACAGGAATTTGATTCTCATCAGCCGTATCTCCTCCTCGGTATAGTCCTCGTCGTCCTCAAACTCGTCGTAGGCCTCCTGCAGGTCGCCGCTCTCCGACTCACGCCAATAGTCCATCAGCACCTCCTGGTGCTCCGCCTCTATGTTCTCATCAATATAATAGTCTATATTCAGTTTCGTACCCGACGAGATGATACGTTCCATCTCCGTCATCAGCTCGTCGAGAGTCATGCCCTTACCCTTGGCTATGTCCTCCAGCGACTTGCGGCGGTCTATTGCCTGAATGATATAGATTTTATGCTCTGAGCGGCGCGCCGCGCTGTGCACCACAATATCCTGCGGGCGCTCTATCTCGTTTTCTTCCACATAGTTCTTAATCAGTTCCACAAAGGGTGCGCCATACTTCTGCGCCTTGGCAATACCCACGCCGGTGCAACGGCTCAACTCCTCCACCGTGCAGGGATATTGGATGGTCATATCCTTCACCGAGCGGTCCTCAAAAATCACGTGCAGGGGCAGCTTCTCGCGCTGCGCTATCGACCGCAGCAGGCTCTTCAGCTGGGTATACAGCGCCTCGTCGCCCGCTGCCGCACCGCCGCCGCCCTGCGCCTCAATATCGTCGTCGTCGCTGCTGCCGCTGCCGCTATAGTCGTGGTCGCACGCCACCATGATATCGTAGGGCTTCTTGATAAACTTATGCCCTGCAGGCGTAAGTTTCAGCACCCCAAACATCTCAATCTCCTTCACCAGCAGCCTTTCAAACACCGCCTGCCGCAGCACCGCCTTCCAAAACAGCGCGTCGTGGTCCGTGCCCTGGCCCCACTGCTCCAGCTCGTCCTGGCGGTACACCTTTGTATGGCTGTTCTTCTTGCCCAGCATCACGTCCACGATGTCCTGCGCCTTGAAGGCCTGCTTCGTCGCCAACACCGTCTCCAGTGCATACTGCATCTCCTCCTTGGCCTGCACGCGCGGCTTAGGATGCAGGCAGTTGTCGCAGCAGCCGCAATTCTCCTGCCTATAGTCCTCGCCAAAATAGCGCAGCAGGTTCAGCCGCCTGCACACCGACGACTCGGCATAGCTCACCACCTCCTGCACCAGCTGGTTGGCCAGCTCCTGCTCAGTGATATTCTTGTCGGTAAAAAACTTATACAGCCTCTCCACGTCGTGCTCCGAATAGAAGGCTATGCACTTGCCCTCACCCCCGTCGCGGCCCGCGCGGCCAGTCTCCTGATAGTAGCCCTCCAGACTCTTCGGGATGTCGTGGTGTATCACGAAACGCACATCGGGTTTGTCAATACCCATGCCGAAAGCGATGGTCGCCACAATCACGTCCACCTCCTCCATCAGAAATTTATCCTGATTCTCGGCCCTCACCTTGTGGTCCAGTCCCGCATGGTAGGGCAGTGCCTTGATGCCGTTCAGCACCAGCAGCTCTGCCAAATCCTCCACCCGCTTGCGCGTCAGGCAGTAGATGATGCCACTCTTGCCCTCGTTCTCGCGGATAAACTTGATAATCTCCTTATGCAGCTCTCTCGGCTCGCTGGGCTTGGGGCGCACCTCGTAGTAGAGGTTAGGCCGGTTGAACGACGACACAAACAGCCGTGCGTCCTCCATCCTCAAGTTCTTGATAATATCCTGCTGCACCTTGGGCGTGGCCGACGCGGTGAGGGTGAGGATGGGGGCCTTGACGTTAATCTGGTCTATGGCGTCGCGCAGACGGCGGTACTCGGGACGGAAGTCATGGCCCCACTCCGAGATGCAGTGCGCCTCGTCGATGGCAAAAAACGAAATCTCCAACTGCCGCAAAAACTCCACCGTATCCTCCTTGCTCAGCGTCTCCGGAGCCACATACAGCAGCTTCGTCCCCCCCTCCAGCAGGTCGTCCTTCACCTCCTTGGTCTGCGCCTTCGAAAGCGACGAATTCAAGAAGTGCGCCACACAGTCCTCCCCCGAGGTGTAGCGCACCGCGTCCACCTGGTTTTTCATCAGCGCAATCAGGGGCGAAACCACGATGGCAGTACCCCTGCAAATCATTGCGGGCAACTGGTAGCAGAGCGATTTTCCGCCTCCCGTAGGCATAATCACAAACGTATCCCTGCCCTCCAAAAGACTGTGAATGATAGCCTCTTGGTCACCCTTGAATTGGTCGAAGCCAAATATTTCTTTCAACTTTGCGTGCAAATCCATCATAATTCAAAAAAAACACGTAATTTTGCAGTCCAAAGTTAGTAAAAAAACTTCAAATAACAGAAAAAAAGTGACACAAAAGTCCTCATCCAACATCCAAGCCATTGCTAAACAGGTTATTGCAAATGAAAAAAAAGCAATAGAAGACCTCGCCGAACGCATCAATAACAGCTTTTCTGACGCCGTCGAAACCATTTTTTCGGCCTCTGGAAGGGTCATAATTACCGGTATTGGCAAAAGTGCCAACATCGCCTCCAAAATCGTCTCCACCTTCAACAGCACCGGCACCCCGGCCCTCTTCATGCACGCCGCCGACGCCATCCACGGCGACCTCGGCATGATACAGCCCGGCGATGTCGTCATCTGCCTCTCCAAGAGCGGCAACACCCCAGAAATCAAGGTACTCATACCCCTCGTCAAAAACTTCGGCAACCCACTCATCGCCATCGTCGGCAACACCGACTCCTTCCTCGCCCAGCAGGCCGACATCGTCCTCGACGCCACCGTCCAGCACGAAGCCTGCCCCAACAACCTCGCCCCCACCTCCAGCACCACCGCCCAGCTCGTCATGGGCGACGCCCTCGCCGTCGCACTCATCGAATGCCGCAACTTCACCGCCCGCGACTTCGCGCGCTTCCACCCCGGCGGAGCCCTGGGCAAACAACTCTACATGCGCGTCAGCGACCTCTACCGCCAAAACGAGCGCCCCCTCGTCGCACCCGACACCTCCATCCGCGACACCATCCTCGAAATGACCTCTCGCCGCCTCGGATGCACCGTAGTGGCCGACCGCGACGGACAGATACAGGGCATCGTCACCGACGGCGACCTCCGGCGCATGCTCAAGGCCAACCCCTCTGTCGACCACCTCTGCGCCGCCGACATCATGAGCCGCAACCCCCATCGCATCCTCGACACAGAATACGCCGTCAACGCGCTCCACCTCATGCGCACCCACAGCATCACGCAGCTCATCGTCGTCGACCGCGACGGCCGCTACCTCGGCGTCCTTCACCTCCACGACATCCTCCGCGAAGGAATCATTTAAATTGAAAGTTGAAAATTGAAAATTCGGCTAACGCAACAGACTTTCAACTTTCAACTTTCAATCAATATCAATTTTCAACTTTCATTTTTCAATTTTCAACTTCCATGCTCCTCAGAACAGACAAAGTAGTAAAAAAATATCGCTCGCGCACCGTAGTCAAAGAAGTCAGCGTCGAAGTGCGCCAAGGCGAAATCGTAGGCCTCCTCGGCCCCAACGGCGCCGGCAAGACCACCACCTTCTACATGATTGTAGGCCTCATCAAGCCCTTCTCCGGCCGCGTCTTCCTCGACGACCTCGAAATCACCAACATGCCCATGTACAGCCGTGCCCAACAGGGCATCAGCTACCTCGCACAGGAAGCCTCCGTCTTCCGCCAGATGACCGTCGAGGACAACATCATGTCCATCCTCGAATTCCGTCGCGACCTCGACCAGCAGCAGCGTCAGCAAAAACTCGACGACCTCATCGGCGAATTCGGACTCGACAACATCCGCACCAGCAAAGGCATACAACTCTCCGGTGGCGAACGCCGCCGCACCGAGATAGCCCGTGCCCTTGCCACCGACCCCAAGTTCGTCCTCCTCGACGAACCCTTCGCCGGTGTCGACCCCATCGCCGTGCAGGACATCCAGAAAATCGTCGCCCAGCTCAAAGACCGCAACATCGGCGTGCTCATCACCGACCACAACGTCCACGAAACCCTCAGCATCACCGACCGCGCCTACCTCCTCTACGAAGGCCGCGTGCTGCACCACGGCACCCCACAGGAAATGGCCGCCGACCCCGATGTGCGCAAGAAATACCTAGGCGACAATTTCGAGCTCCGCAACTAAAGCCTCTCCTCTACCACCTGCCAGTCCACTATCTGCCACAAGGCGGCCAAATAGTCGGCACGGCGGTTCTGGTAGTCCAGATAATAGGCATGCTCCCACACATCGAACGTCAGCAGCGGCACCAGCCCGCTGCGGACAGGATTGCCCGCATTCGCCTCCTGCGTAATCACCAGGCGGCCGTCGGCATCCAGCGACAGCCACACCCAGCCCGAGCCGAACAGTGTCGCCCCCTTCTGCTCAAACTCCTTCTTAAACGCCTCCAACCCGCCGAAGTCGCGCTCCATCATCTCCAGCAGGCGGCCCGTAGGCTCGTGGTTCGCCGGGCCGAACTGCTCGAAATACATCACGTGGTTCAGCACCTGCCCCGCGTTGTTAAACAGGCCGCCATCCGCATGGCGTATCACCTCGCTGATAGGCTTGCCCTCCAGCCCTGAGCCGGACAGCAGCTTGTTCAAGTTATCCAAGTAAGCCTTCAGATGCTTGCCGTGGTGGAAACCCAGCGTCTCCGCGCTAATCACGCCGCCAAACGACGACTCGTCCATCGGCCTCAATGTCAGCTCCGACAGCGGGCCAAAAACTCCATTGTTAGGTAAAATGTCTCTCATAATAATAATGTAACTATTTAATGTTTAACAAAATGTTTAAAATTGGCTCTAGTTTGATAAAAAGACTGATTTTCCAGCAGCCTCAAAGAGGCTGAATCTCAATAACCCCACACAAGGAACGTGGGGTCGCGACCGAAGGGAGCAACTCCCATTCCGCAGTGTGGAGTCTATAAAACCCCTACTATTCAGCGTCTCGAAGAGTCGCGACATTGGGAAATGTTGGCAAAAACCAGTCATACTTTATACTAGAGCATAAACCTTAAACAAGATTTAACGTTTTAAATCCAACATCCATAACGCCATTTCCCGCCATTTATTGTGCTTCAACACCCATTAATGCCATCCTGGCCCCCATGTGACTCCCTCGAGACCGCAATATTCCTCCTCCTCTTCCTCAATCCTTATTCGCTATCATAGCGAACATGTGCGCGCCAATCGGTAGAAATCGGTACAAATCGGTAGGAATCGGTAACGGAGTAATGAGATTTGCGTACCTTTGCACGTTCGTGGCACCGCAGAAAGAGCGAGCGCAAAAGAGGGCGTATTGATGGGGAAAAGACCGTACAACAGACGAAACAAAGAAAAAATAGTTAAAAAAACATAAAAATTGGCCGAAAAATGATACATTTTTCCTTTTCGCGGGTTATATAGGGTGAATGGTTACAAAATTTATTGTCAAATGAAAAAATAATCGTATCTTTGCACTCGTAAACCGAACGTTTTCGTTAGACGAACTTGTTCGTCTGCCGAGGCGAGAAAACGACTGATGAAAATCGAATGTTAAACAACGGTTGTCTGGCAGATTAATGGGTTCTGTCTGTTTGGATGACCAAAAAGTGAATAAATAGAACCCACCTAAATACAACACATAAACAAAATGAAGCATCTAATAAAATTGTCTCTCTTTGCCTGTTTACTGCTCATGCATGGAGGGGTATTGTGGGCGCAGACATCGCTGTTTAGCCGTGTGGTCCGTCACGACAACATCATGGGCAATGAGATTATCACAAGGTCCATACCATTCGGTTGGACGCTGACATGCAGCAAGTCGGCCAGCGACGGAAAGCATACATTTTCGTTCTATTCGCCAACGTTGGGCATCTCTAAGTATATTACCTGCCATCTGAGAGACCTTTTCACTACGGGTATGTATGACTACGACTACAGCATCAAGGACATGTACATATTCGAGAACAGATGCTATTTCTGTGGCACTTATGGTATCGGACTTTACGAGAATATCGAGATTCCCAATAGAGATTCAGAAAATTTGCCACATGGTTTTATCGGATACTTCAACTTATTTCCGACAGCAACGATTGACCCCATGTCAGAGGGAGGGGATAAAGCATTGGACGACCCTCCAATCCTACCCCTGTTCACCCCTTATGTCGACTCTATCTATCTGATGGAAATACCCTATACCGACAGCATCATGCAGATTGTGGCCCATCACGACGACAAGAACGGTTACGATGTGTTTCTTATGGCGGTGGCATACGCCTCCTCGTATTATCCCCCTACCTCGACATGTGTATTGGAACTGAAGAAGCCCGTGGGGACGGCCAACACATTCTGGATGCTCAATATCGTTCAGCCTACCTGCGCTGAGACTGACGAGTACCTGACCGACATTGTGCTGACCGAAGACCATGTGACCGTGGCCTCGAAACTGGAGTATGCCGACGGCGGATTGGACGGCGACACCGACCCGACGCACTACCTGTTCCGCCTGCACGAGGCCAAACGCGACGGATTTTACAACACGACCGTCCCACCTGCTTCGTCGGCAAGCGTATATGAATACGACGTGTCGTCTTATGGGGCAGGTGTCGGATGCCACCATAAGGGGGATGCCATACGGCTCTGCCCGATGGACGGCGACCGGTTCTGTGTATACTACAACTGTGCGCAACGGCTTCCGCCCGAGTCTAACGGCGTGGGAGGGTCTGTCCTTTTCTGGATGAACGAGGCTCATACGATGGAGCATGCCGCAAAGATGTACGGATACATTTTCAGCCATACTAAAGAGGCGGTATGGATGGGCGACATGTACAGAACCATCCTCGTCCTACAGTCGGACAACTTTTATTTCCCCGAAGGAGCCGTCCTCAGCGCCACACTGCATCCTTCCCCAAGTTCGTACAGTCCTTATGCCCCTCAGAGAATACAGGGTGTCAATCTCCAGTCGATAGACTGCAACACTGCGACCCAATACCTCTATATCGGTGGGAACGATGCTACCAATAAGTTGTGGCACGGCATCCAGAACGAAATAAACTACTGGGACCACCTAGAACTGACTTGCCTTAATTGGGGAGACCATAGTTTCACCATGTTGGACCCACAAGTACCCACAGAGGAATACTGCAAGTGGGCTGCTGTTTTGAGTGATAAAGAAGTGTTCGCCAAGAAAGCCAAGGTGGAGATGGTTCTAGAGGATGCGACGGTTATTTGCACAACGAATATAGACCAGTAAAAAACATATCGCCATGAAAAAGATTATTCTATCATTGATATTATTTCTCGTTTCTGCCCAAGTGTGCGGGCAGACCTACGACACCGTCTACAACCGCTCGGACGAGCTGTACTACTCTGAATGGTACGACACTGCACTTGCCTTTTGGGATACGAACGGGCCGTGCTGCCTGAATCGCAATGAGCCAGCAGGATACACACCCACTATCTATGAGGCTTGGTCTGACTACACTTCCCGCCCACTACAGGTGCGAGGCCTTGCCCTGATGCATACAATCAACTGGTCCAGCGATTGCTATCCACGAACTGTTCACTGGCCAAGCGGCCGTGTGCCGGAATACATTGCCCTGTACCAAGGGGCGGGCGACTCACTGATATGGCTGGCATCGGCACAATGGGACACGGCCACCCCGCAGGTGCTGAAACTGCCAAAGAAACAGGATACCAGCCTGTATGGTTTCGAATACTGCTATCTGTACCGTGTCTACTTCGACAAGCCCATTACTGTCGATTCTGTCTTCTATATCGCAGGATCTTATTACAACAACTATTTTGAAGACGGGACCTGGACACACGAACCGACAGCCTATGTGGCCATGGGACGTCATTGGGACCGCGAGGATCAATACGTGTCCCTACCCCGGTATCATGACAAAATACTTCGTGCCACTTACGAAAGGGGACCATGGCGCCGAACGGGCCCGATGAACTTCTATTACGGGCCGTTCTTTGTCATCGCACCAGATACCAGCTGTGTGCTGGAACTGCACACGGCGGACAGCGCGATGGGCAGCGTGCAGGGAGGGGGGTGGTATCTCGACTCGTCGTATATCACCATCACCGCCGTGCCGGAGCGGGGCTACCGCTTCACGCACTGGAACGACGGCGACGCAACCAACCCACGAACCATTCTGCTGACGCACGACACGGCGTTCACCGCCTATTTTGAGGAAGCATTCTACACCCTTGCCTCCAACGCCGAGCCCGAAGAGGGCGGCACGGTGAGGGGTGGCGGCACCTACCGCGACGGCGATACCGCCACGCTGGTAGCCATGCCTAACGAGGGCTATGCCTTCGTAGGCTGGCACGACGGCGACACCGCACTGTCGCGACAGCTAGAGATGACGCAGGACACCGCGTTCACCGCACTCTTCCACTCCACACAGGGCATCGGCTCGGCCGACAACCTTGGCGGGCAGGTGCGAGTGCTGCCCAACCCGGCGAAAGAGAGAGTGCGGGTGTTGAGCGAATGCGGTCTGAAGGGGGTGGAGGTGTTCGACGCGCAGGGGCGCAGCGTGCTGTCGCAGACGGCGGAGGGCAACGCCACCGAGCTGGACATCAGCCAATGGGCCGCGGGCAGCTACGTGGTGAGGGTGCACACGGAGCGTGGCACCGTCTCGAGACGGCTGGTGGTGGAGTAAAAAAGGTTTTTAGCAGAGTAGCATTTGTCATTCCGATAGTTAGGCTATTTTCGACGTGGGGTGTTGATAACTCATTTCTTGCGGTTAGAATTTTGTTGTGTAATTTAGCAGTCTCAAATTTATTGCCCCCATTTGGGTAATCATTTGTAATTGAGCCGGCGTGTCGTCGGTGACATTTAAATTGATTACACCATTTTAACATTAGAGCCTTTTAAACCTTTAAAACACTCAATTTTTTAAACAAAGCAGTTATGCAGTCTGACATGTTTTTGAACTTTGGTGATGACAACCAGCACATTAAGCCGAAGAGCTACACCCAGTACCAGCCCGACGAGATAATGAAGTCGTCGGTGGAATACTTTGGCGGCGACGAGCTGGCAGCGAACGTATGGATGAACAAGTACGCCCTCCGCGACGATGACAAGATCTACGAGCTGAATCCCGACATGATGCACCACCGACTGGCATCGGAGTTTGCCCGCATAGAGCAGAACTACCCCAACCCGATGTCGGAGGAGACGATATACGGACTGCTGAAGGACTTTAAGTATGTCATCCCGCAGGGCAGCCCCATGTCGGGCATCGGCAACAACTTCCAAGTGGTGTCGCTGTCGAACTGCTTTGTGATAGGCAACAGCGGCAGCAGCGACTCGTATGGCGGCATTATGAAGATAGACCAGGAGCAGGTGCAGCTGATGAAGCGGCGCGGCGGCGTGGGCCACGACCTGACGCACATACGCCCATCGGGCAGTCCCGTGAAGAACAGCGCGCTGACCTCGACGGGCATCGTGCCCTTTATGGAACGCTACAGCAACACCACCCGCGAGGTGGCACAAGGCGGCCGTCGCGGTGCCCTGATGCTGAGCATCAGCATCAAGCACCCCAACGCGGAGCAGTTTATCGATGCCAAGCTGGAGCAGGGCAAGATAACGGGTGCCAACGTGTCGGTGAAGATTACGGACGAGTTTATGGAGTGCGTGAAGAGTGGCAAGCCGTTTGTGCAGCAATACCCGGTGGACTCGGCGACCCCGATAGTGCGGAAAGAAATCGACGCCCGCACACTGTGGAACAAGATTATCCACAACGCATGGGCCTCGGCAGAGCCAGGGGTGCTGTTTTGGGACACGATACTGCGCGAGAGCGTGCCGGACTGCTATGCCGACTTCGGCTACCGCACGGTGAGCACCAACCCCTGCGGCGAGATACCGCTGTGCCCCTACGACAGCTGCCGACTGATAGCAGTGAACCTATACAGCTATGTGAAGAACCCCTTCACGCCGGAGGCGGAGTTTGACTTCGACATGTTCCGCGACCATATCATCAAGGCGCAACGCCTGATGGACGACCTGATCGACCTGGAACTGGAGAAGGTGAACAAGATACTGGCCAAGATAGAGAGCGACCCCGAGGGCGACGAAATCAAGAGCGTGGAGCGCAACCTGTGGCTCCAAATCAAGATGAAATGCCTCGAAGGCCGCCGCACAGGCCTGGGCATCACCGCCGAGGGCGACATGCTGGCCGCCATGGGGCTGCGCTACGGCAGCGACGAGGCGACGGAGTTCTCGGTGGGTGTGCACCGCACATTGGCCTGCTCGGCCTATCGCTCAAGCGTCATCATGGCGAAGGAGCGCGGCGGATTCCCCCTCTACGATGCCAACCGCGAGAAACTGAACCCCTTCATCCAACGCCTTGCCGAAGCCGACCCGGAGTTGTATGCCGACATGGTACGCAACGGCCGACGGAATATAGCCCTGCTGACTATCGCCCCCACCGGCACGGTGAGCATCTGCACACAGACCACGTCGGGCATCGAGCCGGTGTTTCTGGTAAGCTACAAACGTCGCAAAAAGATTAACCCCAACGACAAGGACAGCTCGAAGCACAAGATAGTGAAGGACGAGAACGGCGACTATTTTGAAGAGTACAACGTGTTGCACCCGAAGTTTATCGACTGGCTGAAGCTGCGTGGCTACAGTCAGGAGAAGATAGACCACTTGGAGGACAAGGAGCTAGACCGCCTCATCGCCGAGTCGCCATACTACAAGGCCACTTCAGCCGACATCGACTGGGTGAGCAAAGTGAAGATGCAGGGAGCCATACAGAAATGGGTGGACCACTCGATAAGCGTCACCGTCAATATACCGAAAGAAACCAGCGAAGAAGTAGTAAGCACAATCTACATGACAGCCTGGGAAAGCGGCTGCAAGGGCTGCACCATTTACCGCGACGGCTCGCGCCACGGCGTGCTGGTGTCGAAATCAACCACCGACAAATGCAGCGAATTTGGCGAGAGCAAGGCTCCCAAACGCCCCAAGAAACTGGAGGCTGAAGTGGTGCGCTTCAAGAACGACAAGGAGGACTGGATTGCCGTGGTGGGTATGTATAACAACCGCCCCTACGAGATATTCACCGGACGGGCGGAAAGCTTCATACTGCCCAAATGGGTGGAGAAAGGCTGGGTAATCCGCGTCAAGGAAAAAGGCGACGAACACGCCCGTTACGACTTCCAGTTCTTGGACCAGGACGGCTACCATGTGACCATGGAAGGCCTCAGCCGCATGTTCAAGAAGGAGTATTGGAACTATGCCAAACTCATCAGCGGCATCCTGCGCCACGGTATGCCCATCCCCAACGTGGTAGACCTCATTGGCAAGCTGAACTTCGACGTGGACAGCATCACCACGTGGTCGAACGGTGTGGCACGCGCCCTGAAACGCTACATCAAGGACGGCACCGAGACCGGCGAGACCTGCCCCGACTGCGGCGGCAAGATTATCTACACCGGTGGCTGTAAGAGCTGCCCCAACTGCGGATGGTCGAA
>JAEEIS010000230.1 GCA_016281475.1 Bacteroidales bacterium
CTCGGCGAGAGTCTCGACCAGACCGTGGAGAGTTGCGTCAACGCCGTCGGCGTGGAGCTGAACACCGCCAGCCAGCAGCTGCTTTCCTACGTGAGCGGCGTCGGTCCGACCTTGGCCTCCAACATCATCACCTACCGCGAGGAACACGGCGGCTTCAAGAGCCGCAAGCAACTCCACGAGGTGCCACGCCTCGGTGACAAGGCCTTCGAGCAATGCGCCGGCTTCCTGCGCATCCACAATGGTGACAACCCCTTGGACCAAAGTGCCGTCCACCCCGAGAGCTACCACATCGTGGAGAAGATGGCCAAGAAGCTGGACGTCAAGGTGAAAGACCTCATCGGCAACAAGGAACTCATCGCGAAGATCAACCCCAAAGACTTCGTAGAGGAGCAGTTTGGCTTAGAAACCATCAATGACATCCTCTCCGAATTGGACAAACCCGGCCGTGACCCGCGCAAGACTTTCGAAGCCTTTGAGTTCGACAAGAACATACGCACCATCAACGACTTGCGCGTCGGCATGACGCTCAACGGCATCGTGACCAACATCACCGCTTTCGGTGCTTTCGTCGACATCGGCGTACATCAGGACGGCCTCGTCCACATCAGCCAGATGGCCGACCAATACATCAAAGACCCGAACGAGGTGGTGCTCCTGAATCAGAAGGTCCGCGTGAAGGTGTTGGAGGTGGACATCAGCCGCAACAGGATCAGCCTTACAATGAAACTATCGTGACACCACTATGAGAAGAACGCTGTTATTATTTGCCTTACTTGGATCATTCCTAACCTCATTTGCCCGCCCCGTCGACTTGGAAACTGCCGAAACCATTGCCAACAAGTTCATGCGAACCAATGACTTGCAACTTTCAGCCACCTATACAACGGACAAGGACACCATTGCCTTTTACATCTTCAACACCCAAGACGGCTTCGTCATCGTTTCCGCCGACGACTGCGAGACCCCAATCATCGGCTATTCCCATGAAGGCCGATTCGACCCGACCGACGTCCCTGTGCAAATGGAAGACTACCTTCAAGAATTCGTTGCGAGAATTCAATACGGCATAGAAAACCACATCGAAGCCGATGAATCCATAGCAAGACAATGGGAAAGGGTGAAAGCCACGGGGCAACTCAACGACCACAGGTCTGCCAAATTTGTGGAACCGCTGCTGACCGAGAAATGGCATCAAGGCTGCCTCTACAACAGCCTCTGTCCCGAAATGATCGGCCCCTGCGACCATGCCGAGGTGGGTTGCGTGGCCGTGGCCATGGGACAGATTATGCACTATTGGGGCTATCCCTCCACGGGCTGGGGTTCCAACACCTATAGCAGTTACGGCACCGAACTCACCGCCGTTTTTGGCAACACCCTCTATGACTGGGAGCACATGCCCGACTCACTGACTGGCGAGTCCGCCGACAACGAGATTGAGGCCATCGCCACCTTGCTATTCCATTGCGGCGTTGCGGTGAACATGAGCTACAGCACAGAGGGCTCAAATGCCAACTCACGCGTCGTTCCCGACGCCATGAAACGCTATTTCAACTATTCGAGACATATCAAAGGCAAAAGCAAAGGCAACGACAACGACCAATGGATCAGCCTATTGAAGAGCAATCTTGACCTGCGGCGTCCCATTTACTATTCTGGTAGCGGAAGCGACGGTGGGCATGCCTTCGTATGCGATGGCTACGATGCCAACGACCTGCTACATTTCAACTGGGGTTGGGGAGGCAACGGCGACGGCTATTTCGCCTTGGGAAGCATGAACCCCAACGGACATCCGCTCAACGGCAACAACTACGCCATCCTCGACATCATCCCCCAATACGACCCCTGCCTCGTTTCTGGAAGGGTGTATCCTCCCGACGCAGGTAGCATCGAAGGCCTTGGCGAATACCACATCGGTGAACAATGCACTCTTGTCGCCACGCCCGTCGAAAACAGCAGATTCAGTTATTGGAAGAAAGGTGAGGACATCCTCTCCTATGACACCTCCGTTTCCATGAACGTAGAAAACGACATCGACATCGAAGCCTTTTTCTCTTATCAGCCCGTAAAAGAGATCATGGCTTTCCATGCGCCCGATACGAATGACCTTATCAGCCCATACGTCAGCATGTCATGGGACTATGCAATCAACCAAGAATGGAATCTTCTGAAACAATTTGAAATCGACGAGGAAAAACACATAGCAACCGATGGCAAGCACATCTATACCGCATACGCTTCCTATAGCGAACACACTGGCACATTTGGCAAATACACCATGGACGGAGAATTGGTGGAGTTCTTCACTATTGACGGCGCAAGGCCCGATGGCTTGACCTGCGATGGAGACTATTTCTATTGCAGCAAAAACCACTCCTCCTACGACATCTGCCGACTGTATCGTTATGACTTTGAAAACAAAACGCTTCTCGACAGCACCTATATGAACACACAATTCGGCTGTTGCGCCTATGATGACAATTATGACAGTTTTTGGCTTTTGCATTACTACCCCAACAACACCTTATCTCTGGTAAATCGTGAAGGCCAAATACTATACGGCAAAATGACACCATCATCAACCGATGGATTTGGCCCAATCACCGCCCCTGATGGAAATCGTCACTTGTTGGTATTTGACAATCACAGCATTTTCGATTACGACATCATCGACAACAGTTTCAGTGACCATCCTGTAGCGTATATGGATTATGTCGGATACGCAGAAGGCGGATGCATAGGGAAATACGACGGCAAAGATGCCGCATTTGTGATTGTTAAGACCTACTATAGCTATGAAGTTTCAATCTATAGCATTTGCATTTATGAAATCAATTGTCATCTTGCTCCTATTCAACACTACCGGATCTATCGGGCCGACAGTGAAGGGCACATTGTGATGCTTGCCGACGAAGTCACCGAGACGTCCTATATCGACTCGACGTGGAACTCAGCAAATGCCGGCCTGTACCGTTTCGGCATCAGCGAAGTATACTACAACGGGAGTGAGTCGGAAATCATTTGGTCCAACACCCTTGAAAAAACGGATTTCGGCATTGAAGAAAACGAAGAGGAAGAACTCAAGGACGAGCCTGTCATAAAGGTCTTTGAAAACGGCCACATCGTCATTATCAAAGACGGGAAACGCTACACTATGACTGGTCAACAATTGAATTGACGATGTTTTTGTAATTTTGCACCCTGTTTTGCAATAAAACCCACTCAATCGAGTTAAACAATAAAAATCGGAAACAGATGAAACGACTCAGAATATTAGCCCTCATGGTGGCCTTCACACTGGCCGCTCCTGCCCTGCTCCATGCACAAATCGTCAAAGGCGAGGTGTTCGTCGGCGGCAACGGCACACAAGTCGACGGCGACGAATGCTATGCCTTCAGGCGCTTCGGCGTCCACGCTGGCGCCGGTGCCTTGGTGCCCATCACCAGTTGGATGGATGTCGGCCTTGAGGTGCTCTTCAACCAAAAAGGCGCCTATAAGGGCGACTCCATCAACCAGCATCTCGGCCTCTATACCGGCACCTACGACCTGCGCCTCAACTACGCCGAGGTGCCTCTTATGGTCTACCTGACCGACAAGGACCGTTTCAGCGTCGGACTGGGTGTCTCCTACGGCCGTCTGGTAGGCCTCAAGGAGTCCATCAACGGCGTCCCCACCGCCATTGCCATCGGTGACGGCCATCTGCACTGGAGGGAGGACAACCCCAACTTCCCCGACATCAGCAAGGTGGATGACATCAACGAGTTGTGCAGCCTCATCTATCAGGCAGGCTATTCACAGACCGAGGACATCGAGACCCAGGTGCCTGCCGTGGTCGAGAACTCGGTCAGCTACCGTCCTCACGACTTCAACATCTGCGCCGACCTGAGGATTCGCATCTGGGAAGGCTTCCATGCCGAGCTGCGCTACCAGTATTCTCTCGTGCCCATCCGCACGCGCCTCTTCTATAAAGATGCTGCCGAGACCCACCTCAAGATCGACGACCGTCGCGTGCAGCCCCTCCAGCACCAATACAACGAGACCGTGACGTTGAGGGTGGTCTACATGTTCAACGAACGTCGCGCCAAAGCGAATAAAGAGGTGATGAAGAAGGGCGGAGAGTAAGTGGACGGCTCTTCGACAGACTCAGAGGCTTACAACCCCAGATAATAATCTTTCAGAAACTCACAGTATTGTGCCGTGAATCGGTTGTCCGTATCCCGGATGACGAACGTTTCCTCGCGAACATTATCGCTTTTTCCGAAGCCCATTTCCAGATTGACACGGTTGGGATCCTTCCCCGCTATCGGGACGATGGTCATGCGTTTGCGCAGGAAAAGGCCCATCGACTCGGCCACTTTCAGAAACGCCACCGATTCCTTGGCAGGCAGCACCAAGACGAAGCGCCCGTCAGGTTGCATCAGCCTGTTGACCACGCCACAGAGTGTCTCAAACGACAGGGCTGCGTCGGAATGGCGTGCGCGGCTCTTGCGGGCGGAGTCGCACTGCGAGAAGTGAACGAAAAACGGCGGGTTGGAGACGACGAGGACGTATTTCCTGTCTGTCTGAAAATCAACGATATCGGCACAATAGGCATGCAACTGCTCGCTCCACTGCGAGGCCTCGAAGTTGACACTCGCCTCCTCGAAAGAAGCCTTGTCGATGTCGACAGCATCCACCTGTGCCACGCCTTTCTGCGCCAGCATCAGAGGCAGCAGGCCACAACCTGTGCCGATGTCCAAGACAAGGTCAGTAGGTTTCACCTCGGTCCAGCGTCCCAGCAATATGGCATCGGTCCCCACCTTCATCGTTGAGCGGTGATGATAGAGGCTGAAGTGCTTGAAGTGGAACGGGCGCGCGTCGGTCATTGCAGATACATGTCGATGAGCCCTTCAGGGGCGGTGATGGTGAGTATCTTCTTGTCGCGGTCGACGTTTTGGATGACGTGTTCCAAGATGGGAATGAGGACCTCCTTCTTGCCTTTCATCACCTGCAGGATGGCCTGTGTGGGGTATTCCAGCACCTCGGTGACGGGGCCCAGCTCGCCTTTCTCGGTGTCGACCACCGTGAAGCCCACAATCTCATGGTAATAGAACTGTTTCCCGCTAAGTTGGGGCAACATCTCCAGTGGCAGGTAGACGGCCTTCCCGACGAGGTTCTGCGCCTGCTCGACGGTCTTGATGTCCTGCACCGCGACATAGAATTTGTCGCCACTCGCCGTGATTTTTTCCACGAAGAAAGGCGTCAGCACCTTGTTGATTTCAAGGAAGAAATGCTTCATTTCGAGATATACGGTGGGGTCATCGGCTTCGAGTTTGATGGTCACCTCCCCTTTCAGTCCATGGGTCTTGGCGATGCGGCCGAGGTAAAAACAATCTTCTTTTTTCATTTTATTTGACTTTGGGTCTCCGAGACTTCGAGACTTCGGGGTGTCTCGCAGTCCCGCAGTCACATAGTCTCGCGTCTTTTTATTTTGCTGCAAAGATAAAACTTTTTATTTTTGCCGCTCATTTTTGAAGCCATGCACGAGTTTTTGCATTTGTTTTTGGATGTGCTGAGAAACAGCGTCTTAATCACCGGCTTGGTGATGATCATGATGCTGATGATCGAGTATGTCAACATCCATTCGCACGGAAAATGGTTCACGCGACTGCGCCGCAACCGTTTCGGGCAGGTCGTCTTGGGTGCGGGTTTGGGCCTCATCCCGGGCTGCATGGGCGGTTTTGCCGCCGTGTCGATGTATTCGCACAAGCTATTGAGTTTCGGTGCCTTGATTGCCATGATGATTGCCTCTTCGGGCGATGAGGCCTTCGTCATGCTCGCCATGATACCCACAGGGTCCCTCATCCTCATGGGCATCCTGTTTGTGGTGGCCATCCTCGCAGGATGGCTTGTCGACCGTTTCGCCAAGCCCGGCAAAGGCAAGCACAATGACGGCTGCGACGAAGGCTATCAGCTACACTACGAGGACGAGACACACGAAAAAGTGGATAAAGCTACCCTGCGCAACCTACGCCACGCCAGCGCCGAGCGTATTGCCCTATTGCTGGGTGTCATCCTCTTTATCGTCGCCTTGGCTTTCGGCATGTTGGAACACGAGCATGAGCATGAAGAAGCGGCGGAAGCCATCCATCATCAACTCAACATCTTCGACGAGTATTGGCTCAACCTGCTCTTCGCTATCGTCAGCCTGGTCGTGGTATGGTTCATCGCCACCACGAGCGAGCACATCGTCAAGGAGCACCTATGGGACCACGTCATCCGCAAACATTTCCTGAGCATCTTCCTCTGGACCTTCGGTGCCCTGCTCGTCATCCAAGTCGGTCTGCATTACTTCGACATCGAGACCCTCATCAGCAACAACATCCCTTGGATGATCCTGTTGGCTGTCTTGGTCGGCATTATCCCTGAGTCGGGGCCGCATTTGCTATTTGTCACCTTGTTTGCCACGGGCACGGTGCCGTTCTCGGTGCTGCTGGCCAGTAGCATCTCTCAGGACGGGCATGCCTCGTTGCCTTTGCTTGCCGAGAGCAAACGCGGATTCCTTAAGGCAAAGATTGTCAACGTCTTGGTTGCGGCGGTGGTTGGATACCTTTGTTATTTTATCGGATTCTGATTGGCGAATAAAAAAAAGCACTATCTTTGCCGCCGATACCAATAGGGGTGCCTTTTCCGCTACGGTGGAATGAAAGACAGGCTGAGATCAAACCCTTTGCACCTGATACGGATAATGCCGAAACAGGGAATCGAGTTCCTCATCATTCCTCTATTGATTTATTGAATTATTAATCTTTAAATCAACGAGTTATGCTCAAAAAACAAACCTTACTCCTCGCTCTCGCCACATTGTTGGCGATGAATCTTCATGCACAGTTTACCATTACAGGTACGGTATTTTACACCGATAGTATTCCTTATTCTTTTGTAGACATCAGTCTTGAGCCTTCCGGAATAAAAACCGTAGCCGATTTTGACGGTTTTTATTCTATAAAGGATGTGAAACCAGGACGTTACACCATTACGGCATCGTGTGTCACATGCACAACACAAAGCAAAACCATTGTGATTGAAGACAACGCGACAGTAAATTTCACTTTGGGGATTGATCCGAACAACGATTCTCCTGTCGAATCGGAAATTCCGGTTATCCGCACCCCTTATATTTCCCCTTATGATACCCTTAAAGCACGCGAATTAGGCGAAGTGATCGTCAGCGGCGTGCGTGTCCAGAAAAACGCACCGTTTGCCGTCTCCAACATCCAGAAGGTGGAACTGAATGACTTCTCAAAAACGGGTCAGGAGCTGCCCTTCCTGTTTGCCAAGACGCCTGGCATTCTTGCATGGAGCGAAAACGGTGTAGGCACCGGCACTTCTTATATGCGCATCCGTGGTGCCGGCGACTCGCGCATCAACGTTACCCTCGACGGTGTGGCACTCAACTCTCCCGAAGACCAATGCGTGTTCTGGGCCAATATGAACAGCTACGGCTCGTTGTTGGGCTCGGTGCAGATCCAACGCGGCGTGGGCACTTCCACCAACGGCGACGGTGCCTTTGGCGGAACGGTGGCCTTGTCGTCGGCAACGCCTTCCTTCGTGCCGAGTGCCGAAATCACGGGTTCCTACGGCTCGTTCAACACGCTCAACTTCGGTGCAAAAGCCTCCACAGGTCTTTTGTGGAACCACCTCATCATCGACGGAGCATACCACGAGACCCACACCGACGGCTTCATCCACGGCACTAAGGGCCGTAGCGGTAGTTATTATGGCGGCATCACCTATATCAATAACAACTTCCAACTCCGCTACAAGAACATCGGCAACTTCGAGAAGACCGGACAAGCCTGGAACGGTGTCGTGGCAGGCAACGACGACCTCAGCCTCATGGATGGCACATACGGCGAGCACACGGGCATCAAGACCTACGCCGACATGTGGAACGTGGGCTTGGGGCAATACAACTCGCTCTACGAACACCTCGTCACCGATGAGGACGGCAACTTCGTCAAAGACGAAAACGGCCTCTACTTGACCCAACGCTACCAAATGAACGATGGCACTTTCTGGGACCGCACCACCGACAACTTCTGGCAAGACCACAACCTCCTCTCCGCCGCTTGGAACATCAACGAACACTGGAACACCTCGGCCACTTTGCACTACACCTACGGCTATGGCTACTACGAAGAGTTTCGTCCCAACAACAAGCTTTCGAAATTCGGCATGACCTACTACGATGCCGAAGGCAACCAAGTGAAAAGGACCGACTTCGTGCGCAAGAAAGGCCTCACCCAACACACCTACGGCCTCAACTGGAACGCCAACTATAAGGATGAAAGATGGGATGTCATCGGCGGACTGTCGGTGCAAAACTTCGACGGCAACCACTTTGGCTATGTCACCTACATCGCCAATCCCGATGTCGCCAACAAATACCTCAACAACGGCGCACACAAATACTACGACTCCGATGCCCACAAACTCGACGGTAGCGCCTTTGTAAAAGCTGCCTACAACATCACCGAGCATTGGAGCCTCTTTGGCGATGTGCAATACCGCTATGTGGACTATAAGACCAACGGCATCAACGACAAGTTCTACGACGACGAGAGCGGTTACTACAACCAACCGCTTGACATTCACAAGACCTACTATTTCTTCAACCCGAAAGGCGGCATCTCGTGGAACAAAAACGACCATCACGTCTATGGTTCGGTTGCCATGAGCCACCGCGAGCCTGAGCGCAACAACTTCACCGACAACGGTTCCTATCCTGCCCCTGTGCCCGAAATGCTCCTTGACTATGAACTCGGCTACAGCTACAATGGCAACATCTGGCAGGCTGGTGCCAACCTCTATTATATGGACTACACCAACCAATTTGTGCAGACGGGCGCAGTGAGCGACATCGGTGAGGCCCTGACCACCAACATCAAGGATTCGTACCGCATGGGCGTGGAGCTACAGGCAGGCGTGAACGCCACCAAATGGTTGACCATTGAGGCCAACGCCGCCTTGAGCAGAAACAAGATCAAGGACTTCGACGAATATGTCGAGAATTGGGACGATTGGGAAGGCAACGTCGATGCCAACGGCAATGCTTATGATGGCGATGGCTTCGATGTCATTCACTACGACAACTCGACTTTGGCTTTCTCGCCTTCGGCCATCCTGAACGGCTTCGTCACCTTCCACCACAAGGGCTTCGAGGCCACCTGGCACACGAACTATGTCTCACGCATGTACCTCGACAACACCCAGAACCTCGACCGTTCGTTGCCGGCCTACAGCACCTCCAATGTCAGCCTCGGCTACACGCTGAAGCCCAAGAAGGTCGTCAAGGAAGCCATCGTGAAGGTGAACTTCAACAACATCTTCAACAAGCGCTACGCCGCCAGCGGCTGGGTCTACTCGGCCATCTGCGACAGCTACGGTCACTCCAACGACAAGCGCTACTACCAGATCGGTTTCATCCCGATGGCAGGTTTCCATGTCATGGGTAATCTGACGTTGAGGTTCTAGTTTTTCTTCGCAATACGCTTCGCCACGCCGATGGCGCCTGTGGGACAGACGAGTCGGCAGAGATGGCAGCCCA
>JAEEIS010000004.1 GCA_016281475.1 Bacteroidales bacterium
ACGGCAAACGAGAAGATGTCGCCGTAGTAGCTGGGGTTGTTGTTGTCCTCGTAGGCCTTCACCTCGCCGAGGGCACGGCTCACGCTGTCCTTCTGCCAGGCCAAGCCGCCAGCAGTGTCGGTGGCTGCCGCGCTGCCGGTCTTCAGGCTGCCGCCAGCGGCACACTCGAACACCGAGCTACGCATCAGGAAGTCGAAGCCGAGGAACTTGCCCATGACACCCTTGATGGCGTCGGCACCGTTCAGGAACGACACCACCTCGGCGTCGGTCAGCGAGTTCATCAGCTGGTTGTACATGATGGCGTCCAGCAAGATGGTGCGACCATCGGCGGGAACATCCTGGCTGTCGAAAATCATCTTGATTTTCTCCACGTCGGCGCGGGTCATCTTCTTGCGGTTGCCCGTGGCCGTGCTGTGCACGTGGGCAGGGGCTGCTTCGCCGGTGGTGGCCACCGTGGTAACGCCGTTAGGAACCCACTTTTTCAGGATGTCCATGTGGACATAGTTCATCAGGGTTTCCTTGCTCTGCTTCAGCATCGACTGGCGCTTGTCGTAGCTCAACTCGACGTCGGCCAGGTGCTGCACGCGCAGAGGTGGCACGTCGTAGATGTCCAGGTCATAGGTCAGCTCGCTGTCTGCGCGGGTGCCGATGGTCGCCGGGAACTCCGAACGGTTTTTCGTTACTTGCGGGGCGCTGCCGGCCTGGGGGATGTGCACAGTGTGGTTGTTGACGTAGCTGCTGTGGTCCACGCTACGGGAGATGAAACTATTGTCAGGCCAGAAACCCTCAATAATGTCATTGATCCAGATTTGTGTGTTCAAAGCCATAATAAAACGTTTTTGGGGTTAATAACTAAAGGATAAGCCAGCTGCTGCCGTCCCACACCAGCTGCTTCACCACCTTGGCACTGTTGCCGCCCTTGGCGTTGGCTGCGCTGATCAGGGTGGTGGTGTCGTGTTTGATGGCACAACCCACTGCGGTGGCCGCCTCGGTCCATGCCACCAGGACAAGGTCGCCAACCTTCAGGTCGGCACCGGCGGTCAACGTCAGTTCCGAAGCGGCGGCAAGGGTGCCGAGCTTCAGGATGGTCGTGGCGCGTTCCACCGTTACGGAAGCCTTGTTGCTTGACAAGGTTACGTCTTTTGCCTCAGACGTGGGGAATGGTACCAATGTCTCTTTGTCGGCATCGGCTTCGATGCTGGGCGCTCTGAAGGCATAGCGCGAATTCAGGGTTCTGTTGATGTAAGTACTCATGACTATCGGTTTTTGGGGTTGTCTACTCTTTGTAGTCGGTACCGAAGGTCTCACGGTACAGGTTCTTGAACGCCTCGGGGTCGGCGGCCTTGAAAGTGGACAGCTTGCCGGCACGGTCAAGTTCCTGCCAGCTCTTTCCGGCAAACTCGCCCTTGCCCTTCTGGCTCTCCAGCATCTGGCTGAGGCTGGTGCGCGGGTTGAGCTTGGCGAGGGCTGCCTTGGCATTCTCCGGGGCGACGTTCATCAGCTCCTTCCACTGGGGGCGCTCGGCCTCGCTGATACGTCCGTCATTGACGGCTGCCGTCAGCAAGGTGTCAATCTCCGCACTGCGGAGGTTCTGCAACTCGGTGCGCGCCTGGTCGCGTTCCTGCGTCAGCGTCTGGTTGTTCTCGGTCAGCTGCTGCACCTGCTGCTGCAACTGGTTCATCTGGTTCTGTTCTTGTTCTGTCATAGTTGAACTATTTTGGGGGTTAATAACTTCTGGTTTTTCTCCCTGCACCACGGTCAGGGTCATGCGACCGCCCACCTTGACGGTCGGGGAGGGCAAGCCCTCCGACAGGCGCATGGCGTTACGGTTGGCACCGATGGCGCAGATGCTGCACTCCAGCAACTCCGCCTTCGTTACCGTCGGGCCTATCTGTCCGGGCAGCTTCAGGTCGTCGCTTTCGTCGATGCCGAGAATGTTGAAGCCGATGCTGCAACATTTGAGGATGCCTTCGTCAACCTTGCGTGCCACCTCCTGGGCGAAGGGGTCGCCTTCGTCAAACTTGGCAGTGGCCAGTAGCTGGCCATCCTTCTCGCGCACGTTCTCCCACGTACCTATGGGAAGCAGCCCGTACTCATGGCTGTACAGCATCACCGGGTTCTTCAGGAACTGTTCCCTCCCGATACCCGAGGTCAGCACACGGTAGCCGTAGCCGTTCACGCTTTCGTCGGTCAATACGAATGTGTGTTTCTTCTTAGCCATTGGGCAGGATGATTTTGTTTTTCTGTGCAAGGTTCCACTCCGCAGCCGTGCTGCCTTTCTTCCGGCAGAACTGCACACTCTTTGTTACGTTGTCCATGTAGAGGCACCCGGATCCGCGCCGGTGCGCTCTGAAAATGCTTTGATGTTTACGGTTCATATCGGTCAGTATTTGGGTTGCCACTGAAATTTTTTGCAAAATTACTATGCCATCAGCGAACAGACCCCAAAATCTCTTACCCTTGGAGACTTTCTCTTACCCTTCGCACAAACACCCCTCTAATCGCGCGAGAGGGGCTAATTTTGCACCAAAATTCGTTTTCTATGGCAAAACAAGAACAACCAACCACAATCAAAAAGCCCCGGAAGAACCAGCTCGACAAAGAGCGCGAGCTGGCACGGTTTTATTACTTCCAAGGCGATAGCCAGAAGGCTATCGCCGAACGTATCGGTGTATCGGCCCAGTCCGTAAACAAATGGGTCAAGGATGGAGGATGGGAGGGGCTTCGTGCCGCCAAGACCATCAGCCGCAAGGAACTTGTCATCAAGATGCTCCAGAAGATAAACGAGCGTCTCGATGCCGACGACTGGACAGCCGACGAAATCATCAAGGCCGCCAAGGCGGTGGAGAAACTCGACAAGGACACCAACGTCGTAACCATCATGGAGGTCTTCACCTCCTTTGGCAACTGGCTCGCCGCACGGATGCAAATCGACCCGGAACTCACCCCCGATACGGTCCGGGTCATAACCAAGTACCAGGAAATATTTGTCGGCGAGATGATGTCCGCCTACAAGCCGAACCATTAACCCTTATTCACCATGCCCACAGTAAGCAAGGAAGCCCTCGAACGCTGGAAAGCGCATGTGGAATACGTCAAGTCCGTCACCACGACGGCCAACGCGGTCTATGCCAGGGAAACCAAGGAACAGCAGTTGAAGCGCAAGGAACGCGCCGTAAAGGACTACAACTTCTTTGTGCAGACCTATTTCCCGCACTACTGCACCGACAAGGCCACAGGCAAACTCACACCCTGCGCCAGCTTCCATATCAAGGCAGCCCGCTATATCCTGGACAACCCCCAGCTGCTGGCGGTCTTCATGTGGCCCCGTGGTCACGCCAAGTCCACCCACATGGGTGTCTTCATCCCCATGTGGCTCAAAATCCAGAAGACACCCACCATCCACTGCCTCGCCCTTGCCGGCAAAAGTGAGGACAGCGCCATCCGGCTGCTTTCCGACCTTCAGGCCGAGCTACAATACAACCAGCTTTATGAACACGACTTTGGCCGACAGTACAAAGCCGGTAGTTGGTCGGTGGGTGAGTTTACCACACAAGACGGCACCTCGTTCCACGCCATCGGTCGCGGCCAGTCGCCCCGTGGCCTCCGCGACCGCCAGAACCGCCCCGACTATATCATCTGCGACGACCTCGACGATGACGAACTCAGCCGCAACCCTGCCCGTGTGGAAGCCGCCACCGAGTGGACCCGCGAGGCACTCATGGGTACCTTCGGTGCCGAGGGTGGCCGCTTCATCATGGTGGGCAACCTCATCAGCAAATGCTCCATTTTGGCCAACATCATGGAAACGCCGGGAGTCCACGTCAGCCGTGTCAACGTCTATGACAAAGACGGCAACCCCGCATGGCCTGAATACTGGACTAAGGAACGCATCGAGGCCAAGCGCATTCTTGTCGGGTACCGCGCCTTTGAAAAGGAGTACATGAACAACCCCATCACCCTTGGCGCCGTCTTCCGCCAGGAGGATATTGTGTTCGGCAAGATGCTGCCACGCCTCCAGCAGTATGTGCAGCTTATCTGTTACACCGACCCCTCCTGGAAGGCCACCAAACAAGCCGACTACAAGGCCACCATGCTTGTGGGTAAGACCAAGACCGGCGAATACCATCTTCTCAAAGCATACGCCGACCAAACCTCGGTCTCCAACATGATTGAATGGTACTACTCCATAGAAAAATATGTAGACGGGCGTGTGCCGGTGTACTACTATATGGAGGCCAATATGCTCCAGGAACTGCTTCTTGAAGAAGTCCGCAAGCAGGGTGTGGCTCGGGGGCACGTTATCCCCATCAAAAAAGACAGCCGCAAAAAGCCGGACAAGTTTGCGCGTATCGAAGCCATGCAACCCCTCTTCGAGCAGCACCTGGTCATATTCAATCAGGAGGAAAAGGACAGCCCCGGTATGCAGGTGCTTGTCGAGCAACTGCTGGCCACCGAACGTGGCAGCCGTATGCACGACGACGCACCAGATGCCCTTGAAAGTGCCATCTGGATGATTGACCGCCGTTGGGGGCATACCGCCGAAAATATCACCACAGTAATTCCCACCAAGTCAAATAGGAGGTATTAGCTATGTTTATCACCAAGGATGAAATCAAGACCCATCTGTACGACTACCAGATTGACCAAATAACCGACGATGACGACACCATCGTTGCTTCGGCTATTGACACCGCCGTCGCCGAGGTCAAGTCCTACCTCGCCAACCGCTACGACGTGGCCACCATCTTCGCACAGACCGGCACCGACCGCTCCGCCCTCATCGTGGAACACGTCAAGGTCTGCGCCGTCTATCACCTGCTGCTGCTCTGCAACGTGGATGCCATCTACGAACGCTACGAGAAAGCCTACGACCGCACCATCGACTTCCTCAAAAAAGTAGCCGACGGCCTTCTCTCGCCCGATCTGCCCTACCTTCAGACCGACACGGGCACTCCAGTAGGCACCATCCAGCTCAAGTCCAACCCCAAATTCACACACAGTTTTTAAGCCATGGCAAAGAAGAATAAGAACAAGACCGGCACCCCAAGCCGGGAGAAATTCATCGCAGCGGTCATCAAGAGCCGCACACCCATCGTCCACCGCAAAGACATTTCCGACTGGCA
>JAEEIS010000231.1 GCA_016281475.1 Bacteroidales bacterium
GCCGCCACCAGCAACGGAGGCAGTCGCAGCATCTATATCTCTAACGACAACGGCACTTCGAACAGCTATACCAACAGCAGCACTTCCTATACCTACGCCCTGCGTACGATTAACTTTAGCGAAAGCGGCGAATACACGTTCTCCTATGACTGGAAATGTCAAGGCGAAAGCCACTATTACGACTTTGGACGTGTGTTCCTTGCCCCCACGAGCTATCAGTGGACAGCCGGTGTGAACCCTGCAAGCGGTACTTACGCTTTCTCTTCCTGGAGCATTCCTTCAGGCTGGGTTGAACTGACTGAGAATTTTTCCTCTCCCCGCACGATGTCGCAGTCGAGCAGCTGGAGAACGGCTTCGGGCACTTTTATCCTGCCTTCGGCGGGCGCCTATAATCTTGTTCTTGCATGGGCCAACGACGCCAGCGGCGGCAGCCAGCCTCCTCTGGCTGTGGACAATATTGCCATCTCGCGCAACACCTGCCCCGCTCCCTTTGGCCTGGCTTCATCGAATGTGATGGCCGACGAGGTGACCCTCAACTGGCATCCCGGCGGCTCGGAGTCGATGTGGGAGGTTTCGTATGGCAGTACGACGGACCTTGCTTCCGACACTTTCTTTACTTTCTACGGGCTGACCCCCGACACCACCTACCACTTTACGGTGCGCGCGCTGTGCGATGCCGGCGACTCGAGCCTGCCTATTTCCATCAACGTCACCACTCCTCCCACCTGCACCGCCCCTACGGGCCGCTCCATCGTGGGCAGCGGCTCCGACTGGGTGTCTGTGGGCTGGAACGGGGTTGGCAATGCCTCGTCGTACCAGATTGCCTACGGTGCCTACGGCTTCACACCCGACGACAACACAATCGGTATCGATGTGTATGACACCACCTACACCATCAGCGACCTGAGCAACGACACGCTCTATGCCATTTATGTCCGCACCGACTGTGGCGGCGGCGACTACAGCGCATGGGCTTCGTTCGGCACAGTGATGCCGGGCGCCTATATCATGACCCAGAGCGTCGATACGCTCCGCGCCTGCGGTGTCACCGTCTTCGACAACGGCGGTCCCAACGGCAACTATGCCGCCAGTTCCAACAATACGCTTGTCATCCTCTCGCCCTCGCCCGACAGCACTATCAGCCTGTGGGGCACCTACGTGGGTGAGGGTTGCTGCGACTACCTCACGATCTTCGAGGGTGCCGGTACGACGGGCAACCAGCTCTTCTACGGCTGCAGCCCATCGTCGGGCACGACTGTGAACATCGGACCTTTCATCTCCGAAACGGGTGCCTTGACCATCCGCTTCACCTCGGACGGCAGCGTCCAATATGGAGGATACGAGCTGCACACCAACTGCGTCTATCTGTCGGAATGTGTTTCACCCGTCAGCCTTAATGCCGACTCGGTACATGGCGACACGGCATGGATGTCGTGGGTGGACACTACGGGCGGATACTCCTTCGAGCTTGCCTACGGCCCTGCCGGTTTCAACCCCGACACAGCTACGGAGAACGTTATCCCCGTGTATGGCGACACCGCCTATATGCTTACTGAACTCACGATGGGCCTGGTGTACGATGTGTATGTGCGTGCCGACTGCAGCGGTGAATACAGCATGTGGCGCGGCCCTGTCTCCATCCGTCCTGGCTACAACTACATTATGCCCATTACCGGCACCGATGTAATCCATGGCTGCGGCTACACCATCTACGACAACGGTGGTCCCGACGGCGACTATGCCGTCAACTGCAACGCTACAGTGACGGTCTATTCCACCTCGCCCGACTCGCTGTTTATACTGTCGGGAACCTATAGGAGCGAAGGCTGCTGCGACTACCTCTACATCTACGACGGCAACAGCACCAGCGGTGCTTTGCTGTATTCTGGCTACAGCCCCTCGTCGGGCACGCTGGTGAATATAGGCCCCTTCATTTCCAACACGGGTGCCTTCACCATCCGCTTCACCTCCGACGGTTCTGTGGTCAATGCTGGTTTCGAGCTGAGTACTGCCTGTGTCGCTCCTCCCGAGTGCGACAGCGTTCGTGCTTTGTCCGTGCATCCCGGTGTCACCTCTGCCTTTGTACAATGGAGTACGGGTACTATCGGTACTTATAGCGGTGCCAATGTGGAGTACTGCCTGGCTGGCGACTCCACGTGGACACTCGGCTTCACCACTACCGAGACCTACGGTGCCCTCACCGGCCTGACCGCTAACACCGCCTACCAGCTGCGCGTCATTCCTATTTGCAGCGAGGGTAACGGTCCGGCTGTGGGAGCCTCGTTCACCACCCTAGGCTACGGCTGCGCCGTAATTGACACTGCCAACTCGGTAAGCGACACCATCGGCAACGGCACTGGTACCAGCACCTACATTCCCAGCTACAGTTTCTACAACTACGGCCTCAGCCAGCAGATCTACACTGCTGCCGAGCTGGGACACGGTGGTGCCATTACTGCCATTTCAGTGAAGCCCTCCGCCATCTCGCAGCAGCGTACCTACGAAATCTACATGGGCCAC
>JAEEIS010000232.1 GCA_016281475.1 Bacteroidales bacterium
GCCGTCGGCGTGGAGCATGGCGGGGAAGATGATGCAGTGGAACACGATATTGTCCTTGCCGATGAAATGCACCAGCTTGGTGTCCTGGTCTTTCCACCACTTCTCCCAGTCGTCGCCCTTCAGCTGCTTGGTGAAGCTGATGTAGCCGATAGGAGCGTCAAACCAAACGTACAGCACCTTGCCGTCGGCACCCTCGACGGGCACCTTCACACCCCAGTCCAAGTCGCGTGTGACGGCACGGGGCTGCAAGCCCGCGTCAATCCACGACTTGCACTGTCCGTACACATTCACCTTCCAGTCGCCCTTGTGCTGCTCCAGAATCCACTGGCGCAGCCACGGCTCGTCCTGGTCGAGGGGCAGGTACCAATGCTTGGTCTCCTTCATCACAGGGGCGTTGCCGCTGAGGGCGCTCTTGGGGTTGATGAGGTCGGTGGCATTAAGACTAGTGCCGCAGGCCTCGCACTGGTCGCCATACGCGTGCTCGTTGCCGCAATGGGGACAGGTGCCGGTAATGTAGCGGTCGGCGAGAAACTGGTGTGCCTCCTCGTCGTAGTACTGCATCGAGGTCTTCTCAATAAACTTACCCTCTTCAAACAGCTTCTTAAAGTAGGCAGATGCCGTCTCGTGGTGCTCGGGGCACGAGGTGCGGCTGTAGATGTCGAACGAGATGCCCAACTCGGCAAACGAGTCCTTGATTATCTTGTGGTAGCGGTCGACGATGTCCTGTGGGGTGCAACCCTCCTTGCGCGCCTTGATGGTGATAGGCACACCATGCTCGTCGCTGCCGCCTATGAACATCACCTGCTCGCCCTGGGCGCGAAGGTAGCGCACATAGATGTCGGCTGGCACATACACACCTGCCAGATGGCCTATATGGACAGGACCGTTGGCGTAGGGCAGTGCCGACGTAACGGTGTAGCGTTTGTAACGCTGGTCTTTTTCGCTATATGTCATTGTTTATACGTGTATTCTATTTCGGTTTCGCCACTAGCCTTGGTGGGATACCGCTTGTCGTTATACTGGTATTGGTATTCTGCGTATTCGTTTAGCGGATAGTTGTACAACTCCATAGCCTGTCCCATCAACGAGGCGGAGATTGCCACCGACCCGTTGTTGGTCATCGATAACGCATTGTTGAGCGACAGGTTGCGATGTGAGAATATCTCGCCCCAGTTGCAGAAGAAGGGGTTGTAGTTGGTGTCGTAGGTGCAGCTGATTGTGTCGCCAATCGTCAGCGAGATAGGCAGACCGCCTTGGAGCATCATCACCATCTGGATAATGCCTGAATACTCCTCGGGAATGTCAATAAACATCCGGAGCAGGTTCAGGTCGTTCGTGTCGAGGACTACCGACGCATTGCCGGTGATAATCTGTTTCGAAAGGTTCTCGCCATTCCACTCCAGCGTCATGCCGAACTCTTTGTTGCCCATCGTGAATTTGGGAGCCTTGGCGTGCTGCAGCTTCGCCATCATAATCATCGACTCGGCAGCCTTACGGCCCACCAGATTCTCAAACAGCGAACCGCCGCCCAGCAGACCGCTGGCCAGCGAAAGCAGGAAACTGTCCTCGACAAGCACCTCCGCACCGCTCACCTTGCCTGCAGCATTGTGGGTGAGGTTCATCGTGATGGCCTGCATGCCATTGTAATAGACCTCGCACTTGGTGAACTTGTGGCTCTCGTCGTAGTAATAGCGCAACTCCTCCGCCTGCTCGCCAACATTAGACACCTTCGAGATGTAGTTGCCCGAGTAGCTGTAGGTGGTCGCACCACCGTCGGGGGTGGCAATCTTATCCAGATTGTCGCCCACCCAGTTCCACTCCTGGGTCACCACACCGTCCTCACTCACCGTGGCAATATGCATCACGGGATGGTAGATGCCCTCGGCATACACGGGTACGGGATTCTCAATAGGTTCAATCTTCTCTTTCTTGCACGACACAGCACCTGCCACTATGGCAGCGGCACACAGAACAAAAACAAACTTTTTCATGTCTCTAAAGGGTTTAGTATTAATAATTAACAATTTACTATTCGACTGCTTGAACATTGAAAATTGAAAATTGAAACTAACATAGCATAGCCGTGAAGTCTCAATTTTCAACTTTCAATTTATTAAATTGCCTTCTTCGCGGTAGTGGTACGCTTGGGGGCAGCCTTCGCCTGAGTCGTTGCCTTGGGGGCCGCATTCTTCGGAGCGGCGGTCTTCTTGGGCGCAGCCTTCTTGGCAGCAGGCTTCTCGGCCACGGGCTTCTCGGCAGCCTCCTCCTTCTTCTCTTCCTTCGCATCCTCCTCGGTGGGGGTCAACTTGCCAGCATTCAGCAGCACGTTGTACCACGCAAACAGCTTCTTCGCATCCGATGCGTGCACACGCTCGGTATCATAGTCAGGCAACACCTTTGCAAGCAAATCGAACAATTCCGCGCTCTCGGCTTTCTTGGGGTCGAAGCCGGTCGGCTTTGCCTCCAGCAGGTTGTAGATGTTCTGGAAAATCTCCTCCAAGGGCTTCTCGTCGTTGGTAGTAAACATTCTGATTTCGCTCAACTGGCTGATGCTGCTGCTCGCGAAAACGGGAAACTTCTGACCCGTGACAAGGTTCTTTACGATGGCACCCGTCTTGGTGCGTGAAATCAACTCATTCAAATCGGGCTTGCCCGATACGGCTAAGATGTTAGTAAGATCCATTTGTAGTGATGTTAATATTATTTCAAATGGGTTATTAACGCGGAAAAGGCAATAATATTATATCCCAACCGAAAAACTTTTTTCATCCCACCACACCACAACGCCAAACCACATAGAATAAAGCACATACAAACCACCCACCACTTTTATAATAGAAAGTTGAAAATTGAAAATTGGGAAACCCCGCGTCACGCGCCAATACGTAAGTCCACTGGACCTCCTTAATCCTCTTGAGAGGGGAGCAAACATCCAGTGAATGTTCCTCCGAAACGGGGGGTATGTCCTCAAACCGCTGACGCGTCAGCCGTCCCCATCCCCTCTTGAGACGGGGAGCAAACCTCCAGTGGACGTTTGCCGCTAGGCCGGGGTATGATCTAGAGGGGTATCGCGAAGCGGGGGGGTATATCCAATTTTCAATTCTCAATTTTCAATTCTCAACTACTCCACCACCAGCCGTTTCGTGGCGATGCCTGCGGGCGTGTGGATGGCAACAACGTACACCCCCTTCGCCAACGTGCCCACGTCGAAAGTGGCCGTCAGCCCCTCGGCCTCCTGCTCCAGCACCACGTTGCCCTTCAGGTCGTACACCACCACGTGGCTCAGCCTGTAGCTCGACAGCACCGTCACCTTCCCGCTCGCCGGATTCGGCATCATCTGCGTGAAACGGCCCAGATTGCCTATCCCCACTGGGTCTGGGTCGTCGTGGTGCGCGCCCGTGTACACGTCCAGCCACCCGCTCCATTCGCCATAATCCGTGTCCCACTCGCACATGCCTCGCACCCGCGCCATGTAGTTCGTTCGCTCACGCAACCCCGTCAGCGTCACCATCGGCACGTTCGTCGTCTCCGTCCACACGTCCCAGCCGTTCACTTCCATATACTGCACGTTGTTCCCCCCGTTCCACGCCAGCGTCAGCGTCGTGTCCGTCGCGCTGACCAGCCGCACGTCGCTCACCGCATCGCACAGCACCGTGTCAAACTCCGGGTCGATGATAGGGAAGATGACAGGGGCATATAGCCAATCACCCCACACATTTCCACCAAAATAAAGATATGTCCGTTGTAGCAAAATTGTTCGCGGTTCCAGCTCCACTCCAGGAATATGTAATGTAACGTCCACTACTATTGTGATACCTAATCATGTTTTGCCATCCGTCTATACCATTTTTATACAGATACCCCGTCTGCCCATACGACATACTGCACAGCAGACAGAATCATGCAAAAAACAATGTTTGTGCTACTCTTTTTTTCATATTGACCAAACTTTTAAATGTGTAAATACTTATTTTTAAAACATTTATTAATATCCACGCCAATAGTTACGAATACAAATATAGGGGACTTCTATTAATCACCTCGAAGAGGTGAGACTATTAATAACACGGTACAAGCCGAAGGCGCAGTGCCGTGATACTCAGGCATCAAGAAACTGCGTCCCAACGGGACGCGACATATATACAGAATTTATAGAACCCACCTATATACTTTTTTTTAATACAACAAACATTTTTCCCATTTTCCTCAACCCGCGTGCAAAGGTACGCACAATTTTTCGCTCCCATACCGCATCCTACCGCTTCTTACGGATTCCTACTGATTTGTACCGTTTTTTACCGATTGGGAGGCCCTTCAAGGCTGCTAGAGCAAAGAACGACCTATGAACGATTTTTTGAAAGTCGGCGGATGTCGGGAGGCAGGCGGGGGTGGAAATGGGGTAACCCAGCAGGACGTTACAGGGCTAATCGACTTTTGGATTTACGGACTCGCACATTCACTCGCTCTCGTGATCAAGGTGGGCGGTGTGGTAGCGCACGAGACCCATCATGGGGTCGGGCATGAGGGTGCCGAGGGATACGGCATGACGCTCGGCCGCCCGCCGGATGGCGGGGAGGAAGGAGTTGACTATCCCCCCGGTGAGGTTGAGGGGCAGGAGGCGACGGCTGCCGAAATAGTCGAGCTGCCCGAAATAGGCATCGAAGCATTCGTCCAGCAGGGAGACGATGTAGTCTTCGTCTTGGTGCAGGGCGGCAAAGGTGGTAAAGGAGGCGAGGTAACGGTTGGGGAAACGGGCAGAGTAGAGCTGGTCGAGAAATTGTTCGTTTGTCAGATAGTAATTCTCATAGAACATGGTGCTTATGCGCTGGGGCATGCGTTCTTCGAGGTAGTCCTTGAGGAGTCGGCGGCCGATTTGGTTGCCGGAGCCTTCGTCGCCGAGGAGGTAGCCGGTGGAGAGACGTTTGCGCGCAACGGCCTTGCCGTCGTAGTAGCAGAGGTTGCTGCCCGTGCCGAGTATGCCCACCATGCCCTCGTCCGTGCCGCAAAGGGCGCGACAGGCACCCAGCAGGTCGCTCCAGCAATAGCATTGGGCATGAAGGAAAATGTCTAATAGGTACGTTTTAATTCGCATCTGCATCTCCTCATTGCCACAACCAGCGCCATAGAAATAGACGGTGTCGGCTTTGCCCAATGACTTTCGTGCATGACGGATTTCGGTGGAGATGATTTCGATGTCTGCAATGCGGGGATTGAGTCCCCGCGTGATGAGCTCCTGCTTCTTGCCGTTGCCCACACTGCACCAGTGGGTCTTGGTGCTTCCGCTGTCGGCTATGATTATCATATTATGCCAATAATGTCGTCGATGTCGTCGATGTGGTGGCGTTGGCAATAGTCCTCCAATCCTTCTATTATCTTAATGGTGACGGTGGGGTCGAGGAAATTGGCGGTGCCTACCTCGACTGCCTTGGCTCCCGCCATGAGGAACTCCAATGCGTCGGCTGCACAGCTAATGCCGCCCAGCCCCACGACGGGTATCTGCACGGCGTGTGCCACCTGCCACACCATGCGTACGGCAACAGGCTTGACACAGGGACCGCTGAGACCACCGGTGATGGTGCTAAGATAGGGACGCTGGCGCTCCACATCGATGGCCATGCCGAGCAGGGTGTTGATGAGCGAGACACTGTCGGCACCTGCCTGCTCGACCGCTTTGGCAATGTCGACCACGCTGGTGACGTTGGGAGTAAGCTTTACTATCAGAGTCTTATGGTAGACCTCGCGCACGGCGCGCACCACCTGGGCTGCCATGTCGGGGTTGGTGCCAAAGCCCATGCCACCCTTCTTGACATTGGGGCAGCTGATGTTCAGCTCGATACCGGGGATGTTGTCAAGCTCGTCAATCATTTCGGCTACGTGGCAGTACTCCTCGATGGAGGAGCCGCTGACATTGACAAATATCTTGGTATCAATATCCTTGATGCGGGGATAGACCTCGCGGCAGAAAGTCTCCACGCCTACATTCTGCAGTCCCACGGCATTGAGCATACCCGACGGGGTTTCCGCCATGCGGGGATAGGGGTTGCCCTGACGGCGCTCGCCAGTAGTGCCTTTGACGATGATACCGCCCAAACGGGAGAGGTCGATAAAGTCGGCGAACTCCTCGCCATAGCCGAAGGTACCAGAGGCAGTCATCACGGGGTTCTTCAGCGTGATATTGTGAATTTTAGTAGACAAATTAACCATACTAACTATGTTTTACTTTATTTCCTTTTTGATGTTTCTTCAATTCTTTGTTACACTTTTCAAGCAGCTCTTCCATACTCATACCACTCATGTCTTCCAAGATAAAATATATGGCACCCGAAAAATCATAGTTTACTCGTGCCAAGAAGCGTCGGAACGCTGTGGGCAGCTCCTTAATCTCCTTCTCAGTGTCGCGGGTAAAAACCTTTATTTGATTCTGATACCGGGTTTTCCAGGTGCCAAAGCCCTCAATCCTGTTCCAAGGAATAGGGGTCTTTTTGCCGAAAAAACCGACAATGACAAGATTCTCGTTGGTGAACAAGACTGACTGCGAACCGATGACCACTCGGGCAAAATTCATAAAGTTTATTAGCAACACTAAGGTAAAAAAGGCGAAGCAAGCCCACGCTTTCCATGTATTATCTTCTACTGCCATCCCAATGGAAACAGCCCAAAAAAGCAGGGAGGCAAGCGTCGCCAAGCCCCATTTCAGTTTGTTCTTAAGGTTCATAACCTACTTGTTTTCAAGAAAACCGGCCAGTTTGGTCACATCAAACACGGGACCCTCTTTGCAGACGCATTTGTGACCATCGACAGTGTCAGTGACACAGCAGAGGCAGGCACCGATGCCACATGCCATCATATTCTCGAGCGACACCTCGCAGGGGATACCCTTCTCCACGGCATAGCGACCCACCGCCTTCATCATGGGGGTAGGTCCACAGGTGCAGATGTGGTCGTAGTCGGCAGCGAAGAGAGGGTGCTGCGTAACGAGGCCTTTTTCTCCCAAAGAGCCGTCCTCGGTGGCGTATAGCACCTTGCCGAAGGGTTCAAAGGCTTCGCGCACGGGTATCAGCTCCTTGGTACGGCCACCCAGCAGGATGGTGGGACGGACGCCCTTGTCGTTATAGCACTTGGCAAGGTGGAGCAGCGGAGCGATACCGGCACCGCCACCTACCAATAAGGGATTAGAGCCTTGGACGGAGAAGCCATGTCCCAACGGGTAGACCAGATTGAGGGTGTCGCCCTCCGTGAGGGTGGCAAGCTGGCGGGTGCCGTTGCCCACAATCTGGATGAGGAGGGTGAGGGTGTTGTCCGTGGGGTCCACGTCGTGGATGGAGATGGGGCGGCGCAACATCACTTGGCGACAGCCACGCACTTCCACCTCGACAAATTGACCTGCGACGATAGGCGGCAGCGTGTCGGGATGGCGCAACGTGAGGGAGAAATAATGACTGCCCAGCTGCTGTCGGCGCACAATAGTAAAATCGGTAATATGCTTCATATTTCCTTTAGCAATTAATGATTAGGGCTTAGCCCACCAGGGGCGTTGCCAACATTTCTTACAAACAAAATGCAAAAATACGAAAAAAAATCGTACTTTTGCATTTTCAATCACAAAAAACAGGATTACCTATACAGAAATGCAACTGCCCTCGACCACCCTATCCCAAGCCGTAGATGCCCTTGCCACCCTGCCCGGTGTAGGCAAACGCTCGGCATTGCGATTTGCGCTGCACCTGCTCAAGCAACCCGTCAACGAGGTGCTGCAGCTGTCGGAGTCGGTGCGCAAACTTGCCACCGATATCCACTACTGCCAGATTTGCCACTGCATCAGCGACACCGACATCTGCCCTATCTGCGCCAGCCCCAAGCGGACGCAGAGCATCGTGTGCGTGGTGGAGAATGTGCAGGACGTGATGGCAATTGAGAACACACAGCAATATCGGGGGCTGTATCACGTGCTGGGAGGGGTCATCTCGCCCATTGACGGCATCGGCATCCGCGACCTGAATATCGAATCGCTCCTGCAACGTGTGCAGCAGGGCATCCCTTCGTCTGTGGAAGAGGTGATATTGGCCCTGCCCACCACCATGGAAGGCGACACGACCAACTTCTACCTGAACAAACAATTGCAGCCTCTTGGAGTAAAAGTAACAACCATCGCCCGCGGCATTGCCATCGGCGACAACCTGGAGTATGCCGACGAAATCACACTCGGACGATCCATCGTTCACCGAGTTCCATTTGCAGAATAATACAACAGCTATATGAAGAAACAATTCAGCCTCTTACTCACATTATTTATGGCACTGTGCAACATTGCATGCAGCCAGAATGCCAACGACCAGTCCAAACCTGCCACACCTAAGGCCTCCATTTCAGAACACGACCAACTGCTGAAGGACATCGGAGAGATGCTTCTAGTGGGGTTCCGCGGCACCACATTGGACGAGAACAACCATATTATCCGCGACATAACAAAATATCACGTGGGCAACGTCATCCTGTTTGAATACGATGCCCCGACGGGGACGCGCCACCGCAACATCTCCTCGCCGGAACAGGTCAAGCAACTCTGCCAAGACCTGCAGAAATATGCCAACGGGCACCTGCTGATAGGCATAGACCAGGAGGGGGGCAACGTGACCCGCCTGCGCACGCAGGATGGTTTTCCGAAGACCCTCACGGCGCAGGCCTCGGCTCAGGCAGGCGACAAGAGCGTGACAGACAACGCTCGCACCGTTGCCACGGAGCTGAGCAAGGCCGGCATCAACCTGAACTTTGCCCCTTGCGTGGACGTGAACACCAATCCCTCATGCCCCATCATCGGCAAACTGGGACGCAGCTTCTCCAACGACCCCAAGCGCGTCGCACAATGTGCCCGCATTTGGATTGATGTCCAGCAGAAGGCAGGTATCGTGTCGTGCCTCAAGCACTTCCCCGGACATGGCAGTGCCTCGGGCGACACCCATGCAGGACTTGTAGACGTGACCAAGACATGGAATGAAAACGAATTGGAGCCTTATCGCCAACTGATTGACGGTGGCGGCGTGGAGATGGTGATGGTGGCCCACGTCATCAACAAGCAGATGGGTGACGACCTGCCCGCATCGCTCTCGCCCACAGTGGTGCAGAACAAGCTACGCAACGAGCTTGGTTTCAATGGCGTGGTAGTTACCGACGACCTCGCCATGGGAGCCATCACGAAGCACTACGGACTGGAAGAGGCCCTGAAGATGGCCATCCTGGCGGGCTGCGACATGCTATGCTTGTCGAACAACGGGGGCGGCACCTACGACCCCGAACTGGTGCCACATGCCGTCGAGGCTATTCTCCAGATGGTTGAGAATGGCGAACTCGATACCAATGACATCCACACTGCGGCCGAGCGCATCCGCGCCCTCAAAAAGGCCCACTCAATCAAATAGCCAACATAACACGCAATGGAAGAAAAGAACATCATAGAAATCAAGAATAAAAGGGCAGAATACGAATACTTCCTGCTTGACGACTATACCGCAGGCATCGTGCTGACGGGCACCGAAATCAAATCTATCCG
Source organism: Bacteroidales bacterium (assembly GCA_016281475.1). The sequence goes on from JAEEIS010000232.1 coordinate 9,548, forward strand.
CGACGGCAAGGCAAACCTTACCGACGCCTATTGCGTATTCATTGGGCACGAGCTGTTTGTAAGGCAGATGCACATATCGGAATACCGCTTCGGTTCCTACCTTAACCACCCGGCCAAACGCGACCGCAAACTACTGCTGAACAAACGCGAACTGCATAAACTGCAAAATAAAATCAAGGAACGCGGATTCACCATCATACCTGTCAAGCTCTTCGTCAACCCGCAAGGGAGGGCAAAGCTACTCATCTCGTTGGCCAAGGGTAAGAAATTCTACGATAAGCGCGAAAGCATCAAGGAGAAAGACACACGCCGCGACATGGAGCGCGTGCTCAGACGATAAAAAATTGCTTGATTGTTTGAATGTGTAATTGGTTCTTATTACCCCGGCCTAGCGGCAAACATACACTGGATGTTTGCTTCCCTCTAAAGAAGGGACGCTGACGCACAACATACGCAAACAATCAGGCAATATAAAACATAAATAATCAGGCAATAATGAAAGTATTCAAATTCGGCGGAGCATCCGTCAACAGCGCGGCGGCAGTGCGCAACATGGCAACCATCGTGGGTGCACATACAGGCGAACCACTGGTGGTTGTGGTCTCTGCCATGGGCAAAACCACCAACATGCTCGAGCAGTTAGTGCCAGGAGTACGGCCTGTCGAGGAACATCCGGCATTGTTGGAACAGGTGCATGACTACCACTTACAAATACTACACGGTCTCTTCACCAATGCCGACCATGCTGTTTTCAAAGACTTTGACCGCTTTTTCACACAACTAAAGAAACAGGCATCGCAACCCGCGACCAACTACAATTTCGACTACGACCAAACTGTCTGCTTCGGTGAACTAATCTCCACCACTATCGTCAGCCATTATCTAAACAGTATCGGACTAGAAAACAAGTGGGTTGACATCCGCCAAGTTGTCCGCACCGACAACCACTTTAGAGAGGGCATCGTGGACTTTGAAACCACCAAGGCGGCCAGCAAGGTATTTCAAGCATCTGATTCCATGATATATGTCACGCAAGGCTTCATTGCCGGCACTGCCGACGGACACACCACCACGCTGGGGCGCGAAGGCAGCGACTACAGCGCGGCCATCCTCTCCTACTGCCTTGATGCCGAGAGTATGACAATATGGAAGGACGTGCCAGGATTTCTGAATGCCGACCCAAAATATTTTTCCGACACGGTTAAAATTGAGCAAATACCATACAACGAGGCGATTGAGCTAGCCTACTACGGAGCGAGCGTCATCCACCCCAAGACGGTAAAACCTATTCAGAACAAGAACATTAAACTACACATCAAGTCGTTCGTCACACCCGAGGCGACGGGCTCAGTCATCGGCCCGTTTGCAACCATACGACCCCTGACACCCCTCTATATCTTTAAAAACAACCAGACACTATTGTCGGTGCTGCCGAAAGACTTCAGTTTCATTGCCGAGGACAATCTGCAAACTATCTTTACTGCCCTTGCAGAACTGAATATCCGCGTCAACCTGATGCAGAACTCGGCACTGAGTTTCTCCCTCTGCATAGACGACAACGAACTGCTGCTAGAACAACTGCGCCAACGGCTCGCATCGCAATTCCACCTACGCTATAATCGCGGCCTTCAGCTTATCACCATACGGTACTACACACAGCAGATTATCGACACCATAGTCGCCGGACGGCCAATCCTGTTGCAACAACGCTCACGCACCACCACACAACTATTAGTACAGCAACCCAAATGAAAACCATACTACCCACCCGTACCTCGTCGCTAAGCCGACTGAGCCGCACCCTGACAGGCAAAGACTATCAGAACGCACGATTCTTTATTCTCGTGGACGAAAATACATACAATCACTGCCTTGCACAACTGGTGTCGCAAGTAGAACGATTGCAGGAAGCCGAATTTTTGGAAGTCCCCATAGGAGAAGAGTGTAAGGATATTGCGATAGCCACCCAACTATGGTCCACCCTGCTGGAAAGTGGCGCAGACCGTAAGAGCATACTAGTCAACCTTGGAGGAGGATGTGTGAGCGATCTAGGGGGATTTGTCGCAGCTGGCTACAATCGAGGCATACGCTATATCAACATACCCACCACCCTCATCGGAATGATAGATGCCTCCGTCGGCGGGAAAACAGCCCTCAACTTGGAAGGATGCAAGAACCCCATCGGATTTTTCTACCCACCAGAGATCACATGCATAGAGCCCTCCTTTCTCAACACACTGCCCGACCCCGAAATATTTAACGGGGTCTTTGAGATGTTGAAAACCTTTATGATTGGCGACCCGAATGAATATGACCACCTATGCCGCATGATAATGGATGGCACGCTGGACATGGAGCCCGACATGATTGCATCGTGTGTGAGAATTAAGGAGGCCGTGGTGAAGAGAGACCCCATGGACAAGGATGTCCGACACATTCTGAATCTGGGCCACACCTTCGGCCACGCTATCGAATCCTACAGCCAACAGACTGGCAAACCCTACGGTCACGGCACATCAGTGGGCATTGGCTTGATGTGTACCCTTTACCTCTCTGTTACGAAGCTAGGCTTACCCCAAGCATGTCTCGACCACTACCGTAGTGTGGCGACAAAACTCATAGAACTACCTCATTACACCCTGCGCGACACCGAAGTACTCCTCTCCTTTATGCGCCAAGACAAGAAGAACGCCGATGGTAAGATACGCTGCGTGCTGCTTAAAGAACTGGGAGCCCCCGTCATCGACCTTGCCGTTGACGAGAATGAGATTCGTGACGCACTGTTAAAAATATCATAGAATGAGACACCTACACTACTTTATATTTGCACTATGCCTCATGTTGTCACTTACCTCATGCCGACAACAGTACCCACCACTACC
>JAEEIS010000233.1 GCA_016281475.1 Bacteroidales bacterium
CTATAAATCCCCAATTTGACGGATGCCCTGCGGGCAGAAATTATATAAAATCTTGATTCAAAATCATATAAAATTTTTATTTATCAATTTTGTTCAATTTCTCGCCGTCAGGCGATAAAAAATAGAAGTCACCTAATGTGTAAGGGACCGCAGCCAATTATCCATTTTTATTATTCAATTTTCAATTTACAAAATCCCATGTCTCATATCGTTTGGCAACATGAGCTAACTACATTTCAGTTGCAAAAATACATCTTTTTTCCAAAATAGTGAAAATAGCAGCAAAAAAACTTTCCCTGTTTCACTTTTCATCTTTCGATTTCCCAGCCAGATTTCACTTCCTTGCATGTCGTTATCCGCACCCCGAAGCGGAGAAAAATCAGATAAAGAGCAGAGCAGGAATGGAAAACGGCGGGTGGCGAGAGGGGCGTGACGGGGGCGGAGGATGGCGAGTGGTGGAGGCCGGAAATCATAAAAAAATAGAAACGGGAAGTTTTTTTATTCATAGTTCTAGAAAAAATGTGTATCTTTGCATAATTTTTTAATGCTGGCGTGTCAGCGCAATTTATTAATAAAACAACATTTGACAAATCACTATTCACAAATCTCTATCACGAATATGTATACAGATACCTCAAAGTTTATCGGCGAAGGGCTCACGTATGACGATGTGCTGCTCGTGCCTTCCTATTCCGAAATCATACCGCGCGAGGTGACGGTGGAGACCCGTTTTTCGCGCCACATCCAACTGAACATGCCGCTGGTGTCGGCCGCCATGGACACGGTGACGGAGGCCGCCATGGCCATCGGCATGGCACAGGAGGGAGGCATCGGCGTGCTGCACAAGAACATGTCGATAGAACAGCAGGCCAACGAAGTGCGCAAGGTGAAACGCGCCGAGAACGGCATGATTGTGGATCCGGTGACGCTGACCAAGGACGCGCTGGTGAAGGATGCCCTGCGGGTGATGAGCGAGTACGGCATCGGCGGCATTCCCATCGTGGACGAGAACCGCATGCTGATAGGCATGGTGACAAACCGCGACCTGCGCTTTGAGCGCAACATGGAACGCCCGCTGTCGGAGATAATGATAACGAAGCTGATTACCACGCATGTGGGCACCACTTTCGCAGAGGCTACCGACATATTGCAGCAGCACAAGATTGAGAAGCTGCCCGTGGTGAACGAGAACGGCCAGTTTATGGGGCTCATCACCTACCGCGACATTATGAAGACCAAGGAGCGCCCGCTGGCCTGCAAGGACAGCAACGGGCGGCTCTGCGTGGCGGCAGGCGTGGGCATCACCCCCGACATGATGGACCGCGTGGACGCGCTGGTGAAGGCCGGTGCCGACGCCATAGTGATTGACACCGCTCATGGCCACAGCAGCAACGTGGTGAAGGCCTTGCGCACGGTGAAGGAGAAGTATACGGACATCGACGTGGTGGTGGGCAACATCGCCACTGGCGAGGCGGCCCTGATGCTGGCCGAGGCGGGAGCCGACGCCATCAAGGTGGGCATCGGACCGGGCAGTATCTGCTCGACCCGCATCGTGGCAGGCATCGGTGTGCCGCAGCTGACGGCGGTGTGCGAGTGCGTGGGCGCCTTGAAGCAGAAGGGCTACGACGTGCCTATCATCGCCGACGGCGGCATACGCTACAGCGGCGACATCGTGAAGGCCCTGGCGGCAGGTGCCAGCACGGTGATGGTGGGTTCGCTGGTGGCCGGTGTGGACGAGGCTCCGGGCGAGACCATCATTTTCGAGGGCAGAAAGTTTAAGTCGTACCGCGGCATGGGCTCGCTAGAGGCCATGCAGAGCGGCTCGAAGGACCGCTACTTCCAGGACAAGGAGACCGACGTGAAGAAGCTGGTGCCCGAGGGCGTGGTGGGACGTGTGCCGTACAAGGGTACGCTGAGCGAGGTGCTGTACCAGATGGTCGGCGGACTGAAGGCGGGCATGGGCTATACCGGCTCGCGCAACATCGCCGCCCTGCAGCAGGCCAAGTTTATCCGCATCACCGCGGCCGGCCGCACGGAGAGCCACCCGCACGACATTGCCATCACACGCGAAGCACCGAACTATTCACGTTAACCGGCGAGTCGCCGAAGACATTCGTGTCGGAACAATTGGAACATTCAGAATTATCAGAATAACCAGAATCAGAAACAATTAATGAAGAAATTTTTCACCGCGCTGTTGCTGACAGCCACCCTGATGGGAGCCATGGCACAGAACGCCAACGACCCCATCGTATTCCAGATTAACGGTAAGAACATCTACAAGTCGCAATTTATGAAGGAGTTTCTCCACTCGATAGGGAAAGACCCCAGTGCGGCTCCGACCGCCTGCACTTACGAGAAGCGCAAGGCGTTGGAAGACTATGTGCAACTGTATGTCAACTTCCAGACCAAGCTGACGGATGCCTACGCCATGGGATTCGACACGCTGTCGACACTCAACCAAGAGCTGGCGGGCTACCGCAAAGAGCTGGCAGCCCCCTATCTGATAGACTCCGCCACGCTGCAGATGCTGCTGCGTGAGGCCTACGACCGCAACCACTATGCGCTGCATGCAGCCCACATACTGGTGCCCTGCGCCGAGTCGGCCACGCCAGCCGACACGCTGAAGGCCTACAACCATGCCATGGAGCTCTACCAAGAGGCTTTGCAAGCAAAGAACTTCTACTCTGTGGCACAGAAAGAGATGCGTGCCCAACGGCTCGAAAACCGCGACCCGCTGGTGCGCGAAAAGGCCGACGAGTTGAACCCGACGGAGGGCGACTTAGGCTGTTTCACGGTGTTCGACATGATCTACGCCTTCGAGTCGGCTGTGTATGCCCTGAAGCCCGGCGAGGTGTCGAAACCGGTGCGCTCGCGCTACGGCTACCACATCATCAAGCTGTTCGACCGCTACGAGTATTACGGCAAAGCACAGCTGGCACACATCTGGATTCCCGACAATTCGCCCAATGCCGAGGGTAAGATCAAGGATGCCTACCGCCAACTGCAGGAGGGCTCCGACTTCGGCTTGGTGGCCAAGAACCTCAGCAACGACCAGTCGACGGCCCAGAATGGCGGCATCATGCCCGAACTGGCACCCAACCAGCTGCCCTACAACTACGTGGAGACAATATCGAAGGGTCTGAAGGTGGGCGAGTTCTCGAAACCGTTCCACACACGTTTCGGCTGGCACATCATCAAGCTTATCAAAAAGGAGAGCATTCCTGAACTGGAGACGCTGGTGCCCTACTACCGCTCACGCATGACGCGCGGCGAGCGCAGCACCAAGCCACAGAAGATGTTTGTGGACCAGTGCAAGGAGCGTTACAACTTTGTGGACTACACCAAGGTGGTGACCTCGAAGAAGAAGGCGAAGAAGGTTACATACGCCGCCAGCCTCGACGCGGTGCGCTCAATTGTGACCGACTCGATTTTCTCTGCCATCTTCCACTACGACCCCGAGCAGATTACCGACATGCGCCCCTTGTTCAAGATTGGCGACGTGGAGTACGACTCGCGCCAGTTTGCCCGTTATATATATAAGCACAAGAAAGTGCGCCAGATATGTGACCTCGACATCTTTGTTGCCGATCGCTACGAGGAGTTTGTCGACGCAATGGTGCTAGCGTATGCCGACAGCCGACTGGAGCTGGACAACCCCGACTTTAAGGCACTGGTGGACGAATACCGCCACGGCCTGATGATATTCACCTACAACGACCGCATGGTGTGGTCGAAGGCCATCAAGGATTCGGTGGGATTTGACGAGTTCTACCGCATTGCCAGCCAGACACACAACTACAACGACACGAACGACGCAGTCTATTTCTGGAACGAGCGTGCAAGAACCCAGACCTACACCATTCCCGACAGCACCGTGCTGCCTCGCAGCAAGGCTCTGAAGGTGGTGAACAAGGGCATCAAGAAGGGCTGGACCAGCACCCAGATGACTGCCGAACTGAACAAGAAGTCGAAGAAGGACAACTTTGTGTCGCAAGAGATTACCCTGCTGGAGAAGGGCAACCAGACACAACTGACCGCCAACGAATGGCACACAGGCGTGTACACCCATGTGGCAGACTCGGGCTACAAGGTGCTGATAGTGGAAAAGGTATTGGCTCCAGAGCTCAAGAGCCGTACGGAGGCACGTGGATACTACCTGAACGACTACCAGAACTACCTCGAGGAGCAGAACAACCTGGCCCTGCGGAAGAAATACAACGTGGTGATCAACCAAAACGTGATAGACGAGATTACCTACTAGTTGAAAGTTGAAAGTTGAAAATTGAAAGTTGAAAGTTGGCTGCCGCACCCGGTAAATTTTCATATTTCAATTCTCAATTATAATAGTTGAAAGTTTTTATGAAAAAGATATTTTTAATTATGGCCGCAGTGCTGGTATGCGTGGGGGCTACAGCCCAAAACCGCCAGATGGTGGACGGCATCGTGGCAGTGGTGGGAAAGACCATCATCAAGAATTCGGACGTGGAACAGGCCTACGCCCAGATACGCCTGCGCCAAGGCATGGAGAACGCCAAATTGGAGCGTTGCAGCCTGCTAGAGAACATGCTCATCACCAAACTACTGGTACACAAGGGCATGGTGGACAGCGTAGAGGTGAAGGACGAGCAGGTGGAGGAGCAGGTGGACTACTACCTGCAGATGGCCGTGGCCCAGGCCGGCGGCAAGGAGAAGATGCGCGACATGTTTCACGCCAGCTACGACGAGCTGCACGACCAGTATTTCGATATCTTGTATGAGCGCACGATGAGCCAAAAGGTTGAATACGACCTGACGGGCAACGTGAAAGTGACCCCCGCCGAGGTGGCAGAGTATTTTGCCACCTACTCCGTCGACAGCCTGCCGGAGATACCCACGCAGTACGAGGTGTCGGAAATAGTGATAGAGCCTACCATCAGCGAGACGGAGCGCGACCGAGTGCGCGGCGAGCTGGCAGAGCTACGCGAGCGCATACTGAAAGGCGATAACTTCTCAATGCTGGCACGCCTCTACTCGCAAGACCCAGGGTCGTCAGCCAAGGGTGGCGAACTGGGATTCTTCGGCCGGGGCAGGATGGTGAGCGAATTTGAGGCGGCCGCCTTCGCCCTGAAGCCCGGCGAGGTGTCGCCCATTGTGGAGACACAGTACGGATTCCATATCATCCAGCTTATCGAACGGCGTGGCAACACCATCAATGTACGCCACATACTGATGCAGCCCAAGACCTCGTCGGACGACCTGCTGCGCGCCCGTATCACCCTCGACAGCCTGGCACAGGAGATACGCCAAGGCAAAACCACCTTCGAAGAGGCGGCACGCAAGTATTCCAACGGCACCAGCAAGGCACAGGGCGGCGCGGTGACGAACCCCTCGACCGGCAACAGCCGTTTTGACAAAGAGACCTTCAGCCAGCTGTATCCCGGCATCGGCATCACGGCCATGGAGGAGGGCGAGGTGTCGAACGCCACGGCCTTCACCACCCAGGAGAACAAGAGTGCCTACTGTATTGTGAAAGTGAACAAGAAGATTGCCGCACACAAGGCTAACCTGACCGACGATTACGACCGCATCAGCAACGCAGCCCTAGAGGCCGCCAAGCACAAGAAGATTGTAGAATGGTGCAACCGCATGGTGAAGACCACATACGTGCGCATCGCCGACGAATATAAGGACTGCCCCAACTTCAAGGTGGCATGGCCGAAATAATGAAGTTGAAAGTTGAAAGTTGAAAATGAAAATTTGAAGCTTTCAACTCTCAACTTTCCATTTCCAACTTTCCATTTTCAACTCAACAAATGACTGACAGCGAACTTTTAAATAAATTTGTAGAGCAGCACCGCCGCCTTAAACAGGAGGTGGGCAAGGTGATTGTGGGACAGGACAAGGCCGTGGAGAGTCTGCTGCTCTCCATATTCACGGGCGGACACTGCCTGCTGGTGGGTGTTCCGGGACTGGCAAAGACATTGATGGTGAACACCCTCGCCCATGCGCTGGGACTGTCGTTCAACCGCATACAGTTCACCCCCGACCTGATGCCGTCGGACATCACGGGATCGGAGATACTGGACGAGAACCGCCATTTTCAATTCATTAAAGGCCCCGTGTTTGCCAACATCGTGCTGGCCGACGAAATCAACCGCACACCACCCAAGACGCAGGCTGCCCTGCTGGAGGCAATGCAGGAAAAATCGGTGACAGTGTCGGGCAAGAGCTACAAGCTGCAAGCCCCTTTCTTCGTGCTTGCCACGCAGAACCCCATCGAGCAGGAAGGCACCTACCCCCTACCCGAAGCACAGCTGGACCGCTTTATGCTGAACATCCGCATCGACTACCCTTCGTTCCAAGAAGAGGTGGACATAGTGAAAGGCACCACGGTGGACACAGCGCAGGAGGTGTCGGTAGTGATGTCGGCGGAGGAGATACTGTCGTACCAGAGTGTGATACGCCGTATGCCTGTGCCTGACAATGTGTGCGAATATGCCGTAAGGCTTGCCTCCTCCACCCGACCCAACGCCGATAGCGACACGCCCACAGCCCAATACGCCACGAAATACCTCTCGTGGGGTGCAGGTCCGCGTGCTTCGCAATACCTGGTGATGGGTGCCAAGACCCACGCCGCCATGCAGGGGAAATACTCACCCGATATAGAGGACGTGAATGCTGTGGCAATCGAAGTGTTGCGCCACCGCATAGTGCGCAACTACTACGCCGAGGCCGAAGGCATCAGCACCGAAGAGATTATCCGAGAATTGATTTCGGGGAATTGATAGATGGGATAGATTAGAAAGTAATTATAGATTGGGCGGAAGTATGAAACACATTCTAGTTTTTAGTTTATTCCTATTGGCCGTGATAGCAGCCACGGCACAGACATCGGGACTGATTATCCCATCGGAAAAGCCCATCAAGCCACGCGACATGGCAAAAGCATGGACCCATCCCGAGGTGTTCTGCCTGCAGCTGCACTTTGACGCAGGCGACAGCTCGTATCGCGAAGTGGATTTGGACCTGCTGGATTCGGCCTACAATATCGCCTTCGACCGCGACAACCCACGCCTTTACACCATGTCTATTGAGGCGTATGGCAACGCTAGCAACCAAGAGTTGATGCGGTCGCGCGTTGAGTCGGTCTATCGCTATTTCACCATGCGCGGACACGAGACAATGCCCGTGCGCTTTGCCTACAACCCCATCCATTGCAGCTGCCACGGCGACACGATGGAACTCATCCGCTTCGAGGTACCCACTGACAAGCAGATTTATGACTGCGACTCGATGCCCCCCAGCCGCCTACTGATTAACAAGGACATACAGTTGCAAGGCTCTATCCTCATCACCTTCCGCCACGACCCCATTGAGTGCATCGGCGGCAACAACGGCTGTTTCCTGCCAGCACAGGACAGCAACATACGTGCCTACTACACACAGCTGATACTCAAAAAGGGCTCTATCTACGCCGTTTACAACACTAAGGACGAATGCCCACCGCCCGTGGAGCTGAGCATAGACGAGCATCTTGATCACCAACAGCTGGTGGACAGATATTTCTTGGTGCCACACCGTCGGCAGATAATTCTGCCCGTAGGCTACGTGGTGCTGCATTCCAGTTTCAACCGCAAGCCCGACGAGTGCAAATTCCTAGCAGACTCCATCTATGTGCGTTTTCCCGTCACCGAGGAGCAAGTCGATGCGGGATTGAAAATCTTTGCAAAGAAATATACCGCCAAAGGTTCCGAGTTCAAGTCGGTGGCTACCAAGAAGATTAAAGGCGGCCCAGTGCTGATGATTCAGGGTGCCATCAACGCCACCCAGTTCGACACCATCTTCCTTGCCAAGCGCATCGAGGTGGACGAAATATCTAAATACCTTTACAGTGCCGACTCGCCTACCGAACAGGGGGCCGTCACCATCACCGTCAAAGGTGAAGAACGATATTACAAACCCTTCCGCGTGGACGGCAAGGGACAATATGAATATAAGAAAAACTTTCGCGCCCTGCTGCGCATCATCGAGGCCGAAGAAGACGACCTCGACGCTGCTGGCAACGACCGATTCCGCAACGACGGGGACGAAGAAATAGAATAACAATGGCTTATCTGCAATCAGACGTGACCAAGGTCACAACCCATGTGCTGCGACGCATGAAACAGAACGGCGAGAAAATCGCCATGCTCACTGCTTACGACTACTCCATGGCAAAACTACTTGATGCCACCAAAATCGACGTGATACTGGTAGGCGACTCGGCTGCCAACGTCATGGAGGGCTACGATACCACACTGCCTATCACACTGGACGAGATGATAGTGTACGCCTCCTCCGTCAAGCGCGCCATCAAGCGCGCACTGGTGGTGGTGGACATGCCCTTCGGCACCTATCAGGGTAACTCCAAGCAGGCTCTTGCCTCCGCCATCCGCATCATGAAAGAGACTGGTGCCGATGCCGTGAAGCTCGAAGGTGGCGAGGAGGTGCTGGAATCCATCTGCCGCATCCTCACGGCGGGCATTCCCGTCATGGGCCATCTGGGACTCACCCCACAAAGCATCAACAAGTTTGGCACCTACACCGTCCGCGCCACCCAAGAGGACGAGGCGCAACGGCTCATCCATGATGCCCACGTGCTGGAAAACGCGGGCTGCTTTGCCATGGTGCTGGAAAAAATACCCGCCAAGCTGGCTGCACAAGTAACACAAGAGGTGAAGATACCCACCATCGGCATCGGCGCGGGCAGCGGCACCGACGGACAGGTGCTGGTGCTGCAGGACATGCTGGGCATCACCCAACAGTTCAAACCCCGCTACCTGCGTACCTACGGTGCCATCGGTGAGGACATCAGCCACTCCGTCCGCCAATACATCAACGACGTCAAGAGCGGCGACTTCCCCAACGAGAAAGAACAGTACTAATTTACTTGAGAATTGAAAATTGGCCACCACACCTGAATAATTTTCAATTCTCAACTTTCAATTTCTGAAGTCATTTCTTCACTTGCGGGTCGGAGGTGAAGCCGATGCCGAGTTTCTTGAATATCTTGCGGTCTACTTCGCTGAGCATGACGGTGACATGTACCTGACAGCCGTTGAGCTGAGGCAACGTCTGCAGGGTGGCACGGCATTTCTCGTCGTTGAGGCTGAGCATCGAAAGGGCCACCAACACCTCGTCGGTGTGCAGGCGTGGATTATGACCGTGCAGCAGTTGGGTCTTGGTGCGCTGGATAGGCTCGATATACGACTGCGGTATCAGTTTCACACTGTGGTCAATGCCAGCCAGATGTTTGGTGGCGTTCAGCAGTAAGGCAGCACATGGGCCCAGCAAATCGCTCGTATGCCCAGTGATGATAGTGCCGTCGGCCAACTCGATAGCAGCGGCATGTGCACCTTCCTTTTCCTTGCGCTCGCGAGCAGCGACAGTGGTACGACGATCATCGGTGGTAATCTTCATCTGCTTCATCAGCAGGCGGATGCGGTTCACCTCGTCCTCCGACTTCTTGCCCTCGACAAACTCACACAAGGCCGTATAGTAACGACGTATTATCTCATCCTTTGATGCCTGACAGCACACCTCATCATCACAGATGCAGAAGCCCGCCATATTCACCCCCATGTCAGTGGGCGACTTGTAGGGACTCTCGCCATAGATGCCCTCGAAAATGGCATTCAGCACGGGGAAAATCTCAATGTCGCGGTTATAGTTGACCGTGGTCTTGCCGTATGCCTCCAGGTGGAACGGGTCAATCATATTCACGTCGTTCAAGTCGGCCGTGGCAGCCTCGTAGGCAACATTGACGGGGTGCTTGAGCGGGATGCTCCAAATGGGGAAAGTCTCAAACTTGGCATAGCCCGCCTTGATGCCGCGCTGGTTCTCCTGATAGAGCTGGCTGAGGCATACCGCCATCTTTCCACTGCCGGGACCTGGGGCGGTAATAACCACTAGTGGACGGGTAGTCCTGACATACTCGTTCTTGCCAAACCCCTCGTCGGAGCAGATGAGGTCGACATTGGTGGGGTAGCCTTCGATAATATAATGGTAGTAAACATTGATACCCAGACGTTCCAACCGCTCGCGGAAAGCCTTGGCACTCGCCTGCCCGTTGTACTGGGTGATGACCACCGAGCTGACCATCAGCCCCCTGTTCATAAACTCGCCACGCAAGCGCAGCACGTCCACATCGTAGGTGATGCCCAAGTCGCCACGCACCTTATTTTTCTCAATGTCGCGTGCGCTGATGGCAATGACAATCTCCGCGTCGTCGCGCAGCTGCATCAGCATCTTCAACTTGCTGTCGGGTTCAAAACCTGGGAGGACACGACTAGCGTGGTAGTCGTCGAAAAGCTTACCGCCAAATTCTAGATAAAGTTTGTTGCCAAATTGCGAAATTCGCTCTTTGATGTGTTCTGACTGTATCCGCAGATACTTCTCATTATCAAATCCGTGTTTCATATTCCTCATGTGTTGGAGAACAAAATACGGGGTTCAAAAATACAACTTTTTTTTAAAACGAAAGACTTTTTTTTGCATTTGTGCGAAAAAAAGTCTTTCTAACAGTATGCACCTGATGGAGCTATTGCACGACAAGTTTCTGCGTACAAACACCTTCCGACGTTGTATAGGCAACAAAATAAAGCCCAGCGGGGAGCGATGCCGTAGAGAGTGTGATATGCTGTCCATTCATCGCCTGACGGCACACCTCGCGACCCGTGGCATCCAATATGCGCAATTCGCCCTTGCCCGCCACACCTTGCAGACGCACCTCCGTCGAGCCATGAGCAGGATTGGGCGACAACGAGAGCGTAGCACCGACTGGGTCGATAATCAAGCCATCTTCATCAATATTCAGTAATGCGGTATCGACCACAGCAAGAATATACTCACCTATCTGTATCCCCGAGTTTTCCATGTAATATGTTGTACCTACAGACTCCATGTTCCGTCCTATAGTGGCACTCTTTCGCATCTTCCAGGGATTGGAAGCATCCTTGCGAAAGAAAAGTCGGATGGAATCGTGACAGGCGATTCCTGTGTAGAAGTCACCATCATGTACCCAAAAGCTGTTTCCAAAATAAAACCGTGAAGTAGTAGTTAGATCCTGAGCCTTTGTGCCGTTGACAATCCATCGGCGGCTGCTCCAACGCTTTATGCCGGCGGGCAACGGGTCATCCGAGTCGCCAAACTGTAGTGTCACTTTCAGTCGTGTAGGGATAGTAACATGGGTAGGATAAAACTCTATATTCACTGCTGCATCAGGCGTCAATCCTGTTGTGTCTATGACCATATCGTCGGTGATATTGGCAGCAGCTGTTACGCTGTTATAGTCCACAATAGCGTAATCTGGCACGAACGGCAACTGAAACTGCCCTTGAGAATAATGACCATGGCTGACCACGTCGCGCGTAATACTATCGCCCACGTTAGAAAAGAAAGTCACTGGCACACGGGCAAGAGTATTGTATTCAGATGCGCCCCACAGCAGCTGGCTCAGCCACACGGTTGTTGTACCGTCAATAGTCCGCAACGAGTCAACATGATAGCTAGCAAACCCAGGCGAAAAGATATGGAAGTCATAGAACCCTGTCAAGTCTACACCACTGTATAGACTCATTGAGTCGCGCAACTGGTAGCTATCCATATTGGTATAGGCATTGCGGTCGAAAAGCGTCCGTATCATGCCAAAGAACACCGAATCGCCCAGCAAGTGCCTCAACTCGTGAAATACCATTGCCCCTTTGTAATAGGTACTAGACATGAAGGAATATTGGTTCGGCATACCGCACAGCGGGTGGAAGCCATCTTCGTCCTTGGGATTCTGGGACAATATCTTCAGTTTGTGATACGATGCCGGCGAATATCGGTCATAGGTCTTGCCCACCACTATCTGGTCGGCAAACGTCGCACCTCCTTCATTAAACCACAGGTCGCGCAGATTGTCGCATGTCACCACATTGCCGAACCACTGGTGCGCAAACTCGTGGTCGACAAGATAGTACATCCTATTGTATCGAGTTGATACATCGGTGCGGACACAAATGTTGTTTACATGCTCCATGCCTGCATTTTGACCCCCTGCACTGAAACCGATGCCTCCCCAACGATAGGGACCAAACCAACGCTCGAAACGCGACAATGTAGTGTCGAGTGAGGCGAAACATTGCGCCACATCGGCTGTATCGGCATTGAAACTCGCCACACGCAGCGGATAGATACCATAATATCCCTCCACATCTCGCTGATAAATATAATACTGCGCCACATTCACTCCTGCCAGATAGGTCGGTATCGGATGTCGAAGGGTATAGTAGAATGTCTGACTACCATCCGTATGGCTCACGGTGCTGTCATGTTCGCCACTACACAGTGCCGTCCACCCTCGTGCCGCCGTAATGGCAAAGCTGTATGTTGCACGGTCGTACACGCTATCGCTACATGGGAACCAACTCCTCCCCATACAGAAGGGTCGTGTTAGACGATCCTCGCCAAGGTTGTAGAACTTGTCCGCATCGCACCAAAAACCGCCGTCGCTCCCCTGCCAGCCATAACTGCCATAGCATACCTTCACCCGCAGTGTATCACCCACCCCACCCTCGACAGGTACTCGCAGCTGGTGGTTGTTGTAGCTCACTGCCGAAGTTGCGACCAACACGTCGTCCACCAGCACAGAGTCAATAGTGGCAGCCTCCAACCCGAGTGCCACCTGCTCAGTAGGTCGCAGCAGCTGCAGCGTCACCTCGCACCACCCCTGAATATGTTGTGGCTGATGATGGCCCATGTCGAGGCAAATGTTGTAATGCAACACATTTATTGTGTCGCGCTCAGTAAAATGGCTCTGCGCCATTAATACTGTGTCGCACAACATAGCGACTACTACAAGTAACAAACTATGCTTTTTCATAATTGCGCTTATTAGTGATTGATTGAATTGTTTAAGAGAGCAGCAAAATTAATGATTACAACTTTATCCAATAGATGGTCTCACCTATCCCCAACACTGACCCCCTGAGCTTCAGACGCCCATCGGGTTCAAACTCACAAGTACAGTGGGCTTTAATCCCTCTTGTGGGGTCATAGATGCGTCCTCCGTCCCAACGCTGTTTCTTGGCATTGTATCTCAAGGCGCGAAGGATGACTACTTTGTTGCAAGGCACAGTGCGTAGGCTCTTGTCGGGGTTCTTCTCATCCACACGCAGCTTGCCAGTCTTCTTGTCGAGGCTGTCCTGCAAATAGATGCACTGCGCCTCATAACTACCGTCGGCAGTCTTATACACACGCACCTTCGACACCTCGCCGTCATGATTCACCTTGTAGACACCCACAATGGCATCGGAATTCTCATTCTTGCTGTTCTGGGCCTGCAACGGCATTGCCACCAGACCTAACAATAAAATACTGAAAACAAAAATCTTCTTCATAATACACTAATAAGTATAAAAGATTGAGAATTGAAAATTGACAAACGTAAAAGCCGAATTCTCAATTTTCAACTCTCAATTCCAAATTAATAACGCTCTAGTACAAAGAATGACTGATTCTTGCAAACCATTCTCATTGTCGCGTCTCTCCGAGACGCTGTGTAGTAGGGCTAACCTTGACCCCACACTGCACTCCCTCTGGTCGCTTGCATGGAGTTTCTTCGAGACGTTGCTGCATCTCGGCATAAATCGAACAAGTTCGGCTCTGCTCTCGACTTCCGCAACGTTATTGAGATTCAGCCTCTCCGAGGCTATCGAAAATCAGTCCTATACCAAACTAGAGCCATTAATAATTATTTCTGCTCCAGACTCTTGGGCTGCACAGGCTTCACCCCGGCAGGCTTGGCAATGCTCTCGCGCATGTCGGTGTCCGCCTGAATGTTCTTCATGCGATAGTAGTCCATGATGCCGAGGTTGCCGCAGCGGAACGCGTCGGCCATAGCCTTGGGTACCTCTGCCTCCGCCTCGATAACCTTGGCGCGAGCCTCTTGCGACTTCGCCTTCATCTCCTGTTCCTGAGCCACAGCCATAGCACGGCGTTCCTCAGCCTTGGCCTGGGCAATGTTCTTATCGGCATTGGCCTGATCCATCTGCAACTGGGCACCGATGTTCTTACCTACGTCGATGTCGGCAATATCGATGGAAAGAATTTCGAATGCCGTGCCGCTATCCAAGCCCTTGGTCAGCACCAGCTTCGAAATGCTGTCGGGATTCTCCAGCACCTCCTTGTGGGTGATGGCCGAACCAATCGAACTCACAATACCCTCACCCACACGGGCCAGGATAGTCTCTTCGCCAGCACCTCCCACCAACTGCTTGATGTTCGTACGCACGGTGACACGCGCCTTGGCTATCAGCTGGATACCATCCTTGGCAACGGCTGCCACCGGCGGCGTGTCGATAACCTTGGGGTTGACCGAGGTGTGCACGGCCTTCAGCACGTCGCGTCCCGCCAAGTCGATGGCGGTGGCAGTGCGGAAGTCGAGATTCATGTTAGCCTTGTTGGCGGAGATTAGGGCCTGCACCACGCTGCCCACGTTGCCGCCAGCCAAGTAGTGCGCCTCCAACTCGTTCTGAGTCAACTTCAAACCCGCTTTGGTAGCATTAATCATGTTGTTCACAATGACGCTTGGCGGCACCTTACGGAAACGCATAAACATCAGCTGTATCAGCGAGCAATGCACGCCCGACACCAGTGCCTGGAACCACAGTCCAACAGGCACCAGATAAAGAAACAAAACCAGTGCTATAAATATCAGCACACAAATGACGATTGATGTAATTGGCATAATTATGAATTAAAAATTAAAAAATAAAAAATAAAAATTACAATTCAAACCGCTTATCCTCCACCTCGCACACGTCGATGCGGTAGCCCTCCACCGCCACCACCTCTATGGGGCGGTCGGGGTCGATAAACTTATTGATGGCGTGCACCTCCACCAGCTGCCCGTCAAACAGGGCCTTGCCCGTCGGTGCCAGTCGCGCCACCGTGGTGCCACGCGCGCCTACGGCCAGTGCCGACTCGTCAACATGGTTCACCGTGCTGTCCGACTCCTCGTTGAGACTGAAACGTTTCCACGTCTTCGCCTTCATAAAGAGAGCCAGCATCACCACCGTGATGGCCGCACAGATAATAAGGATAACGTTGCCCACCTGCGGCCCCCAGATCAGATAGCTCTGCCACACGCCAAAACAGGTCAGCAGCAGTCCAAACGCGCCCGCGATGCCGCCAGGCAGCGCCACAATCTCAAGGGCCAGCAACAATACGCCGACCACCAAAACGATAATTAACAATGTGGGTGTCATATACAATAATTATTTTTTAGTTCCAAATTGCCATTAAAATTCAAACTGCAAAATTACACATTATTCTCCAAAACTCCAAACGTTTCGCAAAAATATTTTCCTTCCCTCCTCCCATAGCCTACCCGGCAAACGGTCAGCATCACTCTCAATATTACAATCAAATATATTTAATAACGCGCAGATTGAAAAATTATTGCATGCACGTTCACTTTTTAATCCCCCTAAAGCAAACCACAGACATAAACCTAATGCCACTGAAATAATATGCGTTTTTTCGGTTATAACCGAAATTCCAATCATTCACAGGCAAAATCTCCGACTGCACCCCAACTCAGCCCTTCCCACCCCCTACCTTACTCCCGACAAACGCCGTATTGTCAACAATACTTAGAGGGTTCTTTGTCGCCCTATAAGCATTAAACAATCTGGCAATCGGTAAGAATCGGTAGAAATCAGTAGGAAGCCGTACGAAACGGTAGGAATCGGTAAGGAAAAGAAAAAAAAAGAATAATCAGATGAACTGGGTGAGGGAGGCTTTGTCTTTTTGTGGGATAGGCCGGTTGGGGTAGGAAGCCTTCTCTGTCTATTCTGCAACAATACGAAAAATCACTAATATAACCAAATGAAATTTAACTATTCAATATACAAAATTCACCTAGTGGCAATGGAGATTACAATGGAAAAAGGGAACTATTTTGTGACTGCTTTGGAGGGGCGGATGCGGTCGACTACTACCACGTCGTCCTCGGTGTGGATGATGTAGACCCAGCGTTTGTTGTGGGAGACCATACGTAGGGCGCGGGGTGGTAGCGACGGATGTCGGCATAGCGGCTAGGGGAATAGAGGTCGGCAAAGAGGGAGAATGATTGCACCTCGGTCAACATGACATCCACATAGCGATGAGAGCCTTCGCGAGACTGCACGGTACGAAGATACATCATCAAATCAGCCAGGTTTACTGCCGCACTCGGGCTCATCTCAACTCTGTATACTGTCATAATATTCGTCTACCATCTTGTGCAAGATTCCAAAATATTCTTCCGGCGTCATACGGCCGGGCTTGCTGACGGTGCTGCCCATTTGGGATGCCGCAACAGCGTCGGCAGCGGGACGTCCATACGCCACGACGGATTCCTCAGCCACCGACGCAGTCTGCAAATCAGGATTGTTGGGGTTGGTATTCATTTCCACAATGGTTTAAAATATGTTGCAAAGAGACTCAATTTTTCCGACATGGCGGATTTTTGTAAAAAAATAATTTGGCGGTGTGATAAATAATTTGTATCTTTGTAAGTTCAAAAAGAAATATTAACATCAAAATAACAAACACAAAATGAAAAAGATAATTGTTCTTGCTGCACTAGTGATGATGTGCCAGACAATGGTTTTTGCCCAAAAGGAAAAGAGCGTTAAGGAGAGCGACGTGCCCGCCCGCTATGTGAAAGACTTCCAGAATCAGGCTAGAGAGGCCAAGAATGTCGCATGGACTATGGCTGTCGACAGCTCGGCCTATATGGCAACCTTTATCAACAGCGACGGTGACAAACAGGCTATCCGCTTCACTCCCAAGACCTCGGAGGAACGCTACTACATTGAGGAGAAATATTATCCCCACGACATCAAGGATTCGGTGGCCTCGATGTACCCGAAGCACAAAATCACTGAGATTTATGTCCGCAACTTGAAGGGGAAGATGACCTACCAGTGCCGTATTGCCCGCAAGAAATGCTGCCTCTTCGGCAAGAAGGAGAGCGACGTGAAGGTTATCTCGTTTGAGACCAACTGCAAGATTATCGAAGTGGTAGACGAATTGTAGAAACTAGAAATTGTCCAGATTTGAGCCTTCTACAACAAAAAAGGGCGGTCCGAACGGGATCGCCCTTTTGTTATTCTTTTTTTGAAAAAGGGGGTTAAAAGGGGAGTTATAGAAGGGAGTTAAAAAGGGAGTTAAAGGGGACAAATGATTGGTCGCCAAATGTATTGTCTATTTTAACTCCCATTTTTACTCCCAATTATACTTCCACTTTTATTCAATGTTGAGCAGATAGTAGTTCTTCTTGCCTTTTTGGACAAGGATGCTGCCACAAGAGAGGATGTTGTCGGCGGTGAGGCGGCAGTCCTCGCCGACTTTCGCCTTATTGATGGAGATGGAGTTCTGCTTGAGCTCGCGACGTATTTCGCCTTTGGAGGCGAACATGCCCACCTCGGCAGCGAGGTCGATGAGGCTGACACCCTGATCAAGGGTGCTGCGGCTGACGGTGTACTGCGGTACACCCTCGAAGACGGAGAGGAGCGTGTCGCGGTCGAGACTGTTGAGTTGCTCTGTGGTGCCTTTGCCGAAGAGTAGTTCGGAGGCAGCAACGGCAGTCTCGTAGTCCTTCTCAGAATGGACGCGACAGGTGATGTCCTTGGCTAAGGCACGCTGCAGGACACGACGTTCGGGTGCCTCGGCATGCTGGCGTTCGAGTTCCTCAATCTCCTCCTTGGTGAAGAGGGTGAAGATGCGGATGTAGCGGGCGGTGTCGACATCGGAGCAGTTGAGCCAAAACTGGTAGAACTTGTAGGGGCTGGTCTTCTTGGCATCGAGCCAAACGTTGCCACCCTCGGTCTTGCCGAACTTGGTGCCGTCGGCCTTGGTGATAAGCGGACAGGTGAGGGCATAGGCCTCGCCACCTTCCATACGGCGGATGAGCTCGGTGCCGGTGGTGATGTTGCCCCATTGGTCGGAGCCGCCCATTTGCAGACGGCAACCTTTGGTGCGATAGAGGGTGAGGAAGTCGAAAGCCTGCAGCAGCTGGTAGCTAAACTCGGTGAAGGAGAGTCCCGTCTCAAGGCGTTTCTTAACGCTGTCCTTGGTCATCATGTAGTTGACAGTGATGTGCTTGCCCACGTCGCGGATAAAGTCGAGGAAGAGATAGTCCTTCATCCAGTCGTAGTTGTTGACAATTTCCGCACCATTGACAGGGCTGTCGAAATCGAGGAAACGGGAGAGTTGTTGACGGATGCACTCGACGTTGTGCTGCACCTCTTCCGGGGTGAGGAGCTTACGCTCGGCAGCCTTGAAGGAGGGGTCGCCAATCATGCCCGTCGCGCCACCGACTAGGGCCAAGGGCTTATGCCCAGCCATCTGGAGGTGTTTGAGGAGCATAATGCTGACGAGGTGTCCGATATGGAGAGAGTCGGCGGTGGGGTCGATACCCACATAGGCAGTGGTTATTTCCTTTGAGAGATGCTCTTCGGTGCCGGGCATGATGTCGTGTATCATGCCACGCCAACGCAGTTCTTGAACGAGGTTTTGGTTCATTGGTGATTGATGATTAGTGATTGGTGATTAGGATATATAAGGTATTATATATAAAAAAGAGGTACTGTGTTCTTGGCGACCAGTACCTCTTTTATCATCTAATTAGTATTATCTTACAATCAATTTAGAAGTAGCCTTCTGGCCGCCAATGACGACATTGACCAGATACATGCCACGCTGGAGGCGCTGGCAGTCGAGGGTACGAGTGTGGACACCCTCGGAGACGTGGCCCATGTTCTCGGAGTAGACAACCTTGCCAGAGAGGTCGTAGACACGCACAACGGCGTTGCCAGCCTGCAATACGGTCAGTTCCATAGTGGCGTTGTCGACAGCGGGGTTGGGATAGAAGCGGACTGCATTCTCACCAACATTGGCAATGCTGGGAATGTCAAGCTCGCCAGCGTAGTCTTCGGGGTCGACAATCTCGTTGGTGTGGTCGATAACATAAGTGCTGTCCATGAAGATACCACGGCCGTAGGTGCCGAAATACATAGCATAGGCATACTTGGTACGGGGGAACACATAAGGCACTTCGGTGACACCGTCATGTCCGACATACTTGATGCGCGAATAGTTGTTTGTAACCTGA
>JAEEIS010000234.1 GCA_016281475.1 Bacteroidales bacterium
AAGTGGATTATCTCTTGCATATCAATCTGTTTTTACAGATGCAAAAATACTTCAATTCCATGAAATACAAATTACAAACTTGTGGCTATTATGAAAGTGGCGATACCTAATGATAGTGAAAAAGGTGCTCCGAAGAACTCACAGCACCTGGAAAAAGCCATGAAAAAAATTAATTCTACTTGAATGCGTTTTCTGATAAGCCCTTACCGCCAATCTTCAAGTCCTCCATGTAGCTCGGCACTTCGCGCCCCAGATACTTGTCGACATACAGCTTGGCCAAGTACTGTCCCAGCATGAAGCCGTGACCGCGCAAGCCTGTGCAGAGACCCACCTCGGGGTCGATGATGTAGCGCGGCTCGGTGTAGCGGCCTGCCCACACGGCCAGGAAGCCCACCTCGCGCAGGTTGGGAATCCACTCGGCAAACACCTCGGAGACTATCTCCAAGAACTCCTTGCTGTTATACTTGATATTCTGACGGGCCTCGTAGGCGTCGGTGTCGGGGCTGGCGCAGCCGATTATCTGGCCCGTGTGGCCCCACTGCTGCCCGTAGACGGCGCTAAAGCCCTTGTAGTGACGACGGTCGATAATCATGTCGAGCGGGTCGCACTGATTACCAGCGGAGGTTCTCCGTCCCATCATGGGCAGACGGCGTGTGATAAAGGCCTGATGCTTCACAGGGTAGAGGCCCGTGTCGAGGTCCAGCTGGTCGATAAATTTCTCCGCGCCCCAGCCCATGGCGTTGACAAAGTGGTCGCAGGTATACTCCACGTAATTGCCCTCGTGGTCACGCACCAGTGCCACATAGTGTCCGCCCACCTTCTGCACGTTCAGCAGCTCACAGTCCTCATAGTAGCGGCCGCCCTGCTCCACGCCTATGCCTCGGATGTAGTCGATGACGCGTCCCGGCGTAGCCTGCCAGCAGTCGCGGGTGATAAGTGCGTGGCTGTAAGTCGTCTTGCTGTCGTCCCACAGCGGCGAAATCTCCTTCTTGAAGTCCTTGCGCTCAATCATGTAGGCATCGCTCCATGCGCGCGAGGCGTCCAGCGACTTGTAGGTCGAATCGTCGTGCACCAGGTTCACGTAGTGCGTCAGGTGGTAATTGATATTGTGCACCTTCTGCATATTCTTGAATATCTCGTGATTGTGCACTGCTATGTCGGCAATGTCGGGGTTGGAGAAGGCCGGACGTCCACCGCCGATGCAACGCCACGATGCACCGCGGCTGTAGTTGATCATCACTGGCCGTTTGCCTGCTTCGGCGAAATAGCGGAACAGCGCGCTGCCCGCAATGCCGCCGCCGGCAATCAGCACCTCCACCTGCTCCCTCTTCACGTCGTTCATCTTCGGGAACACAAACACCTCCTTGGTCTGGGCGTTGTAGAGGTCGCCCAACGTCACCTGGTTCGACAGCGGCGCACGCGGCGTGGCATCGCCCACCAGCTCTATGCCGTAGCTGCGCAATATCTGACGGGCGCGGGGTATGCACCGTTTGCCACGGCAGGGGCCCATGCCCAGACGGGTGATGTGCTTCAGCTCGTCCACCGAGATGGTCTTGCGGTCGCCCAGCACCTCCAACACACGGTCCAGCTTGATATCCTCGCAATGGCATACGTACGCCTCCCCCTTCTGACCATTCAGATTATTCTGAAAATTCAGACCATTCGGATAACGGTCCTTGACAATAAAGCCCTTGATGTCGGTCATCACGGGGTTGCCCGAGACCTTCACTCTCGCCACATTAGTCTTGTTGGGTTTCTTCATTATCTTCTCAATCACACCCTCCCCTATCTTCTGTCCGTTGTTGTCCACCAAATAGGCCTCTGCACCCTCTTCCACCTCATACTCAATAGGCAGGAAGCATACACCCTTCTGCAGGTCGTAGCCGAAGATGGCCAGACCCGGGCAGTTGTTCACACACTGCATACAGCCGATGCACTTGTCGTAGTCCACCGTAGGCGTGGTGTTGGTAGCCGGTTTGGTGATAGCCCCTTGCGGACAGCTGAACGAGCAGGGGTTGCAGGCAAAGCCGTACAGGCAGTCCATCTGCACAAACGGCTTCAGCTTCATCCGCTCCTCGCTAGGCAGGTTGGGTTTCTCCAAGATGCGGATGGGATGCTGCTGCGAGTCGATATACTGGCGCGAGATGTCCAGATAGTCGTCATAGTTGTAGCGGATGCCCATCGCCTGTGCCACCTCGTAGGCGGCCTGCTTGCCACGCAGCACCGCGCTGGTGCCCTCGCCTATGCGGATGGCATCACCCACGCCGTAGGTATTGTGGCCAAACACCTCGCGTCCCTTCACCAGCAACTGGTTGTCGGGAATCAGGCCCGTGCAAATATTGATAATGTCGATGCCGTCAATCACCTGCTCCGTGCCGGGGACGGCCTTGAAATTCTCGCATTTGGCAATCACCGCGCCCGTCACGCCCGTATAGTCCTCATTCGGAATGGCACGCACCAGCGTATAGCCCGTCATGATGGGAATGCCCAGCCTCCGCACACGGTTGGCCTGCACCGGGAATCCGCCCTCGCGAGGCATCGCCTCGATGATAGCCTTGATCGTGGCACCCGCCTGCATACCCTGGTACGAGGTCAGATAGCCGATATTGCCCGCGCCCACGGTTAGCACCCGCTTGCCCAGCAGCGTATGCTCCTGGTTCATCATCTTCTGGAATACCGCGGCAGTATACACGCCCGGCACATCGTCGTTCTCAAACGTCGGCATAAAGGGCACCGCGCCCGTCGCCACCACCAGATGCTCCGCATCCACATATCCCACCTCGCCGGTGACGATATTCTTGATAGCCACGCGTCGACCCTCCAGCAGGTCCCACACCGTGTTGTTCAGCAGTATGCCCTCGTGGCTCGGGCCTGCCAACGTCTTGGCAATGTCGAAACCGCGCATGCCGCCAAACTTCTTCTCCTTCTCGAAAAAGAAGAACTGATGGGTCTGCATGTTGAACTGTCCGCCAATCTTAGCGTTGTTGTCAATCACTATGTTGTCGATGCCGAAGGCGTTCAGCTGTTCGCGGCACGCCAGCCCTGCAGGCCCTGCGCCGATTATGGCCACCTGCGTCTTATACACCTTCACCTCCCTCGGCTGCTGCGGGCGCACCTCGGGCAGCCCGCCCTCGCGGCTGTCGATACGGCACACCTCCTTCACGCCGTCCACCAGCGTCACGCAGATGCGCCTCACCTGCCCGTCCACCAGCATCTCGCATGCTCCGCACTTGCCGATGCCGCAGTTCAAGCTGCGGTTGCGGCCGTCGAGGCTGTGGCTGTGTACGGGGAAACCCGCCTGATGCAACGCGGCGGCAATCGTGTAGCCCTTGCGGCCCTGCACCTTCTGTCCGTCGTAAATAAACTCCACCATCTCGCTCTGCGGGATGTCTAAGATTGGATGATGTTCGATTTTATACATACCGATTTTCTATAAGTGTTTAATTTCTATAAGCTAACACGTGCCTTTAACAATTCGACACCCTATTAGCGATTGCAAAGGTACACAAAAATTTTTAATCCACAAAAAATTGAATAAAATTCTGCGTATTCTGCGCGACTATTTAAGCCACGCAAAATACGCAGAACAGAAAAATGTCAACCCCACCGAATGCCACCGCGCCAGCCGTCCCCCCGTCCCCATCCCCTCTTGAGAGGGGTGGTCGAAGACCGGGGTATGTCCTCTCAATTCTCAAATCCCCTCAATTCACCACCAGCCGCTTGGTAGTGGTGCCTGCGGGAGTGCGCACCAGCACCACGTAGGTGCCCTTCGCCCACTTCGACACGTCGAAGTCCGCCGCCGTCCCTCTCC
>JAEEIS010000235.1 GCA_016281475.1 Bacteroidales bacterium
CGTAGCCGTCGAATCGCTGACGGGCTATCCCTCCATCTTGGGAGGGCGTGTGAAGACACTGCATCCCAAGGTGTTCGGGGGCATACTGAGCCGCCGCGACATGTACAGCGACGGCGAGCAGCTGGCCCAGTACGAGATACCTGAGATTGACCTCGTCATCGTTGACCTCTACCCCTTTGAGGCGACCGTGGCAAGCGGGGCAGCGGAGCAGGACATCATCGAGAAAATCGACATCGGCGGCATCTCGCTGATACGCGCTGCCGCCAAGAACTTCAAGGATGTGGTGATTGTGCCCGCAGTGAACCACTACGAGGAATTTTTGAAAATATACACCGAGCAGGAAGGCAGCACAACCCTGGCACAGCGGAGACGCTTCGCGGCGTATGCCTTCAACGTCAGTTCGCACTACGACACCGCCATCTTCAACTACTTCAACCGCGAGGAACAACTGCCTGCATTCAAGCAGAGCTGCACACAGGCACAGGTGCTGCGCTATGGCGAGAACCCCCACCAGAAGGGCTACTACTTTGGCGACCTAGAGGCCTGCTTCACCAAGCTCAACGGCAAGGAAATCTCGTACAACAACATTGGCGACATCGACGCGGCCTGCGCCCTGATAGACGACTATGCCGACACCACCTTTGCCATCCTCAAGCACAACAACGCCTGCGGACTGGCCTGCCGTCCCACCCTGCTGGAGGCTTGGGATGACGCGCTGGCGGGCGACCCCGTGTCGGCCTTTGGCGGCATACTGATTGCCAACCGTCGCATCACCAAAGAGGTGGCGGAGGAGATGCACAAGATATTCTTCGAGGTGTGTATCGCGCCCGACTACGACGAGGAGGCCCTCGCCATACTGAAGGGCAAGAAGAACCGCATAATACTGAAGCGCAACGCCTTTAAGATGCACGACAAGATGTTCCGCAGCGTGCTGGACGGGGTGCTGGTGCAGGACCGCGACACGGTGGTTCCCACCGCTGCCGACATGGCCAAGAGCGTCACCTCTACCCCCATCACCGAACAGCAGGCCAAGGACTTGGCTTTTGCCACCATCCTGGTGAAACACACCAAGAGCAACGCCATAGTGCTGGCCAAGAACGGTCAGCTGTGTGCCAGCGGCACGGGCCAGACCTCGCGCGTGGATGCCCTGAAACAGGCCATCGCCAAGGCGCAGAGCTTCGGCTTCGACCTGCATGGAGCCGTGATGGCGAGCGATGCCTTCTTCCCCTTTGCCGACTGCGTGGAGATAGCCCACGAGGCGGGCATAGTGGCAGTGGCACATCCGGGCGGCTCAATCCACGACCAAGATTCCATCGACTACTGCGAGAAGAACAAGATGGGCATGGCCATCACCGGATTCCGCCATTTCAAGCACTAAGGGAGATAGATATTATAGAAATCATAGATATTATAGAATCCAGTTTAGCAAATAAAAAATATTAATAATGGGTCTATTTTCATTTTTCAACAAAGAGGTCGCAATGGACTTGGGCACAGCCAACTCCATTGTCATTTACAACGACCAGGTAGTCATTGACGAGCCCTCCATCGTGGCCGTCGACCGAACCAGCAACCACATTATCGCCGTCGGGAAACGAGCCCAGCAGATGGCGGGCAAAACCGACAACAAGAACGTCGAGACCATCCGTCCGTTGCGCGGCGGCGTTATCGCCGACTTTGAGATGGCACAACACCTCATCCGCGAGCTTATCGGCATGACCAACATCAACCGCTCGTTCATGCCCCCCTCGCTGCGCATGGTCATCTGCATCCCGTCGGGCATTACCAACGTCGAGGAGCGTGCCGTGCGCGAGTCGGCAGAGCAGGCGGGTGCCAAGGAGATTCGCATGATTCACGAGCCCATGGCGGCAGCCATCGGTATCGGCATCGACGTGCTTGAGCCCGAAGGACACATGATTGTGGACATCGGAGGCGGCACCGCCGAAATCGCGGTCATCTCATTGGGCGGCATCGTGTGCAACAACTCTATTCGCGTGGCCGGTGACGAGTTCAACGAGAACGTGGTGGAATACATGCGCAAACAGCACAACATGGTCATTGGCGAACGTACCGCCGAGCAGGTGAAAATCAAGGTTGGCGCGGCCATCAGCGAACTGGACGAGCCCCCCGAGGACTACCCCACCCTGGGACGCGACCTGCTGACCGGTCTGCCTAAAGAGATATTGGTCAACTACAAGGAGATTGCCCACGCGCTCGACAAGTCTATCGCCCGTATTGAGCAAGCCATCCTCGACACCCTGTCCGCCACACCTCCCGAGTTGGCAGCCGACATCTACCGCACAGGTATCTATCTGGCTGGCGGCGGTTCGCTGCTGAGGGGCTTGGACCAGCGCATCTCGTCGAAGACCAAACTGCAGGTGCATATCGCAGAGGATCCCCTGCGTGCCGTGGCCCGTGGCACCGGCATCGCGCTGAAGAACTTCAACAAGTTCCATTTCCTCATTCGATAGGATATACTTTCAATAAAGAAGAACGGCTCCACAACACTTGCGGAGCCGTTCTTATTTATCTCATCCAGCCTTCCATACGGTAGATTTTCTGTAACAATCGTCGTTCTTTGCCTGTGACAGCGTTGCGGTGCCACACCTCGACACGGACGGCATAATAATCCTCCCAGTCGCCCTCGTAGACGGTGAACTCCTCCCTGTCGACAATCTTGCCAAAGCTTGTATGTCCTTGCACGTGAACTGCTGAGCGTTCCCGTATCCTCGAAGCCGAAAGCTCCAGGTTCTCAGTCACCTCAAAGCAACGGAGATAGACGTCACCGTCGGGCAATGAAGGATAATACAGGTCGTATTCATATATGCCGCCTTGAAAACCATTCCAAATCTGGAGCCACGACTGACTGTCAAGACTATCAATGGTCGGCTCCTCCGCATGGCACTCTTTCAAGGAGAATGGAGCATCCATCCTTTCTCCCGTTTCGTCGATGATATAGCCTAAAGGGAAGCTGTATTCTAACCCTTCGGGAATGGGATGTTTGCCACCAAAATCGTCGGGTGCAGACTGAAGGGTCATACACACTATCAATAGAGGAAAGGCAATGAATGCAACCAAACTGACCACTCCAGTCAAGAATGTCCCTACCGCCACCCACCATTTGTGACGAAACAAGGCAGCAACGAATACAATCAGTTGCACGCCCAAACAAAGCAGAGCCACAGCAATTAGGCCAACCAGCGGCACACGTGCCCCCTTTACGCACGAGTCCAATATTGGAAATAACAAACACGAACAGGCTGTACCCACCAGTGGGAACAGCCACCAAAAACGTACCAGCCAATCAAAGATGCGCTTCATCATCACAAACGGATAATTTCCTCTAAGATGTCGCGGATGAGGGCGTTCATAGTGGCGTCGTCGCCGTCGAAGTTGTTGCAGAGGATGGCAAAGCTGTACATCTCGTCGTCGTCGTTGGTGAAGTAGCCCACACAGTTGCGCACACCCGACATGATGCCGGTCTTAATCTTCAGCGAGCAACCCTCTGGCACCTGCGGAATGATGGAATATTCAGGCATTTTGCGACTGATGCCCAGCGTGCCGACAAAATCCCAGAAGAAAGGCTGGCGCGCCACCACGTCGAGGAACTGGGCCACGAAATAGGCCGTCACGCGGTTCTCGCGCGAGATGCCGCTACCATCCACCACACGCACACCCGACGGGTTCAAATCCAACTCGTTGAAGTAGTCGTACATAAACCTGCGACCCGAGGCATATCCGCCATGCCCGTCGCGCAAGCAGCCCAGCATCTTGTAGAGGCTTTCGGCCGCGATGTTGTTGGTGGTCTGCATGGTCAGAGCAGTGATAGTGAACAGGTTGAACGACGTGTCCACACATACCTTTTTATACTGCTTGGGCATAGAAAACTGGTCCGACGGCTCGCCTGAGACGGTGATGCCGTGGTTGCGCAGATACTGGGTGAAGTCGCGAGCCATCGCCAGCGCGGGCTTCGGCATCGAGGCGCGGAAATGGGTGTCCGCCGTGCCCATCGGCACTACACCCTTGCAGATGCGGCTGTCGCCGTATGGCGAGCCATAGAAACAGATGTCACACACCGTGTCGCGCGGACCCGTCACCACCTGGTTGACAAACTCGATGCCCGGGTGGTTGCTCGTGATGGTGGTCATGTCCCCCACCCTGCGTCCCGCACGGAAATGGACATCGATGGAATTCTCGTTATAGTTCAGCCCACAGGCACCGCTGCCATAGCCGTTGCCCATGTCCGACCACTGCCAGCTGGGATGCATCATCATATCCTCAAAGAGCGTGGTGTCGGCATAGATGTGTCCGTTGATGCGTTTGATACCCAGCGAACGGATGCCGCTAGTGAGGCGGTAGAAGGTCGAATCGGTATAGGTGAAGCGGCTCGAGCAGAAAAACGGGTCGCCCGAACCAGTCACGATAATGTCGCCATTCAGCGTGCCCTGCCTGTCGATAGAGCCCGTATAGTAGAGATAGGTCTCAAAGGTAAACTTCGGCCCCAGCCGGCTATAGGCGGCAGCAGTGGTAAAGAGCTTGTTCACAGCCCCCGGCATCATCGCCAACTCCTCATTGCGAGTATATACGGTGCTGTCCTTATTGATATTGTGCACACACACGGCCAGCGAGGCGTGACGCACGGCAGGCTTGCGCGTAATATGCCGCACCACAAAGTCCAGCCTATCTGTATTCTGAGCCACAGACGAAAACCCCGCAAGGGTAATCAAACACAACAGCAACAGTTTCTTGCAATACTTCATAATCCTTAGTTTCAATTCTCAATACTCAAATTATTATTCTCCATCATTTGATTCATCTCGTCGATGCGGTCAAGCAGCTTCTCCCTGCCAAAACGCGTCACCGACGACGTCATCAGCATCTCCGGCAGCCCCTCCCACGTCTCTAAAAGCAACTGCTTGTATTTGTTGACCGTTGCCGCCACCTCGCGCTGCTTCTGCTTGTCAATCTTAGTGAACACTATGGTCAGCGGCACACCATTCTGTCCCAAGAAGTTGATAAACTCCAAATCGTTATTCAGCGGAGGAATACGCGAGTCCACCAGCACAAAGACATTCACCAGCTGCTCCCGTTTCAACATATAGTCCTCAATCATCTTCATCCACTGGTTTCGCGAAGCCTTCGAAGTGCGGGCGTAGCCATACCCCGGCAAATCCACCAGATACCATTTCCCATTGATTAGAAAATGGTTAATCAGCTGGGTCTTGCCCGGCTTCTCGCTCGTCTTCGCCAGTCCCTTGACACCCGTAAGCATATTGATTAACGACGACTTGCCCACATTGCTCCTTCCGATAAAGGCATACTCGGGCAGTCCCGTGTCGGGGCACTTCCGATAGTCGGTATTACTCACCACAAAAGTAGCATTCTTTATCTCCATAGACATCCGTTTCTCAAATCTACTTCTTCATCTTCAACAAAGCGTTCCGCCCATTGTTCTGTTCCTTCTCGCGCATCTCCTTCAACTTCTTCAGCCGCTTCAGCTCAACACGCTCGTCCTCGTCCACATTCTTCCACCACGGCATCCGCTTCATATTGATGCGGAACAGGTGCATGCGGTCGAACACACGGTTTTTCGTCTCGTACGACTCAAAATAGCGCGCCCTCTTCTCCGGCACAATGTCGCGCAGCGCCACCAGCAGGCCCGTCTCGTCCGTGTTGCCAAACTCGGCGTTGATGGCGGTGCCAAACGAGCGCATCGTGGGCGACAGCGTCATATAGGCGTTAATCATAGCCGGCACCACGCTACCCAAAGCCCTCACATTGCGCACCAATATCTGATAGTCATCCTTATAGCTGCGCCCTTCGAACATGGCGTTCAGCTCGTTCAGGTCCGACTCGATAGGCAGCACCTCGTAAGGCCACACCAGCCCGTCGCGGTCGGGGAAATGCTTCTTCAAGAAAAACAGCACCAAGTCCTTAGCCCGGCGGTTCATCTGCGGATACATCGTTATCTTGCCAAAGAAATAGCGCGTCTCCGGTATCTCCAACGCGATGGCACCCAGCCCGTCCCACAGATTATCGAGCGAATACAGTCCCTTGCGGAAATTGTTGCCCGGCTGGAAATCGGGCTGCACAAAGGCGCGCCCCAGCTCCACCGTGTAGGGCAGATAGTTGCTCCTGAAATCCTCCGAATACTGAAACAACTCCGCCGTCGGCGTGGCTATCGTCCCATCGTCGCGGCACAGCATGTTGCTGCCGTGGATAAACCTATATCCGCCCACAATCTCCTCATCCTCGGGGCTCCACACAAACAGTTGTTTGAAGCAGTAAGGCTCTGGCAGCGTATCGAACTCGTCGATGTCGCAATCCTTGCCCGTGCCGCCCCCCTCGAGGGCGAAACTCAGCTCCCTCAGCCTGCCAATCTCACGCATGATATTGGGCGACAGATGCGCTGTGGTGATATAAATCTCCTTGTTGCCGCAATTCGTCTGGCGCAGAAAATGCTTATGCTTCAACTCGGCGCGAATCAGCTCGCGCGGCACAGGAGGGATAATATACGAAGTGTCAATCATGATGTTTAATGTTTCGTGGTTAGAGGTTAGGGGTTAGAGGTTTGTGTCGGTATGTTGTGCGTCAGCCTACTTTTCAATTTTCAACTTTCAATTTTCAATTTACTATGAACTCCGCCTTCGGGTCTTCCTTCAGCCTATAGCAGTAGTCCTGCACCATCTGCGCCCACTCCTTGGGCGTGTGGCGGCTGTCGAAGGTAGTGTAAGGGATAGGCCTGCCCACCACCAGACGCAGCTTTTTGCCCCGTTGGGCAAACATCTCGGCAGGCAGCAGCGCCATCTCGAAGTTAAACTTAATGCCCAGTCGCTCGCGCAGTCGGGCTATGTTATAAAACCGTTTGCGGTTGCGTGCGTCGAAGAAGAACGGCACCACGTCGCGGTGATACCTCACCGCCTTTTTAATGAACGTCGGCTTCCACTCCAAGTCGTGAATCTCGCCGCCCTTGCGCTTGCGCGAGCACAGCCCCGCGGGGAAATACAGCAGCGCGTTCTCGCCCGCAAAAGCCTCCTCCAGCGCGCCCACATTGGCCGTGTTGCGGTGCACCTTGTCAATCGGCACAAACAGCGGTGCCGGACCCGGCAGATAGAGCAAGAAATCGTTCACCGGGAACTTAATGTCCTGCCTATACCGCCCTATAGCCCCCATCAGTGCCAGCCCGTCGGGGCCGCCCAGCGGGTGGTTGCCCGCCACGATGGGATACCCCTCCTTAGGCAGATTCTCCGCGTTCACCACCTCCACCCGCACATTCAAGTCGTGCGGCTCGTCGCCCTCCAAAAAAGCGTGAACAAAGTCCAGCCCAAACTTCTCGCGGTGGTTATAGATGACATAATTAATCTCATCCACATGCAGCAAACGCTCCACCCATCGCACCATCCATTTGGGCAGTTTCACCTTCTTGTCCGCCAGAATCTTTTGTATGTCAACATGTTTCGGCGTAATCGTCTTGGGGTCTATATGGCTATACTCCTCCATAAAATACTACATTTCGAATTTGCAAAAATACGAAAAAAAATCGTTCTAATAAAATAAAAATAAGTTATAAAATGCAAATAGCCATCCCCCACATCTTTAACGCCCGGCGACAGCTGCCTCCCCACTCCGCCCCACACAAAAAAAAGGGATGCCCCAATCGGGACACCCCCTAGGTGTGGCTGCAGACACCGACCTCAGCAGATCTCGATGTGCTGCATCAGGGCTTTCTTCTCCTGCTCGGTGAACTTAGGCAGCGTGATGCGCAGTATGCCGTGTTCCACCTTGGCGCTGATTTCGTTCTTCTTCACGTTCTCGGGAAGGCTGAGCAGCTGCTTGAACTGAAGTTCGTTGAACTCGTGGCGCAGGAAGTGGCGATCTTTCTTCTCCTCCTTTTTCTCCTCTTTCTGCACCATTTCAACTACCAGGTTGTTGTCGCTGTCGATGCTCAGGTTCAAATCCTCTTTCGAGAGGCCGGGCACGCAAAGCTCTAGTTCGTAATCCTTGTCGCTCTCAGTCACATTCATCTTCGGCATTGGGTAATGCTCGTCGAGTGTGCAGTTGTTCCAATTGTTCCAGTCCAG
>JAEEIS010000236.1 GCA_016281475.1 Bacteroidales bacterium
AGACAGAAACAATCAAGCAACAATTCGTAAATTGACTAACACATTAACGAATTAACACATTAACACATTCAAAATGGATATTTCAATCATTGTACCGCTGTTCAACGAGGACGAGTCGCTGCCCCATCTGGCAGAATGGATCGACCGCGTGATGAACGAGCACCAGTTCGACTACGAGGTCATCATGGTTGATGACGGCAGCCGCGACCGTTCGTGGCAGGTGATAGAAGAGCTACACACCAGCAATCCCAGATACAAAGGCGTCAAATTCCGCCGCAACTATGGCAAGTCTGCCGCCCTCAATGTGGGCTTCCGCCACGCCCAGGGCGACGTCGTCATCACCATGGATGCCGACCTGCAGGACAGCCCCGACGAAGTGCCCGAGCTCTACCGCATGATTAAGGAGGAGGGCTACGACCTCGTCAGCGGCTGGAAGAAGAAACGCTACGACTCCAAGATTGCCAAGAACATACCCTCCAAATTCTTCAACTGGACCACCCGCAAGATGAGCGGCATCAAGCTCCACGACTTCAACTGCGGCCTCAAGGCCTACCGCCACGACGTGGTGAAGAGCATCGAGGTGTACGGCGAGATGCACCGCTACATTCCCGTCATAGCCAAGTGGGCCGGATTTACCAATATCGGCGAAAAAGTGGTGCAGCACCGCAAACGCGAATTCGGTGTCACCAAATTCGGCCTCAACCGCTTTGTCAACGGCTACCTCGACCTCATGAGCATCATGTTCATGTCCAAGTTTGGCAAGCAGCCCATGCACTTCTTCGGCTTGATGGGCACTCTGGCATTCCTGCTCGGTTTTGTCGCTTTCGTCATTGTCTGCGTCCTGCGTCTCTGCGG
Organism: Bacteroidales bacterium; assembly: GCA_016281475.1. The sequence goes on from JAEEIS010000236.1 coordinate 856, forward strand.
CCGCATCGCGCTGACCAACAGCGTGTGGTTCTACGTCTCCATGCTCTTCATCCTCATGGGCACTGTGCTGTTTCTTGCCGGTTTCCTTGGTGAGCTCATCTGCCGCAACTCCACCACCCGCAATCAGTATCTTATTGAAAAGGAGGTGCTGTCATGAGTCTTCAATGCGGCATCGTAGGCCTGCCCAACGTGGGCAAGTCCACCCTTTTTAACTGTCTGAGCAATGCCAAGGCGCAAGCCGCCAACTTCCCCTTCTGCACCATCGAGCCCAATGTGGGTGTCATCACCGTGCCCGACGAGCGGCTGGCCAAGCTGGTCGAGATGGAACGTCCCGCCAGCGTGGTACCCGCCACGGTCGAGATTGTCGACATAGCCGGACTGGTCAAAGGCGCCTCCAAAGGCGAGGGCCTGGGCAACAAGTTCCTTGGCGACATCCGCACCACCGATGCCATCATCCATGTGCTGCGCTGTTTCGACGACGACAACGTCACCCACGTCGACGGCAGTGTCAACCCCATCCGCGACAAGCAGACCATCGACCTCGAACTGCAGTTCAAAGACCTCGAAACCATTGAGAACCGCTACGACAAAGAGGTGAAAAAAGCCAAGGCCGGCGGCGATGCCAAGGCCAAGAAGCTGGTGGAAGTGATGGACCTCTACCGCGAAGCCCTGCTCTCGGGCAAGAGCGCACGCACCGTCCACCTCGAGGAAAGCCAACAGGAGGCGGCACGCGACCTCATGTTGCTCACCTCCAAACCCATACTCTACGTCTGCAACGTCGACGAAGCCTCCGTAGTGACAGGTAACCACTATGTCGATGCCGTCCGCGAAGCAGTGAAGGACGAAGATGCCGAAGTGCTGGTCATCGGCGCAGGCATCGAAGCCGATATTGCCGAGTTGGAGACCTACGAGGAGAAACAGATGTTCCTCGAAGACCTCGGCCTGAAGGAGTCGGGCGTCAACCGCCTTATCAAGGCCGCCTACAAACTGCTCAACCTGCAGACCTTCCTCACCGCCGGTCCCAAGGAGTGCCGTGCATGGACTTTTAAGAAAGGAATGAAAGCCCCTCAGACAGCGGGTATTATCCACAGCGACTTCGAGCGGGGCTTTATCCGTGCCGAGGTCATCAAATACGAAGACTACGTAGCCCTCGGCAGCGAGGCCAAATGCCGCGAGGCTGGCAAGATAGCTGTCGAAGGCAAAGACTATGTGGTACAGGACGGCGACATCATGCACTTCCGATTCAACGTTTGACACAATTGTAATAGTGAAAATCGAAATCAATAGAACGGCACATAAATGGCTGCGCAGAGTAATCTGCGTCAGCCTGATTTTCGTTTTTCATTTTTCATTTTTCATTTTAACTTCCTGTTCCACTCAAAAGGCCAACTGGAGCAACATCCAATTCCACAATACCACCGCCCACTACAACATCTGGTGGAACGGCAACGAGAGTCTCAAGCAAGGACTCAAGTTGATGGAAACCACATGCAAGGACGACTACACCCGCCTGCTGCCCGTCTACAAGGTTGCCACAAAGGAGGAGAGCATGGCACTCTATCCCCAGTTCGACCGCGCCATTGAGAAAAGCATCAAAGGCATCAAGAAGCACAGCATCTTCATCAACGGGCAGGAACACGTGCCCTACATCGCCAAGTGCTACATCCTCACCGCCTACGCCACCTTCTACAAGCACGACCTCGCCAACTCCGCCAGCACCTGCCAGATGCTGGTGTCGCAATACGGAGGCACCCCCATTGCCGACGAGGCCGCCATCCTGCAGGCGCGCTGCGCCACACTCGACAAACGCTACCAAGATGCCGAAAGCGCACTCGACGAGCTGGTGACGGCACTGGGCAAGGGCAACTTTGCGCCCAAGCAGAAGCTCAACCTCTACCTCGCCATGGCCGAATGCACTCTGCCGCAGGAGAAATATAAGAAGGGTGTGCAATTCCTCAAGCTGGCCCTCGACGAGCACCCGTCGCGCCAGCAGAAAGCCCGCATCTACTACATTCTAGGCCAGATATACCAAGAGCTCGACAAACGGCCCACCGCCTCGAAATACTACGAAAAGGTGCTGAAATGCAGCCCCTCGTACGAGATGGAGTTCAACGCCCGTCTCAACCTGGCCTCCTGCGCCGACCTCCAGCACACCGACCGCGAGAAGCTGGAGCGCCTGCTGGACCGCATGCTCAAAGACAGGAAAAACGAGGACTTCCTCGACCAAATCTACTATGCCAAGGGCGAGATGTACATGGGCATGCGCGACATCAAGAAAGCCTGCGAGGCTTTCCGCACCTCGTCGGCAGTATCGAAAACCAATCCCGCCCAGAAAGCCCGCTCCGCGATACGCCTTGGCGGCATCCTCTACGACAGACTGCAGGACTACGACAACGCCCAAACCTACTACGACACCGCCATGGCCATCATCAGGCCCGACTATCCCCACTACGCCGACCATAAGTCGCGCTACGACCTCCTCACCTCGCTGGTCGCCTACACCCGCGTCATCGACCGTAACGACAGCCTCATAGCCGTCGCCAACATGCCCGAAAGCGAACGCCTCGCCCTCATCAACGACAAAATTGCCGCACTCAAGAAGGCTGAAGAGGAGGCCAAAGAACGCGAGCTGCTCGAACAATTCGCCAGCGATGCCAAGTCGCAGCAAAACACCTTGCAGGGCGACTGGTATTTCTACAACAGCAACACTGTCCAAAAAGGCAAAGAAACCTTCCGCCAGCGGTGGGGCATGCGCAGCCTCGAAGACTACTGGTTCCTCTCGAAAAAAGGCATGCTCGGCATGAACATGCTGGCACAGAACAACGACAACGCCGAGGATGAAGGCGATGAAAAAACCGATGCCGACGGCACTGGCGAGGCCCAGGCCGACGACAAGGAACGCAAGCCCGAAGGCAACCCCAACGACCCGCACAACGTGGCCTACTACCTCAAAGACCTGCCCCAATCGCCTGAAGACCTCGACTCCATGCAGGCGCAAACCGCCGTCTGCCTGCTCAATGCCGGCTATATCTACTACGACGGCATACACGACATCCCCAAGGCTCTCGAATGCTACCTGCGCATGACCAACGACTACACCACCAACAGCGAGATAGTGCAGGCATTCTTCATGCTCTACAAAATCTACGACCGCCAGGGCAACACCCCCAACTCCAACTACTACCGCGACATGGTGCTCATGGGCTTCCCCGACAGCGACTTCGCCAACCTGATACTCGACGAAGACTACTACAAGGAAATCCTGCGCCGCAGCCAGCTGGTCCGCGAGGACTACGACGAGGTCTACACCCTCTACCGCAAACACCGCTACGACGATGTGCTCAACTCCGTCGCCACCGCCAAAGAACTCTACACGGACGACCCCATGCTGGGCAAATTCCGCTACTGGGAGGCCCTAGCCTACGCACGCACCGACCGCAAAGACCGCGCCATCGCCACCCTGCAGGGCATCATAGCCGACTACCCCAAAACCGACAGCATCGTGCCGCTGGCACTGGCGCAGCTCGACTTCCTCATGGGCGACGGCTCCAACTACGTCACCAACAGCGGCCCAGACGAGACCGTCACCGACCCCGCCGCCCCCGAACAGACCCCGCAGGCGCTAGCCAGCCGCCAAAGGCAGACGGCAGAAACCAGTGGTGCCGAAACCGCCACCCTCCCTCCCGAAGCCAAACTGTTCCGCTACAAGGCCGACATGGCCCACCAAGTCATCATCCTAGTGAAAGAAAAGAAGATACGCGCCACCCAGCTGCAGACCAAGGTCGGCACTTTCATCATGAACTACTACGCCAACTCCGGCTACAAGACTTCGCCCCTGATGTTCACCGACTCCACACAGATGGTCACCATCAGCACCTTCAACAACGCAAACGAAGCCAAAGACTTCGCCACCCACCTGCAACGTCCCGAAGGCCCCCTGGCCGACTACAGCCCCGACGACTACCAGGTGTTCGCCATCTCCAAGCAGAACTACACTACCCTCTACAACCGCAAGCGCGTAGATGCCTACCGCCAGTTCTACGACAAATACTACCAAAACGGCAAATAGCCAACACACGAATAGACAAACCTAAACATACCCAAAAACCAATGAGCGACACAACCAACAGCCTTATCAACACCATCACCGTGGGCACCACCATCAAGGGCGACATCGTCGCCAATGGCGACTTCCGCATGGACGGCACCCTCGAAGGCAACATCACACTCACCGGCAAGCTGGTGATTGGCGAACACGGCCGCATCACCGGCAACGTGGTCTGCCAAAACGCCAACGTGATAGGCATCATCGACGGCAACCTCTCCGTCAAGGAGTTCCTCACACTCTATGCCACTTCGCGCGTGCGCGGCGACATCGTCGCCAACAAGCTCGCCATCGAACCCGGCGCCTATTTCACCGGCAGCTGCCACATGCTCGACGAACTGACCGACTAGCCTATCGTATTTCACACCCCACTTCCGACATCTCCAACCCTGACTTCCGACACCCTTACACCCTCGTGACTCCCGAGAACAATACACTTTCAAAGTATTTATAAAGGACTGTTGTTGGCTATAGGGGCGGCAAAGGAGCGATAATGTAGCCTTGAACTACCGAATAACGGAGAGAGGAAGACAACACAGACGGCATGACAGAGAAGATATTGAAAGAACTGTTTGAACAATGGTCGGGCGAGAGCGCGGGCGAGATGCCGGCACTCTCGGCCAACGGCAGCAACCGCAAGTATTGGCGCATAGTGGGCGCGACACATCGCTGCATTGCCGCCTACAATGCCGACGTGGCGGAGAACGAGGCTTTCTACTACTACAGCCAGGCGTTGAAGGCTCGCGGAGTGCGGGTGCCGGAAGTCTACGCCATCAGCGGCGACAGGATGCACTACCTGCAGCAGGATTTGGGCGACACGACACTCTACAGCCTGCTTTTCGACAAACGGCGCACGGGCGGCGGTTTCGACAGCGAGATGATGGGGCTGTACCGCCAGGTGCTTGCCGACTTGGCGCAGATGCAGGTGGCGGGCCGCGACATGGACTTCGGCTACGCCTATCCGCGCACCGATTTCGACTCGCAGTCGATACAGTGGGACTTGAACTATTTTAAATACTATTTCCTCAAGCTGAGGTATATCCCTTTCAACGAGGAGCTGTTGGAGCGCGACTTTCACACGTTCGCGCAATATCTGCTCGACGCGGACTGCCGCTACTTCATGTACCGCGACTTCCAGTCGCGCAATATCATGCTGGCCGACGGCGTGCCCTACTATATCGACTACCAAGGGGGTAGGAGGGGGGCCGCGCAGTACGACGTGGCATCGCTGCTCTACAGCGCCAAGAGCGACCTGCCCGAGGCTATCAGGCAGGAGCTGCTGGCACACTACATAGGCTGCCTTGCCGAGAGACAGAAGATTGACCGCGAGGACTTTGAGAAAAGGTTCTACGGGTATGTGCTGATCCGCATCATGCAGGCGTTGGGAGCCTACGGCTACAGGGGCTATTTCGAGCGGAAGGACTATTTCCTAGGCAGCATCCCCCTGGCCATCCGCAATCTGAAGCAGGTGGTGGAGAGTCACCCGTTGCCCATCGACATACCGCATCTGCGACAGGTGTGGCAGGCCATCGTCGACTCGGAAGAGACGGCACTGCCCGCCACCACGGCGACAGGGCTGACGGTGACGGTAACCAGCTTCTCATATAAGAAAGGGCTGCCGCAGGACACGTCGGGCAACGGCGGCGGCTTTGTGTTCGACTGCCGCGCCCTGCCCAATCCGGGACGCTACCCCGAGTATAGATGCTACACCGGCAAGGACCGCCCTGTGATAGAATTTCTGGAGGGCGACGAGGAGGTGGAGCAGTTTCTGAAGGGAGTCCAGCAGCTGGTGGGGGCTTCAATAAAGAAGTATTTGGAGCGCAAGTTCACCAGTCTGACAGTCGGTTTTGGCTGCACTGGAGGGCAGCACAGGTCGGTTTATTGCGCCGAGAGGCTCGCAAAATGGATTTCGGACAACTTTGATTGCCAAGTAGATATAAAGCATCGGGAACATTAGTGCAAAAAAGTTTTTCACTTTTTTTTATTAACTCGCACTTTTTTTGTATCTTTGCAACTTGATTGAATAAACAAAAATACTATTATAACATGAAGAAAAGAACATTAATTCAGATCCTCCTGGCACTGGTGATAGTCGGACTGGCAGTCTGGCTGTATATGAGCATCATGAAGCCGGTGAAGTTTGACAATGAGTACACTAAACGTCGCGACGCATGCGCTGAGAAGCTGAAGGCCATCCGCACGCTTGAGGAAGCCTACAAGGTGACTTACGGCTGCTACACAGGCAGTTTCGACACGCTGTTCAACCGTCTGATGAATGAGGACAGCATGAAGGTGGTGAACAAGAATATCAACTACGACAAGATTCCCGAAGACGTGGACATCAACGAGATGACCGAGGCCGACGCCATCAAGGCGGGCTATATCTCGCGCGTAGTGGAGTGTGTCAACCCCATCGAGAACCTGCGTCAGAACAAGAAGTTCCACCTCACTGACGAGGAGATTCTGAATCTGCGCTATGTGCCCTATCCCCGCGACAAGAAGTACGACTTCGAGCTGCAGGCCGGCTATATCGAGAAGAGCGGCTACCAGATGCCCGTGTTCGAGTGCCTGGTGAAGATGGAAGACCTGCTGTCGGACCTCGACCACCAGCTGGTGGTGAACAAACTGGCCGAGCTGGAGCAGAACCACCGCTTCCCTGGTTGGAAGGTGGGTGACATGACCCAGGCCATCACCGACGGTAACTTTGAATAAGATGACTGACCGCGTCATATCGATTATCACGACAGACAAGGCAGTCGCCACTGACGAACTAAGATTATCCATTTGCCTTCGGACGAATGGATTTTCTTTTTCGATAGCCACAGTGGGGCAGGAGCTGCTGACGCTCGGCGAGGCGGAGTTTGACTTCCATCGCCCTATCAGCCAGCTGCCCCAGGCGGTGAAAGGCCTGTTTGACTCAGCCGACATACCCACCTTCGGGTACAAGGAGGCGAGGCTGGTGGTGCCGTCGGAATGCTTTGTGTGGGTGCCCGAACACCTGTACGATGCGGCACGCGACCGCCAGTATCTGAAGATGGTGGCGAATGTCGACATCGGAATGGGCGTGTACCATGCACGTTCGGGCCGCATGAAGTCGTATATGGTTTTTACCGCACCGGCAGATGTGGTGACGGCTTTCAAGGTGGCAATGCCAGGCATTGATGTGGTGTGCCAGCATTCGGTGCTGGTGAACGAGACCATGCTGCAACGGAGTGCGCAACACCCTGTGGTGCTGATGCATGTGCGCGACGGGGTGGGGGACTACGAGGCATTTTTCAACAACCAGCTGTTGCTGAGCAACAGCTTTGCCGCCAAGGGCGACGGGGAGTTGCTGTATCACGCCTTGGAGGTGATGAAGACGCTGCACCTGGAGACCCCCGACATGGAGTTGGCGATTTGCGGCGAGGTGGGGCGCGAGATTTACGCCCTGCTGCAGCACTATTTCCCCAACGTGACGCTGTATACCGGACGGCCTTTCACATACACCAATCCCGAGTTCCAAACGCTTCACAGCTACCGACATACGCTGCTGCTAGACTAATCAACTCACTCTAATACCAACAGATTAACACATTCTATATGCGCATAATAGCCGGATCGCTCAGGGGTCGCAGACTGAACCCGCCCGCCACGCTGCCCGTCCGCCCGACAACGGACATGGCTCGCGAAAGCCTGTTCAATATCTTGAACAACTATGTGGACTATGAGGATTGCGCCGTGATGGACCTTTTTGCAGGCACGGGCGCGGTGTCGATGGAATTTGTGTCGCGCGGAGCCAAGGAGGTGACGGCGATTGACATCAACGGGCAGTGCACCGACTTTATCAAATCGACGGCCACGCAGTTTGGCGTGAAGAATATTCATGTGGTGCGTGCCGATGTGTTCGACTTGCTGAAGAGGGCATACAAGAAGTTCGACATCGTGTTTGCCGACCCGCCTTACGCTATTGAGAATCTTGCCAGCCTGCCCGACCTGGTATTTGAGCACGACATATTGACGGACGACGGTATATTTGTGCTGGAGCATCCGCGTGAATATCAGTTTGAAGAGCACCCGCATTTCTGGCAGCACCGCCACTACGGCAAGGTGAATTTCACATTCTTTGCAAAAAAACTTGAAGATTAATAATAGATAAATAATACAATACTATGAAGGCTGTAGTAAGAACAAACTTTTCCTTTCCTAAACAGAAGAGCCTCTATGTGGGCAAAGTACGCGACGTGTACAATATCGACGACAAATATATGGCCATGGTGGTGAGCGACCGCATCAGTGCCTTCGACGTGGTTCTGCCCAAGGGCATCCCTTACAAGGGTCAGGTGCTGAACCAGATAGCTGCCCAGTTTCTGGATGCCACCGCCGACATCGTGCCCAACTGGAAGCTTGCCACTCCCGACCCGATGGTGACCGTGGGTCTGAAGTGCGAGGGTTTCAAGGTGGAGATGATTGTGCGCGGCTATTTGGCCGGCAGTGCATGGCGCGAGTATAAGGCAGGAGCCCGCACGCTGTGCGGTGTGCCGCTGCCCGAGGGGATGATTGAGAACCAGAAATTCCCGACACCCATCGTAACGCCCACGACCAAAGCCGACGAGGGGCACGACGAGAACATCTCGCGCGAGGAGATTATCCGCACCGGGCTGGTCTCGAAGGAGGACTACGACCAGCTGGAGAAGTACGCCTTAGCCCTGTTCCAGCGTGGCACCGAGATGGCTGCGGCGAAGGGACTGATTTTGGTGGACACCAAATACGAGTTTGGCAAGCGCGACGGGAAGATTTATCTGATTGACGAGATTCACACCCCCGACAGCAGCCGCTATTTCTATGCCGAAGGCTACGAGGAACGCCAGGCCAAGGGCGAACGCCAACGCCAGCTGTCGAAGGAGTTTGTGCGCGAATGGCTGATGGAGAACGGGTTCCAAGGCAAGGAAGGTCAGCAGGTGCCCGAGATGACGGACGAGATTGTGAACAGCATCACGGACCGCTACATCGAGCTGTATGAGCACATTACCGGCACTAAGTTCCAGAAAGCGGAAGCCTGCACCGATGTGGAGGCACGCATCGAGAAGAATGTGACGGCATATCTCGAAAGATTGTCATAAATTAGTCATGGCCTATGGAAATAGAACGCAAGTACTTGGTGCGCACGCTGCCAAAGGATATTGACGAGTACGAGCACTATGAAATAGAGCAGGCTTACCTCTGCACGTCGCCCACCCTGAGAATCCGCAGGATGGGCGACAGCTATATCCTTACTGTCAAAGAAAGGGTTGTGCTGAAGGACTCGTCGGCCATCCACAATAGGGAAGAGGAGTTTAGGCTGAGTGCCAAGAGCTATCAGCAGCTGTTGAGCAAATGCGACTGCGGCAGGGTAGGGAAGACCCGCTACCGTATAGACCTGCAGAAGCTGACAGGCAACGACCTCTACCAAGGGCTTGTGGCCGAGCTGGATGTGTTCCACGGAAGGCACGAAGGGCTGCTGCTTGTGGAGGTGGAGTTTCCCAATACGGATGCCGCCAACAGTTTTGTGCCACCCGACTGGTTTGGTGAGGACGTTTCCTCCGACCCATGTTACCGCAATAGTTTTCTAGCATCGATGTAATGAAGAAAATCCCCCATACTTTTACTATCGTATTCGCGCTGATATTGTTGGCAGCAGTTTGCACCTGGCTGGTGCCGGCAGGCGAATTTGTCCGCGAAACGGTGTCGATTCTGAATGCCGACGGAAGTACCTCCACACGCGAGGTGGTGCAGACCGGTTCGTTCCACTATGTGGAGAGCCAGCCGCAGACATGGCAGGTGTTCTCATCGTTGTTCAACGGATTTGTGGACAAGGCCGACATCATCATCTTTATCCTCATGGTGGGCGGCGCGTTTTGGATTCTCAACAACAGCCACGCCATCGACGTGGGGGTGATGGCGTTCCTGCGCCGCGTGCTTCGGTTGAACAAGTACCGCCTGCTCAGAAAGATGGGTGTGGAGAACATCATCATTGCCCTTATCATGATAATGTTCAGTCTCTTTGGTGCCGTCTTTGGCATGAGCGAGGAGACGATTGCCTTCGTCATCATTTTTGTGCCGCTGGCTATTTCGATGGGCTACGACTCGATTGTGGGCGTATGTATGTGCTATGTGGCTGCGCATATCGGCTTCGCCGGAGCCATGCTCAACCCGTTCACTATCGGCATTGCACAAGGCATTGCCGAATTGCCCATTTTCTCAGGGTTGGAGTATCGCTTTCTGTGCTGGATAGTCCTTACAATCATCGGCATAGCCTTTGTGCTGTGGTATGCCAACCGGGTAAAACGCAATCCAGAACGGTCGCCCATGTACAAGCTCGACAACTACTGGCGTCAGCGGGCAATGGAACAGCAGGACAACCCAGTCGTGTATCATTCGTCTGTGGCAGCGTGGGTTATGTATGGTTTGCTATCAGCAACGATGATTGTTTGTGCCGTACTTCTCCCCACAACGACGATTGCCATCGGTGGGGGTGAGGCTTCGATGCCGGTGCTGCCCATATTGGCTGGCGCGTTTGTGGTGACGGGATTCTTTATGCTGCGCAAATCGGTGCACTTCTTTATCCTCGACATCCTGATGTTCACCATCTGCTATCTTGTTGTTGGCGTGTTGGGTTACGGATGGTATGTGATGGAAATATCCGCGCTGTTCCTGGCTATGGGCATCTGCTGCGGAGTGGCTGACAAGCAGAATGCCGACGACATCGCAAAGCTCTTTCTTGCAGGATGTAAGGACATCCTATCTGCAGCATTGGTTGTAGGCCTTGCCAGCGGCATCATCTTCATTCTGAGGGATGGCAAGGTGATTGACACCATCCTGTACGGTCTCACGCGCTCGCTGGCCGAAACGGGCGAAGTGGCATCGGTTGGGGTGATGTACGCATTCCAGACGCTCCTCAACCTCATCATGCCCAGCGGGTCAGCCAAGGCCGCCCTCACCATGCCCATCATGGCACAGTTTGCCGACCTCATCAACGTCAGCCGCCAGACCACCGTGCTGGCATTCCAGTTTGGCGACGGCTTCACCAACATGATTACACCCACCAGCGGCGTGCTAATCGCCTGCATCGGAGTGGCTAAGATACCTTACGCCACATGGGTCAAATGGATTTGGAAATTCATCTTGGCACTGATTCTGTTTGGCTTCCTGCTCATACTTCCCACCTTATTTATTCATTTTCCAGGTTTTTAATCACATGAAACAGACGCTCTTACTTTTATTTGTAATCATATCGTTCACGCATTTGCACGCACAGGACTCTCTATACGCACGACAAATCATCAAAGCCCTTTCGTCAAAGGAGATGTACGGTCGCGGTGCCAGCTATCATGGCGACAGCATTGCTGCCGCGTATCTGGCAGGGGAGATGAAACGGCTTGGTGTTCTGCCTTTGCAAGTGGATTATTTTCAAAACTATACCTACAACTGCTATAGCCTTGAGGGTGAAATATCGCTCAAGATTAATGGGGTGGAACTGGAGCCTTACACTCAGTATCGTGTCTATCCAACAGCCCGTCAGGCAACACCTAACAAATTGGAGAAAGCCTCTTGGAAGAAACAATTGAAAGATGGCACATGGCTTATAGGTGTCAGCAAGTTAGACACTTATTCGCCATGGGTGGTGGACAAGGAACGCCCTGATCCCATCTGCATCGAGATTCTAGAGACGGCTCTACCTAAAAAGGTGAAGAAAGTGGAGGCAAATATTCCTATCCAATATCGTCCCAACTATTTGACTCGTAATGTTGTTGGATATGTACCTGGGGTTATCGACACCATGATTGTCTTCACTGCCCACTACGACCATTGCGGCATGATGGGCGACGCTGTTCTTTTCCCGGGAGCCCACGATAACGCCAGCGGAACGGCGACAGTGATGGACATTGCCCGCATTGTCAGCCAAAAGCAGCCATACTACACTGTCGTTTTCATGCTCTTCAGTGGTGAAGAGTCGGGACTCAGAGGCTCAAAATATGCTGCTGAAAATCCGCTGATTGATTACAACAAAGTCAAGCTGCTTTGCAATATCGACATGTTCTGTGGCGGTGACGAGGGCCTTATGGTGTTCAACGCCAACAGCAAAGAGACCAAGCCTTACTTCGAGCAACTCAAATTTTTAAACGAAGAAAGCCACGCCGCACTCAATCTCCGTCCGCGCGACAATTCGCCAAATAGCGACCATTATTGGTTCAGCAATTATTGTCCGTCCATTTTCATCCTCACCATGGGACAGCCGTACGGCGGCTACCACGACCCAGACGACACCTGCGAGGGCTGCGGCCTCGGTCATTACAACGCCTATCTGGAAATGATTTTGCGTTTGACCTCTCTAGAATAGCCATTTCCAGAACTAATATAGTTCACCAATCCATAGTTTAACCAAACACCCCAAAAAAGGGGTATTCAAATACCCCACTTAACATAACAGGCCTACTCGAATAATAAATAAGCCGTCCATTGACCTGGGCGGCTTATCTTTCAGTTCTTTACAAATCGTTTGAATTATTGTGCAGATTTTTCCAATTCGTCGATGCGTGCCTTGATGGGCTTCAGCTCGTCGTACATCTCCAAGCGGGCATACACCGTGTTGAGAGCATGGAGGCACTGATACAGGTTGCTACGGTTGGCACCCTGGCCATTAGCATCGAGATTGTCGATAAAGCTGATTGCGTTGTTGAAGTAAGGAATTGACTGGCTGAACAAAGCCTTGCATTCTTCAAGCAGTTTGTCATAAAGACCCGTCTCATCCGTCGGAGGAACATTGTTAGCCTCAGTCAGCTTGTCAACGGCGCGGTTGTAGAACATCTTGCCCATGCCGAAGTTGGCAACAAACTGGTTCGGCAGCGTCTGCAGCGACTCCTTGTAGCGCTGCTCGGCATTCACAAAGTCGTTGACACCCTCAAACGTGGCACCGGCGGCAGCCAGCAGACTGGCATGCAGTTCGGGCTTGTCGACCGTCTTCTCCAATGCCTTCTGAATCTCGGCATTGCCTTGTTCCATGTTACCTTTCAGCAGATAAGCCTCAGCCATCATCATGTTGGCGTTGTAGTCATCCTTGCACGACTTAACATAATTCTGGGCCAGCTTGATTGCCTCGTTAGTGTCGCCAGTCGACTTGTACATGTCAAACAGCGTTCTGTAAACCAGATTCTCCTTGGTTTTGGTACGCACGAGGGGTTTGAAATATTTCATCACAGCCTCGTTGTTGTGGGCGTTCATGGCAGCCTTGCCAGCCATCATGTACGACTCAGAAGCATACTCTCTCTTGCCGCACTCGTTGAAGATGCGCACCGACTCCTCGCACAAAGCCATGCAGCCTTCCCAATCCTGCTTGTCAAAGGCAGCGTATGCCTTCTTGTAGTACTCGTTACCAACAAAGGCCAAGATTGTGTTGTTGCCCTCGGCATACTCCTTCTCGGTATCTAACTCCTTGCAACGCAGGGCGGCATCCTTGCTCTTCACCAGCCAGTCAGCATCCAGATTCTTGTACTTCGAGCGGGGCTTGTCCACTTCGCCGCCAATCGAGCTGTAAATCAGACCGGCATAGTACCATGTCTTGGCATCGTTCTTAGTCTGCTCGTGTTCGCAAGCAGCGTCAATCAGTTTCTTGGCTTTGTCAAGGTAGCCACGGTTCTGTGCCTCACGGGCACTCGAAACGTTCAGTGACTGTGCGCTGACGGCGTAGCCCATTACTACGATTGCCAGCATTAATGCGATTTTCTTCATCTTATTTGAGTTTTTAAAGTTTTGATTTACTATTTTGTACGTCTAAATGTTAATTTCTTGCATCCCCCCACCCTATTCGTTCTCGGTCGGGGTTTCGTGCTGTTCCGTATCTGCTACGTTATCAGGCGTTTCCGTCGGCTCAACTGGGATTTCCTCCTCATTCTCGGTCGGCACCTTGGTGATGGAGGCGATGAAATCTTTACCTCTCAGATTGATAAGCTTCACGCCCTGCGTGTTGCGGCCCATGACGCGCAACTCGCTAATCTTCATCCTAATGGTGATGCCCGAACGATTGATAATCATCAGGTCCTCTTCGTCGTTCACATTGGTCAGCGCAATGATGCCGCCCGTCTTGTCCGTCACCTTCATCGTCATCACACCCTTGCCGCCACGGTTCGTCTTGCGGTAGTCCTTCAGGTCCGAACGCTTGCCGTAGCCCGTCTCGCTCACCACCAGGATGTTCTCATTCTCGTCGTTCGACGTCAGCATTCCGATAACGCAGTCGTCCTCCGGCTCCAACGTAATGCCCTTCACGCCCGACGCCCCACGGCTCATTCCGCGGAACTGCTCCTCGTCGCAGCGCATCACCTTGCCCTTCTTCGAGGCCAGCAATATCTCGCTCTTGCCGTCCGTCAGCCGTGCGCCAATCAGCTCGTCGCCCTCGCGGATGCCCACGGCGATGATGCCGTTGGTCCTCGGGCGCGAATAGCTCTCCAGCGAAGTCTTCTTCACGATACCGTTCTTCGTACACATCACGATATAATGACTGTTCAGATACTCGGCATCCGACAGGTTCTCCACATTCACGTAGGCCTTCACCTTGTCGTCAGGCTCTATGTTTATCATGTTCAGTATCGGACGGCCTTTCGAATTCTTCTCGCCCTCCGGCACCTCGAAGGCACGCATCCAGTAGCAGCGGCCCTTCTCGGTAAAGAACAGCAGATAGTTGTGGTTCGTACACATAAAGATGTGCTCCACAAAGTCCTCGCTCCTCACCGAGCTGCCCTTCGAGCCCACGCCGCCGCGTGTCTGCGCGCGGTACTCGTTCAGCAGCGTCCGCTTCACATATCCCATGTGCGAGATAGTGATAACCACCTCGTCGTCGGGAATCGTGTCCTCGATTCTGAAGTTCGAAGCCTCGTAACGGATCGCCGTGCGGCGGTCGTCGCCATACTTGTCGCGGATTTCCACCAGTTCGCCCTTGATGACCTCAAACAGTATATTCTTGTCGCCCAGAATCTCCTTGCAGCGGGCTATGAAACGCAGCTTCTCGTCGTATTCGTCCTGCAACTTCTGACGCTCCATGCCGGTCAGCTGGCGCAGGCGCATCTCCACGATGGCCGTGGCCTGCAGCTCGCTGAACTGCCATCTATCCATCAGGCCCTGCTTGGCCTCCTCCACCGATTTCGACTTCTTAATCAGCTGGATAATCTCGTCGATGATGTCGATGGCGCGCAGGAAACCCTCCAACAGGTGGGCACGTCTCTCGGCCTCCGCCATCTCAAACTTGGTGCGGCGCGTCACCACCTCTTCGCGGTGCTCCACAAAGTTGCGAATCAGGTCTTTCAGGTTCAGCAGCATCGGGCGGCCATGCACCAGAGCGATATTGTTCACCGCAAACGAGCTCTGCAGCTCGCTCAGCTGGAACAGCTTGTTCAATATCACGTTAGGCACCACATCGTGGCGCAACATATACACCACGCGGATACCCTCCTTGTCCGACTCGTCGCGGATGTCCGTAATGCCCACAATCTTGCCATCCTTCACCAGCTGTGCCTGACGCTTGATCATCTCGCTCTTGTTCACCCCGTAAGGAATCGTGTGCGCCACGATGATGTTGCGGCCCTTGTTGTCCACGTCAATCGACGTGTCGGCCCTCAGCACCACGCTGCCACGGCCCGTCGTGTAGGCATCCCTCACGCCGTTGTAGCCGTATATCGTGCCGCCGCCGGGGAAGTCGGGAGCCTTCACATACTGCATCAGCTCCTCCACCTCGATGTCGTTATTGTCAATATAGGCAATGCAGCCGTCCAACACCTCGCGCAGGTTGTGCGTCGGCATGTTGGTAGCCATACCCACCGCGATGCCGTTCGAGCCGTTCACCAGCAGGTTCGGAATGCGTGCCGGCAGCACTGTGGGCTCCTCGCGCTCGTTGGTATAGTTGGGCATCATGTCCACCGTATCCTTCTTGATGTCCATCAACATCTCGTTCGAAATCTGCTCCATGCGGCACTCGGTATAACGCATGGCAGCGGGGCTGTCGCCGTCGATGCTACCAAAGTTACCCTGTCCGTCAACCAGCGGATAGCGCATATTCCACGGCTGCGCCATGCGAACCATGGCAAAATATACCGACGAGTCGCCGTGGGGATGGTACTGTCCAAGAACCTCGCCCACCACGGTCGCCGACTTGCGATAGGCGGTATTGTAAAACATACCCATGTCGTTCATGGCATACAGTATGCGGCGCTGTACCGGCTTCAAGCCATCTCTGACATCGGGCAACGCACGCGACACGATTACAGACATCGCATAGTCGATGTAGGCAGTCTTCATGGTAGTTTCGATGTCTACGCGCGTAATTTTTTCGTTCTCCGAATTCATCTTCTATATA
>JAEEIS010000033.1 GCA_016281475.1 Bacteroidales bacterium
CTTGGGATACTCTCAAATGAATCTACGCTTGCTCTTTTACTGTTGCTACAATAAAATACTTTCTGCTTGTACTTTTGTCTTCCAATAATTCAATCAACTTCCCCCTCCTTCCGAAAGGGACTGCAAAGATACACATCTTTTCCGTTCCTCCAAATCTTTTCAAAAATATTTTTCTCATAGCATCGTATTCTAAAAAAAAGTGTACATTTGCCGCAGTTATGGGATTGTACAACAATATATTTTTTCGTGCTCGTGTCCGACGTTAAGCCGGTGGGGCGATTTCAGCTCGCCTTTCACATTGGCTTACCTCTCATATTTCAGGGACAGCAGAATCCCACTACATTTTCCTATAAATCATATAAACGTTCATTTCGACAATGAATATTTCTGTATTGGTGGCCGATGAAAGCCACGCCAAATACGCACAGGCAATCTGCGACGAAATCGCCGTATCTGCAAAGGAACGCGGCACAGGTATCGCCAAGCGTTCACCTGAATATATATCGGAGAAAATGCGCGCCGGCAAAGCGGTGATTGCAGTCACCGACGACGGTCGTTTTGCAGGCTTTTCATATATAGAGAGCTGGGAAGGCAAGCAGTTCGTTGCCAATTCCGGCCTTATCGTGGCCCACGAATTCCGGGGCATCGGTCTGGCCAAGAGCATCAAGCAGCGCATCTTCCGCCTCTCGCGCGAACTTTTCCCCGCCGCCAAGATATTCAGCATCACCACCGGTCCGGCCGTGCTCAAGATGAACTACGAGCTGGGCTTCCGTCCCGTGGCGTTCCAGGACCTGACTCACGACACCGAATTCTGGAAGGGCTGCCAGGGATGCAAGAACTTTCATATTCTGGAGGAGAACAATTATGAGCGGTGCATCTGTACCGGATTGTTGTATGATCCCAAAGAACACATCAAGATTAATATTGAATAACTGATATGAGCAAGAAAAAAGTTGTGGTCGCTTTCAGCGGCGGTCTGGATACCTCCTACACCGTGATGTATCTGGCAAAAGAAAAGGGCTATGAAGTTCACGCGGCGTGCGCCAACACCGGCGGATTCAGCCCCGAGCAGCTCAAAACCAACGAAGAGAACGCCTATAAGCTGGGCGCAACCAAATATGTAACCCTGGACGTAACTCAGGAATACTACGAGAAAAGCCTTAAATACATGATATGGGGCAACGTCCTGCGCAACGGCACCTACCCCATCAGCGTATCGTCAGAGCGAATCTTCCAGGGAATGGCAATCGCCAAATATGCCCGTGAGATTGGCGCCGACGCCATCGCTCACGGCTCCACCGGTGCCGGCAACGATCAGGTACGTTTCGACATGACCTTTCTGGTGATGTGCCCGGAGATGGAAATCATCACCTTGACCCGCGACGGCAACCTAACCCGCAAGGAGGAGGTCGACTACCTCAACGCCCACGGCTTCAACGCCGATTTCGCCAAGTTGAAATACTCCTACAACGTCGGCATCTGGGGCACATCCATCTGCGGCGGAGAGATTCTCGACAGCAGACAGGGCCTGCCGGAGAGCGCATATCTCAAGCAGGTAACCAAAACCGGCTGCGAAACGCTCGCCATCGAATTCAAGGAGGGAGAAATCTGCGCCGTAAACGGCAAGAAGTATGACGACAAGATTGCCGCCATACAGGCCATCGAAGAGATTGGCTGCGCATACGGAATAGGCCGCGACATGCACGTGGGCGACACCATCATCGGCATCAAGGGCCGCGTCGGCTTCGAGGCTGCGGCACCTATGCTTATTATAGGTGCGCACAAGTTCCTGGAGAAATTCACCCTTTCCAAGTGGCAGCAGTACTGGAAGGACCAGGTTGCAAACTGGTACGGAATGTTCCTGCACGAGAGCCAGTACCTGGAGCCGGTTATGCGCGACATAGAGGCGATGCTGTGCAGCAGCCAGCGCAACGTGACCGGCACCGTGACTTTGAACCTGCACCCTTACGGCTTCGAGACGATCGGCGTGGATTCGGAGAATGACCTGCTCAAATCCAAACTCGGCGAATACGGCGAAACCCAGAAAGGCTGGACTGCAGAAGATGCCAAAGGCTTCATAAAGGTAACCTCCACCCCTCTGCGGGTTTACTACGGCACCCATAAAGACGAACTGATATGATTAAGGCAGCGATAGCGGGAGGCACCGGTTATACCGCCGGCGAACTGCTAAGAATACTGATTAACCATCCCGAAGTGGAGATCTGTTCGGTGATGAGCACCACCAGCGTGGGTCGCAGTATCACCGATTTTCACCGTGACCTGCTGGGCGAAACCGACCTAAAATTCACCGACAGCACCGGCGAACCCGACGTGGTATTCCTCTGCCTAGGACACGGCCTGTCACGGGAATTTCTAAGCACCCACTCCCTGCCGGAGCATTGCAAGATAATTGACCTGGGCCAGGATTTCCGCAACGACCCCGATTTTGACGGCAAGCATTTCGTTTATGGCCTCACCGACGTATTCAAAAGCGAGATTGAAGGATGCGACTATCTGGCCAACCCCGGCTGCTTTGCCACCAGCATTCAGTTGGGCCTGGCACCGTCAGCTGCTCTGAAAATGATAGAGGGCGAGATACACGTGACTGCCATCACCGGCGCCACCGGCGCGGGTCGCAAGCTATCGGAGACCAGCCACTTTCCCTGGCGCGACAATAACATATCTGTGTACAAGCCCTTCTCCCATCAGC
>JAEEIS010000237.1 GCA_016281475.1 Bacteroidales bacterium
GGGCTGTGGCACCGCCGTGCTGGGCATCCTTGCCAAGATGCGGGGAGCCGCCTATGTGGAGGGCATCGACATCGACGAATGGGCTTACAATAACGCCATGGAGAATGTGCAACGCAACGGCGTGGAGATGACCATCCGCATTGGCGACGCATCGCTGCTGACGGACGGACACGACAGGTTCGACCTCATCATTGCCAACATCAACCGCAATATCCTGCTGAACGACATGGCGGCATACGTCTCCGTGCTCAACCCTGACGGCACACTGCTGCTCAGCGGATTCTATGAGAGCGACATCCCCGCCCTGCAGCAACACGCCGAAAGCCTTGGTCTGCACCTACGTCAAACCAAGGGCCGCCAGTCGTGGGCCGCAATACGTTTTGAAAAATAAAGACATGAATGTGTGAAAACGTTAACGAGCTGATGCGTTAGTCCTTGACACACCTGAGATTAACCAATTGGCAAATTTACAAATTAACACACAAATAACACTATTTTTCATTTTTTTCGTATTTTTGCAATTCCATATTTTACTAATTATACATCAACTAACAATTCATACAAAGTAACTTACATGAAATTCATAGAAACCAACAACATCAAAGGCGACATCTTTGGCGGCATCACCGCCGGTATTGTCGCACTACCTTTGGCACTTGCATTCGGCATACAGGCATTTGGCGGTGTCAGCGACCCATCGGCAGCATCGATGGGTGCGCTGGCAGGACTGGTGGGAGCCACCATGCTGGGCTTCTTCGCGGCCCTATTCGGCGGCACCCACAGCCAGATTAGCGGCCCCACCGGCCCCATGACCGTGGTGGCGGCCACCCTTATCAGCGGCGTATGGGCCAGCAGCAACGGAAGCATCTCCTCGGTGCTCATCAGCATGGCATTGGCAGGACTGTTCTGCGGCCTGTTCCAAATCCTGTTCGGCATCATCAAGCTGGGCAAATACGTCCGCTATATCCCCTACCCCGTACTTTCGGGCTTTATGAGCGGTATCGGCGTCATTATCATCTTGCAGCAGCTTTATCCCCTGGTAGGACTCAAGGGCACAGGCACCATGATTGACCTGGTGACGGGCATCCCCGCCGCAGTGTCGGAAGGCATCAGCGTCACCGCCCTGCTGCTCGGCTTAGGTACTATCGCCATCATCGAACTATTCCCCCTAGTCACCAAAAAAGTGCCCGCCACGCTGGTGGCCCTCATCGTGATGACTGTGGTTTCGCTTTTCTGCAATCTGGACGGCAAACTTATCATCGGCAACATTCCCTCGGGTCTGCCTCTGCCCTTCTTTGCCAATGCCAACATTAGCCTTGCAGGCATCGACTGGATGACTGTGCTGAAGGCTTCGCTCATACCCGGCCTCACACTGGCGGGTCTTGGCTCAATCGACACACTGCTCACTTCCGTAGTGGCAGACAATATCACCAAAACCAAACACAACAGCAACAAAGAACTTATCGGCCAAGGCATCGGCAATGCCATAGCCGGTCTCTTTTGCGGACTGCCCGGTGCAGGTGCCACCATGCGTACCGTTGTCAACGTGAAGAGTGGCGGACGCACCCAGATTAGCGGCATGGTACACGCCCTGCTGCTGCTCGCCATCCTGCTAGGATTGGGCGGACTGGTGAAATATGTTCCCCTGTCGGTACTAGCCGGCATCCTCATCACCGTAGGTTGGGGCATCATCGACTTTAAGGGCTTCAAAGACCTCCTGCGCATACCGCGTGCCGATGCCGTGGTACTGGTGGTGGTGTTCCTCGTCACCGTGTTTGTCGACCTGCTCACCGCCGTGGGCATCGGCATGGTGATAGCCTGTGTGCTGTTCATGAAACGTGCCAGTGACCTGGTCGAAGGCGGCTACAGCAGCAGCACCATGACCTCTGCCGACCTGCACAAGGGCCTGCCCAACCCGGGCGAAGCCAACTTCGACAAGACCAAGCCCTGGCAGGACGAAGGCGGCATCACCGACGAGATGCGCAAGCACATCTACGTCCAGCGTCTGAACGGTCCCATCTTCTTCGGCACCATCAACAAATTTAAGGAAGTGATGGAAGACGTGCCCGACCACGCCAAGGTGGTCATCATCCGCATGAAGCTGGTCAGCTTTATGGACCAGTCGGGCCTCTACGCCATGGAGACCGCCATCAAAGACCTCCAGGCACGAGGCATCATGGTGCTGATGACCATCATCCAGCCGCAGCCCATGTACATGCTCAAGACCCTCCACGTCATCCCCGCCGTCATCCCCGAAGAGCACACCTTCAAGACTTTCGAAGACTGCACAGAATACCTCTCAAAAATGACATTTGAGAATTGATAAGGCAGACGCTCTCTGAAATACAAACAAGAATAATAACACAAAAGAAAAAATAATAACCACCGATTGAGGTGTGAATTTCACCTTTACAGGTCTCTCGACCCTCAATCCTCAATTCAAAATCATCATGGGTAGAGCGTTTGAATACCGCAAAGCAAGAAAACTGAAACGTTGGGGGCACATGGCCCGCACATTCACCAAGATTGGCAAAGAAATCGAACTGGCAGTCCTCGCCAGCGGCCCCGACCCCTCCAGCAACCTCCGTCTGCGCCTGCTGATGGCCACCGCCAAGAGCGAGAGTATGCCCAAGGAGAACGTCGAGCGCGCCATCAAGCGTGCCACCGAGAAGGACAAGTCCGCCTACAAAGAGGTCGTCTACGACGGCAAAGGCCCCCACGGCACCGCCTTCGTGGTCGAGACAGCCACCGACAACCCCACCCGCACCGTCGCCAACATCCGCGCCGCCTTCGTGCGCGGCAAGGGCGAGCTGGGCACCATGGGCATGAACGACTTCCTCTTCGAGCGCAAATGCTCCTTCGTAGTCGCCTACAAAGAGGGTGTAGACATGGACGAACTTGAACTGGAACTCATCGACTACGACATCGACGAAGTGTTCCTCGACGAAGGCGAAATCAACATCTTCGCCGACTTCAAGAACTACGGCCCCATCTCCAAATACCTTGAAGACCACGGATTTGAAATCAAGTCGTTCAAATTCGAGCGCATCCCCCTCACCCTGCGCGAACTCTCGCCAGAAGAACAGGAGGATGTCAACGCACTCGTCGAACGTCTTGAAAATGACGACGATGTGGTAAATGTGTTCCACAACATGGCTTAAAACCACTGAAAATTGAAAATTGAAAATTGAAAATTGATAAAAAACAAGGAAAAACAGTCGTTTCCAACCATCAATTTTCAATTTTCAATTTATTGACTACCAATAAACGACAAACAAATTGACAAAAAAAATCATTCAAAATTTTGTCAACTAAAAAAAAGTTTGTATTTTTGCACCCGATTTTGAGAGAGAAATCATCCAACAATGAGCCGCATTCGTCTAGTGGTCCAGGACAACTGCCTCTCACGCAGTAGATCACCAGTTCGACTCTGGTATGCGGTACCGAAGCGACAGAATTTAAAGATTCTGTCGCTTTTTATATCTCCATACAACCCAAGACTATTGCGTTATCAATAATTTTTTATATATTTGTATGTTCAAATAAACACAACCTGATATGCATAAACATTTACTAATCATCACACTTGCGCTGTTAACAGGCATTGCCGCCAATGCCCAATCCGTTTCAAAATCCGTCGCGACAAGCAAAGCGGTGACCTTTTTGCAACTGAAAAGCGACACCCAACTTCAGTTGCTCAACTCCCCTTACGAGAACATGTATCTTTTCTCTATCGACGGCGGCGGCTTCGTCATTGTGAGCGCCGACAACCGTGTGCAGCCCATACTGGGCTATTCGCTGCAGTCGAACCTCGACGTAGATAACCTACCAACCAACTTTGCCGCCTGGCTCGACGGCTACAACAAACAAATACACGCCGCCATGGAGGATGCCACCCTGCCCGTCCATCCCGAATGGCAGCACCAGGATTCCCCGAAGTCGAGCCTCGAAGGCTACGACTCCATCGTTGGTCCGCTCATGACCACCACATGGGGCCAGTCGCCCTTCTACAACGAACTCTGTCCCCTATATGGCAGTGAAAAGACCGAGACAGGCTGCGTCGCCACCTCCATGGCCCAAATAATGAAGTATTGGAACTGGCCTGACGTGGGTGTCGGACAGCACAGCTACAACAGCCGCGTTGCCGGTATGCAGAGTGCCGATTTCAGCACCACCCATTATGATTGGGCCAACATGCCCGACTCACTCACCTCCTCCAGCACCTCAGCCCAAGTCACTGCCGTGGCGACACTGATGTACCACTGCGGCGTTGCTGTCGATATGGACTACGACATTCTTGACAACTACGGCAGCGGTGCTTATGACATAATGCACAACTACGGTCTCAACTACCCCTGTGCCGAAAATGCCTTCCGCACCTACTTCAAATATACCCCCGCGCTGGCAGGCATACGACGCAGAAACTTCACCAGCCAAGAATGGACAGAAGTGATTAAGAACGAAATCGACCACCGCCGCCCCATTCTCTATGGCGGCGTGTCCACCGCATTAGGCTTCGGACACGAGTTTGTCTGCGACGGCTACGACACCAACGGCTACTTCCATTTCAACTGGGGTTGGAGCGGCTATTGCGACGGCTTTTTCGCCCTCAATGACCTGGGTCCCGGATTCTATTCCTTCAACTCATCCCAAACCGCCATCGTCGGCATCGAGCCCGACACCCTCTTCGGCAGCACTACTACCTGCACGGTCACCGCCGTCAGTGCCGACACCAACTGGGGCACTGTGAGCGGTGGCGGCACATTCACCTACCGCGACACCGTCACCCTTCATGCCACTCCTGCCTCAAGCCGTCGTTTCCTGCGCTGGAGCAACGGCTCCTCTGCCAACCCCTACCCCCTCCTCGCCCACAATGACAGCCTCACAGCCTACTTCTCCGGCGCCTACTTCGAGGACGGCGACATTCTTTCCTATACCGGCACCAATACCGACGACTCAGGTCCCTTCGCCTGTGAGAGTTCTTTCCGCATAGGCATCAAACTGCCCGTATCGGTCATGCCCGGACACAATTATCTCAGTGCTATTGATTTCTACCACTATAGCGGACAATTTGTCTTATACGTCCACAGTGGTGGCGACGATGCCCCGGGTCCCGTAGTCTACACCCAGCCTTTCGAAATCCCAGTAGGCAGTTTGCGATGGTATCGCGCTGAGCTCGAAACCCCCATGCCTATCGACACCAACAACCACCTATGGCTTACCATCCGAAACCTTTCGGGAACGACAATAAGAGGAGCCAAGAACATTGCCGCCCCCGACGGAAACTGGATCTCGCTTGACGATGGCAACACTTGGCAGCACCTGAACGAGATTCCTGACGTCAGCTCTTGGGACGACACCTCCATCTGTTGGTTCATCCGATGCGTTACCACTCACGACTCGGTCGTCTCCTCCATTCCCCCCACCGCATTCCTTGCCGCACCCGAAAAAGGCAACGTTGGCGACACCCTGCTAATGGAGCTCATACACTCCACAGCCTCCACAGCCGAATGGCAGTTTGGCGACGCCTCATACTCACAGACCGTCAACGACACCGCCTATATGGTCTGGAACACCGCTGGCTATCACACCGTCCAAGCAAACGTTACCAACCCATATGGCTCTGTAGACATAAACCAAACCATACCCATTGCCGACTGCACTATACCCATCAACACCTTCCCCTACGAACTCTCCTTCAGCGAAGAGGACGAACTTCAGCGTATCTGTTGGAACATCCTCAATTATGGTGATAATGCCCTCCGTATATATGAAGACAACAGTTTTAACGCAATACTCGGCAGCGATGCCAATGTCTGGTATGTCTCCCCCCTCTTCGACCTCTCCGGCGACCAAAACATCTGGCTCCAACTCAACCACACCACCCCCGAAGAATTTAACGTCACCGTCGAAATCTCGCAAGGAGGAACCGACACCAGCGACTTTGTACCCATCCACACACTGCGCCAGTCCGAAGAGGGCACCACCACGCCACCCATCAACCTCTCCGAACACTACCAAGGCAACCCCATCCGCATAGCCGTGCACATGCGCAATCTTGAAGGCCGTTTTGGCAGGTTCGAAATTAGCAGCCTACGCATCTGGCGCAGCACCGAAGGCATCGACGAGGTCGGCACCACCACCCTAAGCGTCCATCCCAACCCCGCCCGCCAGACCGTGTCTGTCACTCTGCCCGACCCCGAAGGCACCCTCACCCTCTTCGATGCCACCGGCCGACAACTGATGCAACGCCATACCTCATCGAGCCAAACCATCCTCCACATACACACCCTGTCCCAAGGCATATATCTGCTGCAATACACCACCGCGCGCGGCACCACCACAGTCAAATTAATAATTAAAAATTGACAGCCGCCACCGAACATTTGATTCTTAATTTTCAACTCTTAATTCTTAAGGGGACCTCCATTAATCACCTCGGAGAGGTGTGACTATTAATAACACGGTACAAGCCGAAGGCGCAGTGCCGTGACACTCAAACATCTGAGAACTGCGTCCCAAAGGGACGCGACACATATACAGAATTTATTAATCAATAATTAA
>JAEEIS010000238.1 GCA_016281475.1 Bacteroidales bacterium
CAAAGACCGCGAGACCATCATGGATGCCACCTCACTGCTGCCCGATGACATAAACAGCTATGACCGGCGGATGAGCGAGAGCCGATACACCGTGGGTATGGACTATAAGTACGAGTCGCTGGTTCAGGACA
This sequence comes from Bacteroidales bacterium, assembly GCA_016281475.1. The sequence goes on from JAEEIS010000238.1 coordinate 132, forward strand.
AGAAGCTGCGCACATCCATATATATGTATCTGCCGTTGTCGTTCACCGACCGCCACACGAGCTACACACGGTACACGGTGGACACCTCTCTCGTGCAGTCGCCGGTGTTCTTCGAGCCCTCGCTGTCGTTCACCTATTCCAAATGGCGGGGTGACAACGCCAACAGCTCGTTGTGGAGGTTCTATGCACAGACAGCGCTGAGCCGTAAGCTGCCCGATGCCACACAGCTCATCACTCTGCCCCTGACCTCCGACCGCATCAACATCTATCAGGGCAATGCCCACCTGAAGTCACCCGCCACATGGGAGACCGACCTTTCATGGGACTGGCCGATGAAGAACAGGTCGGCCTATCTGCGCCACACTTTGACTTATATAAACTATTTCAACCGAATCGTCAGCACCTACCGCTATGATACGGGCGTGTACACCAACAGGCCCGACAATGTGAACGGCACATGGGAGCTGCAGCTCAACAACCGGGGGCAACTGCTCTTCGGATGGTCGAAACTCAAAGTCACCTTCACTTTCAGTCTGCGGAGCAGTTACCAGCGGATGAAGAACTTCACTGCCGATGGAGCTACGGGTATGCCCACGCAGTTTGACAACAATGAGCTCAATCATGAAGCTCACGCGCAATTCCGCAGCCGTTATAAGAGCGTTTTGGGAGGGTTCCGTCTGAGCGCCGAATGGAGGAAGCCGCTTAGTGGGCGGGCCGACATGGGCTATCGCGATACATGGGACTATAAGGGCAACATCTGGTTCACGGCCAATCTTCCTCTCGGCATAGACTTGGAATCAGAGTGTGTGTTGATCAAACGCCAAGGCTATGCGAGCGACGAACTGAATAAGTTGATGTGCGAATGGGACATGAGCATATCGAAGTCGATACTGAAAAACAAGATAGGCCTGAAGTTGCAAGCCATCGACATACTCCGCCAATACAAGAGCGTGGCATACGTCGTCAACGAGCGCGGCATCCGTGAGACCCACACCGTGTCGTTGCCTTCCTACATACTCTTCAGCGTAACGTATAAGTTCAATAAACAGCCCAAGAAGAAATGACGTATCGCGACTTTGCTGATCAAAGGCATTGACTTGCGCTACCAAAACAACTTGTTTTGGTATCGCGTATCGGCCACCAGGCACAGCAAAGCCCCGTGGAAGCATCATCCAAGAGGCTGCCCGACGTGCGCAAAGAGGGGGCATACGTTCACCATACCACGCAGACGCTTGAACTCGGCGGGAAATGAAATTCACCTCTTCAACATCGACTGATACTCATCGAGTTGCGGGCAACATTCGTGGTGACAAAGATAGCAGTCTTTGGCTTTTTACTTTCTGCTTTTTCAGTTCGTTAAATCAGAAAAAACGGCGTATCATTTGGTCGATTGAAGAATTATTCGTACCTTTGCACCGTCGCTTGTCAGCCCACTTGTGGGCAGCGGGCGATCTCATATATGAGAAAGACGTTTTCGAACGTCTGTCGTTGTGAACTCTGTACTTCGCAAATTCATTCCTCACAGCAGGCAGATGGCAACTGAAGCGTCTGCGTAGTGCGTATCTGTATACATTGTTTATAGTTCGTGCTGGTGTGGGCTAACTGCGTTGTCTATCCTGTGTAGGTTGGGCAATGCGAAGGCCCAGAGTTCCAGGATGGGCAGAGAAACAGACTCCTACGCCTTTTTTGTATATCTGCATGAACGTTGACTAAAAACGCTGCCAAAGGGGAGTAGGCGGAGAATAGCAATGACTGCAAAACCATTTCAACTATGCGAAAAACAATCTTTACCCTGATGCTGCTCTTCGCAGCAACAGCCGTGAGCGCCCAGACCATCGTGAAGGGCGACATGAACGACGACAACAACCTCACCATTGCCGATGCCGTGAGCTTAGTGGACGTGATTCTGGGCAAGTCGCCCATGCAGACCATCAGCCTGGGCGGCGACCCCTATAAGGTGGACAATGCGCTGGTCGTCGGCACATGGTATGCGCCGGAAGGCTGGTCGTTCACGCTTAGCGACGACGGCACCACCGACTATCCTGGCGCTACGACCTATAAGTTCCGTCCCTATCAAGGCACGCTGATGTTCTATAATGCCTCCGGCCGGCCTGTTACAACCATCGTGTTGAACGAAGTAGATGCGTCCTATCTGTTGGCCATCGACTACGCCACGCATGCCTATACCTATTACACCAAGTCCACCTCGTTGGCCACTGGCATCACCCTCGACCAGACGTCGCTCACCATCAACAGCGGCACCACTGCCCAACTCACCGCCAGCATCAAGCCCGCTGAAGCCTTCGCCACTATCACATGGACGAGCAGCGACGAGAGCGTGGCCACCGTCGATGCCAATGGCCTCGTGACCGCCGTCGCTGGTGGCACCTGCACCATCACTGCCAAGACGAGCGGCAGCAATAAGACGGCCACTTGTAGCGTAACGGTGAAACAGATGGTGACCAGTATCGTGCTGTCACAGACAACGGCTGTCTTGGAGAGTGACGGGATTGTCCGTCTTTCAGCCACTGTGCTGCCAGTGAATGCCTCCAACAAGACTGTTGTTTGGAGCAGTAATAACGAAGCTGTTGCTGGTGTCGTCAATGGAACCGTGGTTGCTGCCGGTAGCTACGGTACCACAGTCATTACCTGCGAGGCTGCTGACGGCAGTGGCGTGACGGCGACCTGTATTGTATACATTCTCGATCCCAGCACTTACGTCGACCTCGGCCTGCCATCGAGAACGCTGTGGGCCACCTGCAACGTTGGTGCCTCAAGTTCCGAGGACTACGGCGACTACTTCGCATGGGGCGAAACCGCTGGCTACAACGATGGGAAGACCAACTTCAACTGGAGCACCTACAAGTGGTGCGAAGGCTCTTCGTCGACCATGACCAAGTACTGCACGGACAGTAGTTACGGCTACAACGGCTTTACCGACAACAAGACCGAGCTCGACCTGGAGGACGATGCCGCCTACGTCAACTGGGGCCCGGCCTGGCGCATGCCGAGCATTGAACAGTTTGCAGAGCTGATCAACAGCGGTTACACTACTACCGAGTGGACCACTCAAAACGGTGTCTATGGCAGAAAAATCACAAGTAAGGTTGCTGGATATGAAGGCAACTTCATTTTCCTGCCAGCCGCAGGCGAACGCGACAATAGCTCGCTCGGCGACGCGGGGTCGGACGGCAACTACTGGTCGCGCACGCTCGGCGGGAGCTACCCGAACAATGCGCGTGGCCTGTACTTCCACTCGGGCTTCATCGGCACGTACAACGGCTACCGCTACTACGGCCGAAGCGTGCGCCCTGTGCGGCTCTCAGAATGAGCGCATCTCTCCCCCAAGACGCCACCCACCGCCCCACAGCCTGTTGTGGGGCGGAGGCTCTGCTGGGGGCGCGATGCGGCTGTGGTGCACAGATGCTGCGTCACCTAGGCGTGCACAAGATGCGCCTGATGACCAACAACCCAGTGAAGCGCGTAGGCCTCGAGGCCTACGGCCTGGAGATTGTCGAGAACGTGCCCATCGAAGTCACCCCCAACGAGTACAACCTCCGCTACCTGCAGACTAAGAAGCAGCGCATGGGCCACACCCTCCACCTCTAGTAATAAGATCTGAAGTCTTGTCCGCTACTCCGTCTGGCGCGGGAAAGTTATATTAGTCCTTCAGACAGCCGATGGGAACAACAAACACACCGTCAGGACGCTGGTAGGCGTATGGACCTACTGCCGTGACAACCATCATAAACGAAGGTGCCTTCATCTTCGTGGTGTCAATGGTTTCGGCCAGTGTCTTCAGTGCATCAGCACCATCATTTATCAGTTTCTCTCCACCCAGTTTCACTTCTATCAGCGCGTATGTACCGTTACGGCGATGCAGCACGGTGTCACATTCCAGCCCGGAACTATCCCGATAGTGATATAGTTTTCCATCGAGAGCTTCTGCGAATACTCGCAAGTCACGCACGACCAGATCTTCAAAGATAAGTCCGAATGAGTCAAGATCGTTAATCAGGTCGTTTGGACCTAAGCCCAGTGCGGCAGTGCCTATACTAGGATCAACGAAATGGCGGGTATCGCCAGTACGAATGGCTGACTTACTGCGGATATTAGGATTCCAGGATGTCAGGTCTTCAATGACAAAGAGCTTTTTCAGTGCCTTGATGTAGTCTGCGATGGTATCCTCGTCGAGTGTATTGGCATCGTTCGACTGCATGTCAGCCTTGATGGTGCCGTATGACACTTGTTGAGAGATATTCCTTGCATACGATCGTAGCAGCAGTTTTGTGCGCTCTGCGCTGCGCTTTACGCCATCTACTCGCTGTATGTCGCGTTCAGTCACATCATCAACATAGCTAAATGCCTGGTCCAGGGCGATGTCACCCTCCAACAGCGTTGTCTGTGGCCAACCACCCCGGCAAGTCAGATAAGCTATGCGTTGCAGGTCTATGTTGTTGGGTTGCGGTTCAAAAGTGTTCCCTTCGAAAAGACTGCTCAAACTGACACTTCCGGTCGACTCACCCGATTCAAACAGGCTCATCGGGCGCATCTTGATTCTTGCGATGCGGCCAGTACCGCTGTGTGTGGTCTCGTCGGCTTGAGGTGTCACGCTGGATCCCGTGAGGATGAACTGTGAAAAAGCTCCTCGCTTGTCTACTTCATTGCGAATGGCATCCCACAATTCTGGTATTGTCTGCCACTCGTCAATCAGTCTGGGCGTATCTCCCTGTAGCAGTATCTTCGAACTGATCTCCATCATCTGCCTGCTCTGTTTCAGCACATCGGTGTCACCCAGGTCAAGCTGGCTTTTGCACTGCTGACGAGCCGTCGTCGTCTTGCCGCACCATTTCGGCCCTTCTATTAATACTGCCCCCTTGCCCGCCAGTTTACGGGCAAGCAGCTTATCGGCAATCCTCGGTTTGTACATTTTATCCATCTTTATGCAGTTGACGGTGCAAAAGTACAAATAATAATTGATAAATCCAAATATTTTGGTAGATTTTCGGTCGTTTGAGACGGATTTGTTCGGTCGTTTGTGGCGGATTCATTCGGTCGTTTGTGACGGATTTGTTCGGTCGTTTGTGGAAAGAGGTGTAACTTTTACTCTTATACATTATTGGGCCCGAGAGATACATTCTGAAGGCATTTTCGCTTTCTTTCCATACCCCTATGAATAATTTTCCATAGGGTGTACGGCTTTGTTTTTCATATTTCGCTGATATCTAGCCGTTTTTGATTCTTTCTAATTTCCATCTTTTCCATAGGCAACTGATACAACTTTGAAAAATAAGTCGTAACTTTGCAGCCAGGAAACAACTAGAAAACGATGGCTATGTTTAAAAGACCATTACATATATTCATCATCGGCATTCTGCTGATAGCTTGCGGTCATCCGCAGCAGGACTCAGATGCACAGACGGCAGCACGTTGTCTGGAGGAAGCTGAGGCAGCTTTGGCCAACGACAGTGTCCTTCTGGGTGAGACTTTACTCCGGAAGACCATCCTATTGTCGGAAAAGGCTGAGGACTGGCACACCAATTATATCGCGTACCAGCGATTGGCAGAGGCACTGTCGCAGAGCAATCCTGAGGAGGCCTTGCGACTGATGAAAAAAGCCCTGACCATCTATGAGCAGCATCCCGATGATGAGCGCAACCTCGTCATCCTGCTCGACTATGCCGGCACATACGCGGCACAAGTGGCATTCATCACAGAGGGCTCTTACGATGAAGCACTCGATCTCGTCCATCGTGCATACGACATCGCTGAGAAAAACCAGATGACCGACCTGATGTG
>JAEEIS010000239.1 GCA_016281475.1 Bacteroidales bacterium
GCAATAGGCTTCCACCTTTTCCAGATAGTTACGGTTGGCCATGAAGGCAGCAGGATATTTTGCACCCCAAGTCATGTTACCCTGGAGGCCGTAAGCGTTCTCGGACGTGCCGGTCAGATCATAGGTCATGGTGTTGCCCCAAGTCCACTCGATGGCGTTCACGCTGAAGGTCGCGGTGGTGGTGCCGATGGTGTTGGTCACCTGCAGGGTGATGGTGTAGTTGCCAGCGCTGGGGAAGGTGACGGTGAAGTTGTCGCCAGTACCGGTGCTGGGAGTGGCACCGCCATCAACGCTCCAAGTCACGGAGCTCACGGGGTCAACACTGACGTATGCGGCGTGGAAAGTGGCGGGGGTGCCGACCACTGCGCTGTTCAGGCCCTCAATTTCAGCAAGAGGAGCCGCACCAGCCTCGGGGCAGGTGTTCAGCAGGCCGTAGATGTTGGAGACAGAGGTGCTGTTGACAAACTGGCTGCCGTCATAGGAGCAGACACTGTAGGCATCCTGGGTGTAGCCGGTCGGGCAAATCAATAGTACAGTGGGGAAGCCGGACACGCCATACAGGCTGGCAATCTGGTCGTCGTTGGCAATGGGGTAGGAGGCACCACTGGTCCAGTCGCCAAGGCTGCTGCCGCCGCCATAAATCTCAGACGCGGGAGTACCATCGTCGCCCTCAACCCACAGCACGCGCATCTCGTTGGTGCCGTTGGGACCATAGTTCTGATAGAGGGTCTCCAGCACGTGGGCGTTGTGGAGTTTCCAGCACCAGCTGCACCATGTGGCGGAAATGTCGAGCAGCACATAGTAGCCCGAATCCAGCCAGTCCTGCAGGTGGATGGTCTCGTTGTCGAGGGTGGTCACGGTGAAGTCGTGGGCCTGACCGTAGTCAAGAGTCTTGGTGGCCATCTGCGGTGCTCTCTCGCGAGGAGCGGCCTTGAACTGTGCGAACGAAGCCGTGCTAACGAGCAGGGCAAGCGCAACTAATAAAAGTTTTTTCATCAATCTTTTTTTGTCTTGTTATATGCCATCAGACTCATCGGCTTTGATTGTTAGTTAATTATATGAATTTGTTTTGTCTTTTCCGTTGACAATTCAAGATGCAAAGATACGCATTTTTTCCCAAAAATCGCCTTTTTAAATAAAAAAAATGTTACATGCCGAAAAAAGTGTATCTTTGCATTTCGAAAATACATTAAGTCCCATCATTTAATATATTGTCTAATATGAAAAAGATTTTCCTGACACTCCTTGCGTTAACGGTCCTTGCCGCTGCCATGGCACAGGACGACAAGCAGACCTTCACCCGCAAAATTCTCATCGAGCAGTTCACCGGTGCCGATTGTGGCTGGTGCCCCAGTGGCGCCGACCGAATCGCCACCGCCATCTCGGGCAACAACAGCGTCATCTGGGTCAAGCATCATGCCGGCTTTGGCACTGACTTCCTTACCAACGACATCGCCACTGCCATGACCCGCTTCTACGGCGGCAACACCTACGCCCCCGCCGTCATGTTCGACCGCACGCACTTCAGCTCTTCCAACCCCGCCCCAGTCATGAGCGTGGGACAGGTGACCGACATCCGCGGCTATCTCTCCCAGGCCAAGGCCGTCGCCACCACCTGCAAGGTCTACACCCCCACCGTCTCCTACAACCCCGCCACGCGCCACCTCTCCGGCACCGTCGCGGGCCGCTTTGGCGACCTCTCCTATAACGACAGCACCCGCCTTATTGTCTTCATCGTCGAAGACAGCCTCGTAGGCCGTCAGGCCGACTACAACAACGGCACCCAGAATGCCTTCGTCCACATGGGCACCGTCCGCGCCGCCATCACCGACATGTGGGGCGAGCCCCTCGCCGTCGATGCCGCCAACGACAACAGCTTCTCCTACACCGTCGACTACACCCTCCCCGACGAATTCGTCTACCGCAACTGCCGCATCCTCGCCATCGTCTGGCACTACGACCCCTCCGATGTCAACAACTGCCCCGTCCTTAATGCCGCCATGGGCGACTACCTCGACCGCTCCCTCGGCATCGGCGAAGTCTCCGAAAACTCTGCCCTGCGCCTCTTCCCCAACCCCGCCCACGACATGGTAACCGTCGAGCTCTCTTCCCGCCATGAGGATGCCACCTGCCACATCGACATCCTCGATGTCTCCGGCCGCCAGCTCATGCGCCGCACCGTCAGCGGTGCCACCGCCTATCCCCTCGGCATCGGACACCTCCCCGCAGGCATCTATCTGCTCCGCGTCACCACCCCCGACGGCATCGCCACACGGCAGCTGCTCAAACGCTAGTTTTTTCGCCCCGGCAATAATAAAAAACTTTTTTTTTCGTTATGTGCTAAAAATTGCGTACTTTTGCAATTCGAAATACGATAAAAAGATGAAGAAAATACTGCCATTCGCAGCCCTGCTCCTTGTGGCCGTTGCCACTAATGCACAGCAAGTTAGTTCCAAGGCGAAAGCCGTACGTATGCTCGCCTATGCCCGTCCCGAATATCAGGTGAAAGACGTAAAAGTCTATGCCGACACCATGACCGTCTTCTCCCTGGCCGACTATCCCATCTACCCCCTCGGCAAGTGGAACAACGTCGAACAGTACATCACCAACAACCAGCTCCTCTGGTACCGCGAGAGCGGCTACAAACGGTTCTACGACACCATGACGGTCGCCGTCAACACCCTCAAGCGCCTCGACGGCACCAACATCAACGTCTATCGCAGCATCTGGACCGACAAGCTCGAAATGATCTACGCCAAGATAACCGACAGTGCCGTGGTGCTCGACAACGGAGTGCGCGTCGGCATGTCCAAGGAAGACGTCTTCAAGGTGGTCTTCAAGAGCTACCCCAAGTCCTACACCAACGAAATCAACGTCCTCAAGGTCATTGCCGGAGCCGCCGAAGTGGGCGAAATCTACACCTTCAAGGGCAACCGCCTCCGCCACATCCAGATTATCAGCAAATACAAATACTATTAATCGAGTTGAGAATTGAGAATTGAGAATTGAGAATTAGGCTGCCGCACACGGAAATTCTCAATTCTCAATTCTTAATTTTCAATTTTATCTCATGCGAAACATCGGTCTCTTTTTCGGCTCGTTCAACCCCATCCACGTGGGGCACCTCATCATCGGCAGCGCCATGCTGGCGCACAGCTCGCTCGACGAGGTCTGGTACGTCGTCTCCCCGCAAAACCCCCTCAAGGAACGCCGCACTCTCCTGGCCGACCAGCAGCGCCTCGAGATGGTGCGCCGTGCTGTCCACGACGACTACCACATGCGCGCCTGCGACGTCGAGTTCCACCTCCCCATACCCTCCTACACCGTCCTCACCCTCGCACACCTTGGCGAGCAATACCGCGACAAGCAGTTCAGCCTCATCATGGGCTCCGACAACCTCGCCACCCTCGACCGCTGGCGCAATTGGGAGTATATCATCGAACACTACCAAATCTACGTCTATCCCCGTCCGGGCTACCTCGACTGCCCCCACGCCTCGCACCCCAACGTCACCCTTGTCGACGTCCCCACGATGGACATCTCCTCCACCTACATCCGCGAGCAGATACGCCAAGGCCACGACGTGCGCTACCTCCTCACCGAGCCCGTCTACCAATACCTCACCGAAATGCACTTCTACGAGAAGTAGTGGAAACTTTAGGATAGAAAACTATTGTCTGACAAGTATTTCTTGGTTTCGTTAGTTTTGTGACAGATTTCTCGTCACAACGGCCCGAAAGGCCAAAAAACATATAGCCCAAGGCAACGCCTTGGGTGGCTGGATGTGTTCCCCTCTCGCCCTGAAAGGGCAAAAGCATGATTCTTTTGCCCTTTCAGGGCGTTGCTTGTGTGGACTCTTATACCCAGGACGATGCCCTGGGCCAATCGTTTTTGGCCTTTCAGGCCGTGGATAACCGCAAACATGGCGCGCCAACCTCGCCAAGCCCCTGTGCAATATCAATTTATGGTAAAAGGCCACCGGTCAAACTTTTGTAGAAAATTGAAAGTTGAGAATTATCTGTGCACGACAGCCTAATTCTCAACTTTCAATAATCTATTTTCAATTCTCACGCGTTCTTCCGTGGACGCCCTTTCTTCTTCGGGGCGGCAGGCTCGGCGTTGTCGGGCAGGGGGTTCTTGCGTGGGCGGCCCTTCTTCTTCGGCGCGGCAGCCTGCTCCGCCTCCATGCGTGCCAGCTCCTCGGGCGGTATCTCGGCGTTGGCGAAAATCTCGCTGTCGATATCCATCAGCTCCTCGTCGGTAGGCTCCACGAAATCGTCCTCGTCCTCCTCCTCGTCCTTCTCGTTGGTATAGTCGTCATAGCCGTCCGTCTCGTCGTCGCTGAAGGCCTCCTTCAGCTCCTCGCCCAGTGCGCTCAGCGAGCCGTGGGCGATGCCCGACTTCTTCTTGCCGGTGTCCAGCTCGTCGTCGTAGTTGCCGTGGCGCACCACGCGCTCTTTATGCGTCGGGTCCTCCTCCTCCTTGTCGATGGCCTCCTGCAGCGGTGCGAAAGCGTTGTCAGCCTTCTCCACCTCCTCGTCGTAAAAGTCCTTGTCGATGTCGTCGTCGGTGTAGGTGGTGTCGATTTTCACGTCAAACTTGACCATATACATAGTATCGTCCGTCTCCATCGGTACGACGAAGATAATGTCCCCATTGGGCTTTTCAAAACGTTGAAGGTAGTCGTTGTAGCCTTCGGGATAGCGTTCTTTGAACATTTCCTTCAATTCCTCGGAAAGGTTCTTGTAGCTGACAATCAGGTTTTTCTTATGATTTCTGTGAGCTTTCATTGTTCAGAAAATTTGTGCAAGTATAACAACTTTATTTCATTCCGACAGATTTTTTTTTAGAAAAAGTTATTAACAGCGCATTTTCTCCCTCCCACGAGTCCCCCCTGCCTCCTGTCGGCGTGCGCCAGCCTCCCTCGTACAGTCCCTCAAAAGTCGGGTCGCCGACATGCTTCTCCCCGCCTGGCTCCCTCGAGCCTCCGACTTTTCGGGAATAGTTGTTGGGTCCTTCATTGCTCAGACAGCCTTGAAGGACCTCCCAATCGGTAAGAATCGGTACAAATCAGTAGGAATCCGTAAGAAACGGTAGGTATCGGTAGCGGGGCGGAAACAAAAAAGTAAAGACATCCATGTGTACGTCTCTTTCGAGCACGGATTGTCGTCGCAGCAACACGAGAGGATGTTTTCTTTCAGGGCAAACGCATCAAAATCGGGTGTATATTACCTTACTAAAGTCTGACAAGTGTTTTTTTCACTGTAGTTCGATATAGTACGCTGTCTTGACAAGACAATCCCTAGGAGATTAACGGCCTGAAAGGCCAAAAAGCAATTAGCCCAGGGCAACGCCCTGGGTATTAGCGGACATGCTATCTACGCCCTGAAAGGGCAAAAGAATCACGCTTCTGCCCTTTCAGGGTGTCAGCCGCATACACCGTCCACCCAAGGCGTTGCCTTGGGCTACAGGTGTGGTGGCCCGTCAGGCCGTATTGACAAGCAGTCTATCACAAAACAAAAACGAAGGACCTGTACCTAAATTTACTTGTCAAACTTTAGTAAAAAATTTAGGTATTCGAATTTTTTTTGTATCTTTGTATGTTCAAACGGATGCGCACGGAGTGTGTATCTGTTTGATGTATAGTTGGTTTGTATAATTAATGTTTAATAAATATAGAGAATACTATGTGTGGAATAGTAGGATACATCGGGGAGGAGCAGGCTTACCCCATCTTGATTAAAGGTCTGCATCGTTTGGAGTATCGCGGTTACGACAGCGCGGGCGTGTCGTTGATTAACGCCAAGGGCGAGTTGTCGGTCTTTAAGGCCAAGGGCAAGGTGTCGGCCTTGGAGGCGAGCGTGGAAGGCAAGGATGTGAGCGGCACCATCGGCATCGCCCACACCCGTTGGGCGACGCACGGCGAGCCTAACGCCACCAATGCGCACCCGCACTACTCGCAGTCGAAGAACCTGACGCTGGTGCACAACGGCATCATTGAGAACTACAAGGCCCTGCGTGCCGAGCTGGAGAAGAACAACATGACCTTCTGCAGCGAGACGGACACGGAGGTGCTGGTGCAACTGGTGGAGTATATGATGAACTCGCACCACTGCGACCTCTACACGGCGGTGCAGCTGGCATTGAAGAATGTGGTGGGTGCCTATGCCATTGCCATCTTGGAGAAGAGCCACCCCGACCAGCTGGTGTGCGCCCGCAAGGGCAGCCCGCTGATTATCGGCGTGGGCAAGAGCGCGACGGGTAGGAAGGAGTTTTACCTGGGTTCGGACGCGACCCCGATTATCGAGCACACGAAGGATGTGATTTATTTGAACGACGAGGAGATTGCCATCATGGACCGCACGGGCCGACTGGAGATTACCAACTTGGCCAACGTGAAGCAGACTCCGCAGCTGGTGAAACTGCAGCTGAACCTCGACCAGCTGGAGAAGGGCGGCTATGCCCACTTTATGCTCAAGGAGATCTGGGAGCAGCCCAACGCTCTGCGTACCTGCATCCGCGGACGCTTGAACATGGCCGACAAGGATGTGCTGCTGAGCGGCATCATCGACCATAAGGAGAAGTTTCTCAACTGCAAGCGCATCATCATCTGCGCCTGCGGCACGTCGTGGCACTCGGCACTGATAGGCAAATATTTCATTGAGGAGGCTTGCCAGATACCGGTGGAGGTGGAGTATGCGTCGGAATTCCGCTACAGGAACCCGGTGATACACTCGGACGATGTGGTGATAGCGGTGTCGCAGTCGGGCGAGACGGCGGACACCCTCGCCGCCATCCAGCTGGCTAAGGAGAAGGGGGCGTTTGTGTATGGCGTGTGCAACGTGATTGGTTCGTCTATCGCCCGTGCCACCGACAGCGGCACCTACCTGCATGTGGGTCCCGAAATCGGCGTGGCATCGACCAAGGCATTCACTGGACAGGTCATCACCCTGTCGCTGTTGGGCTTGGCCATCGCCAAGGAGAAGAAGACGCTGAGCGACGACATGTTCCACATGCTGGTGGAAGAGCTGCAGAAGATTCCCGACAAGATGCAGTGGACGCTGGAGCACAACCCGGACATCGACAAGTATGCCAAGACCTTCACCTACTGCAAGAACTTCCTCTATCTGGGTCGCGGATACAACTACCCCGTGGCCATGGAAGGCGCGTTGAAGCTGAAGGAGATTAGCTACATCCATGCCGAGGGCTATCCCGCCGCAGAGATGAAGCACGGCCCCATCGCGCTGGTGGACGAGGAGATGCCTGTGGTGGTCATCGCCCCCAAGCGCGGCAACTACGACAAGGTGGTGAGCAACATACAGGAAATCAAGTCGCGCAAGGGTAAGATTATCTCCGTTATCACGGAGGGCGACACGGTGGTGAAGGGCATGAGCGACTACTATTTCACTATTCCCGACACGAGAGACTGCTACGTGCCGCTGCTGGCGGTCATCCCGCTACAGCTGCTGAGCTACTATGTGGCCATCGCCAAAGGCTGCAACGTGGACCAGCCCCGCAACCTCGCCAAGAGCGTGACGGTGGAGTAGTCGGCGTGTGGCCGATTTGAAATTAGTGTTTTCTGCACAGGCGAACGAGAAAAAGTCGTTTGTCTGTGCAGAAATCGTATTTTTACGTACTTTAATAAGAAGCAATTTGGTGCCTTTGGGGCAAAAAATCGTGAAGGGGGCTGAATTCAAGTCATAAACGCAACACGTACGGCATAATAGGTTGAGAGAATTGATGGTGCAAATATAGGGAAAAAATCTCAATTGGGGTACGGAAGCCGAATCTTTTTCTGGGACGGTTGTTTATGAGGTCGCAGGCACGCTGCACA
>JAEEIS010000034.1 GCA_016281475.1 Bacteroidales bacterium
AAGAGCACCCAGCGTATCAAAGACCTCGGCTTCTGCGATATCGTTGAGAGTGTCGCTGACATGACTCCCTTGCAGGTGTACGAGCTGATTGAGAAGCTCACCAACGGCAAGATGGCCGATGTCACCATCAACTGCGTGAATGTGCCCGACCAGGAGATGACCGCCGTGCTCTGCACCAAAGATGACGGTATCGTCTACTTCTTCTCGATGGCTACCAGCTTCACCAAGGCCAGCCTCGGTGCTGAGGGTATCGGCAGCGACGTGAACATGATTATGGGTAACGGCTACACCAAGGGTCATGCCGAATTCACCCTGCAGGAACTCCGCGAAAGCCCCGAGCTGCGCAAGATTTTCGAAGAGCTCTACGCCTAATGTCGGAGTAATCGGAATTATCTGATAATTCCAATTATTCAGACGACACCTAACCTGAGGGTAGGGGAGACCCGCCCGCAGGTTCTAAGAAGTAAAAAACACAATTATAATATGAAAGTCAACCGTAGAAAAGAACTTTTCCCGAACGTCACTGACGAGCAGTGGAATGATTGGACCTGGCAGGTCAAGAACCGTATAGAGACCTTTGAACAGCTGAGTCAGTATTTCACCTTCGCACCCGAGGAGGCCGAAGGCATCAAGCAGGCATTGGCAAAATTCCGCATGGCCATCACGCCTTATTACCTGAGCCTTATCGACCCCAACGACCCGTACGACCCCATCCGCCGTCAGGCCATCCCGCAGGGTGCGGAGTGCAACATTGCTCCCGCCGACCTGAACGACCCGCTGCACGAGGACGAGGACTCGCCTGCTCCCGGACTGACACACCGCTATCCGGACCGCGTGCTGTTCCTTATCACCGATATGTGCTCGATGTACTGCCGCCACTGCACCCGCCGTCGTTTTGCGGGTCAGAAGGATGACGAGTCGCCCGTGGACCGCATCGAGAAATGCCTCGAATATATCGAGAAGACGCCTGTGGTGCGCGACGTGCTGCTGAGTGGCGGCGACGCACTGATGGTGAGCGACAAGAAACTGGAGTACATCATCCAGCGCCTTCGCGCCATCCCACATGTGGAGATAGTGCGTATTGGTAGCCGCACCCCTGTGGTCTGCCCCCAGCGCATCACAGACGACCTCGTCAATATGCTTAAGAAATACCATCCCATTTGGCTCAACACTCACTTCAACCATCCCAACGAGATGACTCCTGAGGCAGAGGCAGCTCTTGCCAAGTTGGCAAACGCGGGCATTCCGCTGGGCAACCAGACGGTGTTGCTGCGCGGTGTGAACGACTGTGTGCATGTGATGAAGAAACTGATGCACGAGCTGGTACGCAACCGTGTGCGGCCGTACTATATCTACCAGTGCGACCTCTCGATGGGCTTGGAGCATTTCCGCACCCCTGTCAGCAAGGGTATCGAGATTATCGAGAACCTACGCGGACATACCAGCGGCTACGCTGTTCCCACCTTCGTGGTCGACGCCCCTGGTGGCGGCGGCAAGACTCCGGTGATGCCCCAGTACGTCATCTCGCAGAGCCCCGACAAGGTCATCCTGCGCAACTTCGAGGGTGTGATTACCACCTATACCGAGCCGCGCGAATATCACGAGGAGTGCCACTGCGAGGCCTGCGAGGCTAAGCGTCGTGTGGACGAAGGCGTGGCCTCACTGTTGGAGACCGACCGCATGGCCCTCGAACCCAGCCACCTCATGCGTCACGAGAGAAATAAGAAGCATTGAGTTGACCATTGATTATTAAGTTTCTTTCAGTAGATAGAGGATTATGGCGTATACTTGTATGCGCCATAATTCTCAATTTTCAATTCTCAATTCTCAATTCGTTGAATGCCCAGGTGGCTGGGGGCACTGCCTTTGCGGCATTGGACATGCCCGCATCGGCACGTGCGGCAGGCGTGGGGTTCGACTTCCTGTCGCTCTACGACGACGACCTCTCGCTCACTCTTGACAATCCCTCACACATCTCACCCCGCCACAACAACCTGCTGTCGGTGGGCTTTATGAATCTCTTTGCGGGAGCCAATTTTGGTTCGGTGGCATATTGTCACAATTTTGAGCATCTGGGAGCATTTACCTTTGGGTTGCGGTACGATAATTACGGTCGTTTCGACGGCTACGACGAGGCCGACAACCCCACTGGTTCGTTTACTGCTGCCGACTATGTGTTCACTGTCGGCTGGGGGCGGGCCATAGACGAGCATGTCTCCATCGGTGCCAACCTCTCCCCGATACTGTCGCACTATGAGCGATACAACTCCTTTGCATTTGGCATCGACTTGGCTGCCTCCTATATGTCGCTCGACCACCGTTTTGCCGTCACCCTCATGGGACGCAATATCGGAGCGCAAGTGGTTGCATTCTACAACCTCGTGGAACGTCTGCCCTTCGAGCTGTCGCTGGCAGGCTCCTACAAGCTGCAGGATGCGCCCTTCCGTCTCCTGTTTGCCATCAACGAGTTGCAACATTGGGACCTCACCTATGACGACCCGCTCAATCCCACCACCCACACCGACCCCTTCACTGGCGAGGTGTCGCGGCCGTCGGCTATGGCCACCTTTGCCGACAAACTGTTTCGCCACTTGAATGTGGGCATTGAGCTCAATATCAAGCAGTCCGTCTATGCCAGACTGGGCTACAGCTACCGCCAGATGGTCGAAATGACCGCCGCCGAAGCCTTCAACCTTTCAGGTTTTTCATTCGGATTCGGCATCCGTGCCAAACGTTTCGACCTCGCCTTTGCCCACAACGGCTACCACCTTTCGCAGGCCGCCAACTATATCCAGATTGAATTAAAAATTTGACAATTGCCCAAATTAATCATCTCCACTCAGACTAATCCCTATCTCAATGTCGCCGTTGAGAACCACCTGTTGTCGCAGCCGTCCGACGGCGACATCACGCTCTATTTGTGGCAGAACCGCCGCACCGTGGTCATCGGGCAAAACCAAAACCCCTACACTGAGTGCAATGTGACCCAACTAGAACAGGACGGTGGCTATTTGATGCGTCGCCGTACGGGTGGCGGTGCCGTCTTCCACGACTTGGGAAACTTGAACTTCTCATTTGTGGTGTCGTATGAGATGTACAATACCACACGCCAGTTTTCTGTCCTGCAACGGGCTGTAGAATCGTATGGACTCAACACCGAGATTAGTGGCCGTAATGATGTGCTGTGTCAAGGGCGCAAATTCTCAGGCAACGCCTTTGCCAAGGGCAAATATCAAAGGTTGCACCACGGCACCATACTCATCCGCACCGATGTGACTGACTTGCAACGCTACCTCAAAGTCAAGCCCGCCAAGTTGCAGAAGCATGGTGTCGCCTCTGTCCAGTCAAGGGTAGTCAACCTCTCCGAATTGGTTTCTGAGATGACGTCGCAGAACATAATACCCCCTCTCGTCGAAGCCTTCGAGCAGGTGTACGGAAAACCTATACAAAGGTTAGATTTCGAAACCTTTGCCAACAATCCGTCGGTGCGTGAATTGGCAGAACAATTTGCCTCGCCCGAATGGAAATACGGTCGTTGGCAGCAATTCAAGGCACAACAATCAGCCCAGTTCGACTGGGGTGGAGTGGAAATCTCAATCGAAGTCGACGAGCCCTCTGCCACTATCCGTTCCATTGCCATCGCCTCCGACAGTCTTTTCCCCGAGGTCATCGCACAAGCCGAGCGGCTGCTCACCGCTGCCAGCATCCATATGCCGCCCGCCGTCGGGCATCTCCCCGAAAGCGAACAGCAAATGCTCCGCGACATCTTCAGCCTGCTCTACTCCACGGTATTGTAGTCGTTCAGCGGCCCTTGGTAATAGATGGAAACAGCCTCGGTCTGCGGGGTGTCAGCCCATGTGTCGTATCCTTCACCTGTAATGTCTATGCGGTATCCTCCCGTTATGTTGGTAATATTGATGCTGCCTGTC
>JAEEIS010000240.1 GCA_016281475.1 Bacteroidales bacterium
AGCATGTCCGCTAATACCCAGGGCGTTGCCCTGGGCTAATTGCTTTTTGGCCTTTCAGGCCGTTAATCTCCTAGGGATTGTCTTGTCAAGACAGCGTACTATATCGAACTACAGCGAAAAAACCACTTGTCAAACTTTAGTTAGTGATTGGTCAATAGTGTTAATTAAAAGAACCTCGCTGTAGTTTTTGAGAGTCGGCTTACGTTCTTAATCTACGATAACACTTTAAACCTTTACACTTATGCTAAAAAAAATCATTCCATTCCTGATGGCGGTATTTCTATGGCCAACAGTAATTCAAGCACAGACACACTACACTGTGTCTATCGGCGGCGGGACATCCACCTCGGACCTAGTCCCCAGCAACGCCTATTACAACTACTCGTTTGCGCAGATGATCTACACTGCCAACGAGGTAGGTATCGATGGGAACATCGACACAGTGTCGTTCTATGTCGGGAGCGGCAGCGACACCCGCAACTGGACAATCTACATGGCCGAAGTCGGCCAAACAATGTTTGGCACCACTGTGCCTGCCTCTCAGTTCAGGCAGGTATATAACGGCCCGATAAACCTTGCCTCGGGTTGGGTAGACATCGCACTCGACAGCACGTTCTATTATCACGACACTGCCTCGCTGGTGATATGTGTCATCGACGGAACTGGCAGTTACACCTTCGACCGACCATACTACTACGGAGCCGTGCATAGCGACTCACGTTCCCTCTATGCAAGCAGCGACTACACCACATACAACCTGACCAGCATGCCGACTGGCACCACCAGCACATTTCTCCCAGCATGCCGAATCGGCATTAGCTCCTACACGTTCTATTGTTCCTCACCCACCAATGTCACCTTCGACAATATCAATTCCGGCGGAGCCGACATCGCATGGACGGAAACTGGATCTGCCTCGTCGTGGGAGATTGTGGTGTCCGACACTGCCATAACCGATTTCATCGATGTATCGCCTATTACGACCTCCACCGCCTCATATACAGCCTATGGGCTTACCAGCAACACGCTGTACTATGTCTATGTGCGTGCCGTCTGCGACGCGTCCAGCAACAGCGGATGGGTCTCGACCACATTCCGTACACTTTGCTCTGGATATACACCCATCCCCTTTGCCGAGGGGTTTGAGGACTTTGCCACCGGTACAATGCCCTACTGCTGGACACCTTTGGCACAAGGCAGCAGCAGCTCGGGCACATTCCCTTCAGTCTATAGCTATGCGTCCAATGCCTACAATGGCAACGTTTATCTGGAGTTTGAGAGCAGCAACGGCGAAACCGAGATAATCGCCCTGCCAGAGATGGAGAATATACATACGCTCCAGCTCTCGTTCTATGCCTCGGTAATGAATACCAACCCTGTATTGGAAGCGGGAGTAATAGAAGACACTTTGTTTGTCCCCATAGACACAGTGAGGCTCATCCCAGGTGCTAACAACCAGTGGCAACGCCACTATCATCCATACACAATACGCTACACCGATTATTCCGGCACAGGCGAGCGGATGGCACTACGCGTCACCTCCACCACCAACTACACACTAATACTAGACAATGTGCAAGTGGACGTGGCTAGTAGCTGCCCACCGCCCAGCAACTTCAGAGCCGTTTCGCCCAATAGTGGCGAAGCCCTCCTAACATGGAGCAATCCCGAAGGATACGAGTGGGAAGTTATTTATGACACAGCCGACTTCAACCCCGACTCTAACGACCTGATTGCCGAGATAGTTAACGACACCATGATAACGCTCACCAATCTCAACGACAGCCAAACCTACACTGCGTATGTACGCAACAGCTGCGGCGGCGACTACAGCACGTGGGCGGGACCCGTAACGTTCACTCCCGGAACTTATGTCATGGACTATATTGGGAGCGACACCATCCGCACCTGCCATACGCTCATTTACGACAACGGTGGTCCCAACGGCAATTATTCCGCCTACGACAACTTCACACTGGTCGTGTATCCATCCAACGAGGATTCGCTAGTTGTCCTATCCGGCTCTACCGACCTATATACCACCTATGCCCACCTACGTATCTACGACGGTGTAGGCACCGAGGGTAGGCTGCTTTGGGGATCCTCCACCCGTAATGAAACTTTCTCCAATGTTCGTTCCACTACCGGTCCCGTCACCATTCAGTTTAATGCCGGAACGTATACTTACAACTACAACGGATTTGAGATTTTGGCGTTGTGTACCGGTGCACCCCAATGCGCGTTTGTCGAGAATGTGGCAGTCACAGCGACCAGTGCCGGTTCGGCCCGTTTGCAGTGGGATGTTGCTGGTCTTAACCTAGGTATTCCTGAGAGCTATATCGTCGACTGCTTTGATACTAACGGTATCCTAGTCGCACAATCAGTATCGTCCTCACCCAATGCTATGATTTCGGGACTTGCTCCCGTCTCCACCTATAAGGCTAAAGTGCGTGCTGCGTGTGAAAACAACGAATACGGCGCATGGGACAGCATCTTTTTTACCACACGACCTCTACCCTGCATAGGCTTCGACACCAATATCGTAGATTCGCTGCTGCTTGCAGGTGCCGATTCGCCCACAAGCACCTATCTGCCCGTATACAACTACAGCGCATATTCCTACAGTCAGCAGATAGTTACGCGCGAAGAGATGCAGGGCTCCACCCTTATCAACGGCATGGCATTCAACTATGCCTCGTCCACGCCTGACAGTGCCAAAGGCAACTGTGCCATTTATCTTGCCAACACCACTGTCCGTTCGCTGAATACGACGTTTGTACCCTTCGACAGCAACACTTTCCAAATGGTGTACCATGGACCATTCATTGGCCGTCCCGGCTGGAACCTTTATCACTTCGACACCCCCTTCCAATACGACGGATTCAAGAACCTGCTGGTTGTGGTGGTGGACAGCTCGGGAGCCTACACCTCTGGCTCTGCCTATTTCGCCCATACCGCTGGCGACAAAGCCCGCTACTCTACGGGCTACAGCACGCCTGTCGATATCTCTACCACCACCGGCAATTCCACTACCTACCGCAACGACATGCGCTTCTATGTCTCTGGATGTGCGACTAGCACCCAATGCTATCCACCGATAGTGGCTGTCGATTCTGCCGTCGGAACAGACATCCACATTTCTTGGGCTCCCGGCTACGAGGAAACTTCATGGACGGTCGAATACCGTGCCGTCGATACTACCATCTGGACCAACGAAGGCACTTTTGCGACCACCTCACATACCATTACTAATCTCAATTCCGACACCCGCTACATTATCCGTGTTACAGGCATTTGTTCTGACAGCAATATGTCGTCGGAAGTGACCGTACGCACACCATGTGTCGCCCAACCGCTACCTTTCAACACCGGATTTGAAGAGTTTGCCACCTCGGGCGATGTCACACCCTCGTGCTGGCACAAAGGTACCACCTATTCCTATGGCTCTTATCCCTACGCCAGCACCTCTTACGTCCACAGTGGCAGCCAGTCGTTAATTTTCTATTCTGGTTCAAGCAATCATACATACTTGGTACTGCCCGCCCTTAACGCACCTATCAACACCTTGGAGGTCTCGTTGTGGGCATTCAACAGCTCTTCGTATAGCACGCCTTCAATCAATGTGGGTGTTATGTCCGATCCCGAAGACTTCAGTACCTTCTCCTCAATAGGAGTTATCGAGCCCACCGAGGCCAACGTCTGGCAGTCGGCAAGTGTGCGACTCAACAATTACTCTGGCACAGCAAAATATATTGCCATTGCCCAACCCGACAACACCTCGGGAACTATCTATATCGACGACTTGAGTGTGGCTGTTATCCGCCCATGCCCCACAGCGGGACATGTCGCTGCCTCATACATTGGCACCAACACCGCTACCATTACCTGGGACAGCACCGACGTCATCGAATACCTTGTAGAATACGGTCCCATAGGCTTCGCACACGATTCTGGCACGGTGGCGACAGTATACAACGACCATAGCATTACCCTCGCTGGCCTCACTCCAAATAGTGTATACGATGTCTATGTAGCCTCTGTGTGCGGTGACGACACTGCCAACTGGTCAATGGCCTACACCTTCCGCACCAACTGTGCAAGCATCAACACCCTGCCCTATTTCACCAGCTTTGAGGATGTGCCCTCGAGTTGGATTGGCAGCTCCAGTGCCAACTTCTATCCCTGCTGGACCCGCACCTCCGACCCGTCGTCGTCCTATTATACACCTTACATCTATAATCCCTATGCAGGTTCGCATACGGGCAGCTACTGCATTGACTGGTATTGGAGCAGCTACAACAGTTTCGCCCCTATCATTACCTTGCCTGCCGTCGACATCGAGGCTATCGCCTTAGACACGCTGATGCTCTCGTTCTGGGCAAAGAATTCCTCATCCTATGACGACGAAGCCGTTATCGCAGTGGGGGTCATGAACAGTCCCTCTGCTACCAGCACATTCCTACCTCTCGACACTGTTACTGTGACCAGCACTGATTGGCAGCTATACGAAATACATCTAGACAGCTATACTGGCAACGGCAACTACATAGCCCTCAAGGTCGTTGAAGTAGCTGGCAGTAGCTGGACGACCTACATCGACGATGTCACCCTCGACCGTGCCCCAGCCTGCGCACATGTCAGTGATTTGGCCGTTTCATCATCTTCCGCCACATCTGTCGATATCAGTTGGACCCATCGTGGCTCAGCCACCGAGTACCAAGTGTCTGTTGACACCATTGCCTCCCCCATACCGACCATCACGGTGTACGACACTACCGCCACAACCATCGCAGGCCTTACCTCCAGTCTACGCTATTACATATATGTGCGTGCCATCTGCGGCGTGGGAGATACCTCCGAATGGGAAGGTCCCGAACTGGTTGTGCCCGGAGCATGGAACATGCGTCCCAATCAAATCGACACCTTGTACATGTGTGGGGGAATTATCTTTGACAATGGTGGCCCGACTGGCAGCTACGCCGCCTCGCAGGACAGCTACATCATCCTTATGCCCGATTCTG
This sequence comes from Bacteroidales bacterium, assembly GCA_016281475.1. Next base: position 5,022 of record JAEEIS010000240.1, read on the forward strand.
CCGACCGTCTGGTGAGTGTGAGCGGCATGTCGCAAACCGACCATTCCTATCACTACTTCATCGTGTATGACGGTATAGGCAACGACGGACCCGTGCTCTATTCCGACTATGGTCTTTACGACACCACAACATTTGGCCCGTTAGTTTCCAGCAATGGTCCCCTTACACTCTACCTGCATAGCGACTATCTTACCTCACCAGCATACTTCGGCTTTGAAGTAAATGTCAGCTGTGTCACTACATACTGCCGAGTCACGGACATTGCCCTCGACAGCACCGTGCCGCAATCCAGTACAACATTGGCACTCACATGGCACAGCAACGGCGCAAGCAGCTATCAACTAGAATATGGCACATCAGGCTTCACACTGGGAACGGGAACTCTTGTAGACCTTTCAACCACCAACGCTGTCATTTCTGGTCTCACCCCGCTCGGAGTCTACGATGTGTATATCCGCAGTATCTGCGGTGCAGGCGACACAGGTGTATGGAATAGGGCCACCTTCCAGACTCTCCTCTGCGACGGTGCCACCGCAGCCTATAGTTTCGACCCAACCACCTATGCTACAACTAGTAGTTACTCGCCACTCGGCAACAGTAACTATAACTACAGCTACGTTCAGACTATTATTGACTCGGCACGGCTTAGCAATTTGGACGGCGACATCTCCGCCTTCGCTTTCCACCCCAACAACACTACCGCCAGCCAAGAGTACAACAACATCACCATCTACATGGCCAATGTGAACGAGACCGAGCTCTCCTCCGCCTTCCTCCTACCCGACTCTACCCACACCTTTGTCAAGGTACTCGACAGTGCCAACCTCAACTATAGTTCTACAGGCTGGCAGATTGTACAGCTCGACACCACCTTTGCCTGGGATGGACATAGCAACATCCTCTTCGCAGTGAAACGCGACAACGGCGACTATACCTATGGTGCCCAATTTGCCGCACACAATACCACCACTGCCAAAACACGTTACTCATCTAATGACAACCATCCCTACAACATTACCGACCCGATGAATTCGAGTACGGGTTCAGGTTCGGTATACGCCTACACCGAGAACAAGGTGGCAGACCTGCAACTCCTCTCATGCGGTGCCTCCTGTGCCATGCCGTCGAATCTTTACCTTACTAACGACTACCACTCTGCTACTACTACATGGACAGGAAGCGGTGCTAATTATGAAGTGAACATCAAAGAGAGCTCTGCTGACAACTGGCCCATCACCGACATCCACGTCACTGGCAACACCTACACTTTCAACAGCTTGTTACCCACTACCAGCTATACCATCCGCGTGCGACAAGATTGCACCGCTGACGGTAATGGCTACAGCGAGTGGGTCATGCTGTCTTTTGTCACCGACAGCCTTTCCTGCCCCATTGTCAGCAACCTGCACACCACTACCGTCACCAATGCCACAGCCACCCTTGACTGGATGCCTAATGGGACTGAATCCATGTGGGAAATCCACGTGTGGTATAGTGGCAGCCTCGACAGCATATACACCGTCAGCACACATCCTGCTACAATTGGCATTTTCACCGCCAACACCACTTACAAAGCATCCGTCCGCCCGCTCTGCGGCTCAGAACACGAGGTCTTAGGCGATTGGTCCGACACCATCACCTTCACCACCACAGTCTGCCCCGACGTTACAAATCTCAGATTCTCCGATGTCACCGCTAGTAGTGTCACCCTCAACTGGGATGCCGACCCAATGGCCGAGCAGTGGATTATCGAGTACGGTTTCCACGGATTCGACCTCGGCTCTGGCACCACCGTTGTCACCACGCTCAGCACCTATACTATCAACGGTTTGGTTGACAATATGGAATACGACTTTCGTGTTCGAGCCATCTGTGGTAGCGACTGGCAAAGCGAAGGCTGGGCCACCATTACCGTCACAACGGGAAATGTCTCCGAGGAATGCGACCCCGTCACCAATCTCATGGCCTCCAGCATCACCGAAAGCAGTGCCCTCATCACCTGGATACCCGGCCTGACCGGCAACGAATGGGAAATTATACTAAGCGACACCAGAGGTGCCACCATCGGCCAGTTCCGCACTATCGAGCGTCAGCACCTATTCACCGGACTCACACCTGGTTTCACCTATAACGCAAAAGTGCACACTATCTGCGGTTACAGCATCTACAGCACCTTTGCCAGCGTCAGCTTCACCACCGTACAGGTCGGCATCGACGACGTTGTCGAGCCCGCCTGCACCATCTATCCCAACCCCACCAGCAGTGCCACCACCATCCGCGTAGTCGGCATCAGCGGTAAAGTGAAGATAGCGGTGGTCGACATGAACGGCCGCGAGGTCAGCAGCGAGACGCTCGAATGCTCCGGCGATTGCGCCAATACCATGGACGTCGACGGCCTGGCACAGGGTGCCTACTTCGTCCGCATCACCAGCGGGAATGTCAGCATGGTCAAGAAGCTGATAGTCCGCTAGTAAGTCTCGTAATGACGTAATCGCGTTATCACGTGATTACACCATTACATTATTCTGATTCACAGAAAAAATGGCCGCCCAAAAGGCGACCATTTTTTTATTTGAGCAAAGGAGATTATTGGAGCTTAGCCAAGGCCTCCTTTATGCGACGGAGAGCCTCGCGAAGGAGGTCTTCGCTAGTGGCGTAGCTGAGACGGATGCAATCGTCGTCGCCAAAGGCAGAGCCCATGACGGTGGCAACGTTGGCTTCGTTGAGGAGGTAGAACGCCATGTCGGTGGAGTTTTCAATCTTCTTGCCATTGAAGCTCTTGCCATAGTAACTGCTGACATCGGGGAAGAAGTAGAAGGCACCTTGGGGCATACAGACCTTGAGACCAGGAATGTCGCAGAGGAGCTGGTAGACCATGTCGCGACGCATACGGAAGATGTTGCGCATGTTGATGATGTCGTCGCTGGTGGCGGGGTCCATCTGCATAGCGCGGATAGTGGCCATCTGTGCGATGGAGCAGGTGGCACTGGTCACCTGACCCTGAAGCTTGTTGCAGGCCTTGGCGATGACGAGAGGGGCACCGATGAAGCCGATACGCCAGCCGGTCATGGCAAAGCCCTTGGCGACACCGTTGACGGTGATGACACGGTCGTAGACTTCAGGGAACTGGGCGATGCTCTCGTGCTTGCCCACGAAGTTGATGTGCTCATAGATTTCATCGGACATGACGAAGAGGTTCTCGTGACGGGCCACCACTTCGGCAATGCCCTTGAGTTCCTCCTTAGTGTAGAGCATACCAGTGGGGTTGCTGGGACTGGAGAACATGATGAGCTTGGTGCGGGGGGTGATGGCTGCCTCGAGCTGGGCGGGTGTCACCTTGAAGTCATTCTCGATAGAGGTCTTGACGTAGATGGGTTTGCCTTCGGCCACGCGGACAATCTCCTTGTAGGATACCCAGAAGGGGGTGGGAATGATGACTTCGTCGCCAGGGTTGACGAGACACTGAACCACCTGATAGATGGCCTGCTTGCCACCAGTAGAGACAACAATCTGCTCGGGTTTGTAATCGAGGTTGTTGTCGCGTTTGAACTTCTGAGAGATGGCTTCGCGAAGGTCGGCATAGCCAGGCACAGGAGGATAGTGGGTGAAATTGTCATCGATGGCCTGCTTGGCGGCATCCTTGACAGTATCGGGGGTGTTGAAATCAGGCTCGCCGATGGAGAGGCTGATGACATCTTTGCCCTGGGCTTTAAGCTCGCGAGCCTTGGCGGTCATGGCAAGGGTTTCACTCTCCGCCATGTTGAGGATTCTATTGCTGATGATTTCCATTTTTGAAATGATTTTATTATTAATTTAATTCTGCAAAGATACACACTTTTTTTCGATATTTGGCAGATTTGAAAAAAAATTGTATATTTGTAGTCTGATAAATACGTGCAAAAAATACCTAAATTATTAATATAAACGATTGTAAACTATGGCAAAAGAGATGTCAGACATAGAGGCTCAGAAACTCGAAAAATTGAAGATTCTGCAGAGCACAATGGAAAAGATTGAGAAAAACTATGGCAAGGGTGCCGTGATGAAATTGGGCGACCGGGCAACGGAGAAAGTGGATGTAATTTCGACCGGCAGCATCAACTTGGATGCCGCACTGGGTGTGGGAGGATTCCCGAAAGGCAGGATTATCGAGATTTTCGGTCCGGAGTCGTCGGGTAAGACCACGCTGGCAATACATGCCATAGCCGAGTGCCAGAAGAGTGGCGGCATAGCGGCATTCATCGACGCGGAACATGCCTTCGACAGCTTCTACGCCAAGAAGCTGGGCGTGGACATAGACAATCTGTTCGTGTCGCAGCCCGACAACGGCGAGCAGGCACTGGAGATTGCAGACAACCTGATACGGTCGGGTGCGATTGACATTATCGTTGTCGACTCAGTGGCAGCACTGACGCCCAAAGCGGAAATTGACGGCGAGATGGGCGACTCGAAGGTGGGTCTGCAGGCGCGACTGATGAGCCAGGCAATGCGCAAACTGACTTCAACTATCAGCAAAACCAACTGCTGCTGTATCTTTATCAACCAGCTGCGCGAGAAAATCGGTGTGATGTTTGGCAACCCCGAGACAACAACGGGTGGCAACGCACTGAAGTTCTATGCCTCTGTGCGTGTGGACATTCGCCGCATACAGGCTATCAAGGATGGCGACCAGAACATAGGCAATCGCGTGAAGGTGAAGATTGTGAAGAACAAGGTGGCACCGCCGTTCCGCACCTGCGAGTTCGACCTGATGTTTGGCGAGGGCATCTCCAAACTGGGTGAAATCATCGACCTAGGCGTGGAGCAGAACGTGATTAAGAAGAGCGGGTCGTGGTTCAGCTACGGTGACACGAAGCTGGCACAAGGCCGCGAGGCGTTGAAACAGCTGCTACGCGACAATCCAGAGCTGTGCGACGAACTGGAGGCAAAGGTGCGTGCCGCCATGATGGAAAAGGCCAACCAAGAATGAAGAAAGCACTGATAATAGGACTATTGCTATGGGGTCTGGCACCGCTGCGGGCGCAGACTGACTCGGTGTCGGCAACTGTGCCATACGATACCGCCTATAGCGAGGACGAATATCAGGCACCTAACATCAATCCTATCTACTATTTTGGCAGCCCCTTCAGCGACCATTTTGCCGAGGCAAAGATATTTCTCGGCACAATGGATGTGGGTGCAGGGTTGAGCTACGCCTACCTGCCCGAAGTATGGGGATTCAACCTGAGTGCCTACGCACACAACACACTATGGGTGCTGGCAGGGGCAGAATACCGACTCTCAAAACCATGGAACAAACACGACTGGCATCTGTTTGGCAGCGCGGGCATCAACTACGATGAGGATTTTGCCACCACACGCCCAGCCATGGAGGTGGGCGTGCGAGCCACATTTTGGGACACAGGCACCAAGTTTTGTACCAATAGTGCCTCGCTGGGGGTGATGACCGACTTCGACGGAGTGTATGTGACGGTGGGAGCGAGCCTGTCGTTGAGTTTAATATTTTTGACATTGTTATTGTTATAAGCCTATGACCTACGTGATTGACGAGAAACGCGAAGAACAAGAGATACAGGCGAAGTATGAGGAACTACTGGCAGCCTGCCGTGAAATATACCCACTAACCCAAGAGCAGGAAGACGAGATATTTAGAGCCTTCTCCCTAGCCAAGAAAGCACATGCGGGCACCCGCCGCAAGTCGGGCGAACCCTATATCTTCCATCCTTTGGCAGTGGCTCTGATTGCCGTAAAAGAGGTGGGGCTGGGACCCATTGCCGTGGTATGTGCCCTGCTACACGACGTGGTGGAGGATACCAATATATCGCTTGACGAAATACGAACCATATTCGGCGACCGCGTGGCAGTGATAGTGGACGGCGTGACTAAGATTGAGGACGTGCTGGAAATGCAGCAGTCGGACTCGAAACAGGCTGAAAACTACCGCAAGATATTGCTGTCGATGTGCGACGATGCCTACGTCATCTTCCTCAAGCTGTGCGACCGACTGCACAACATGCGCACGCTGGACTCAATGAAGGACACCAAGAAGCTGACCATCTCGTCGGAGACGCAGTACCTCTATATCCCGCTGGCCCACCGATTGGGGTTATATGCCATCAAAACCGAATTGGAGGAGTTGGTGATGAAATACACCAACCCAAACAAGTATAACGAGATAGCCGCCATGATAAACGCAAGTGCGGATACGGCGGACCAACTCAAAGAGTGCCTGTACGAAAAGGTGAAGAAGATGCTGGACGATAATGGTTACAAATATACCATCAAGACCCGCATCAAGTCGGTATACAGCTGTTGGAAGAAGATGGAACGCAAGGGTATCCAGTTCGACCAGATTTTCGACCTATATGCCATGCGTATCATCCTAGACGTGCCTCCCGAACAGGAGAAGTCGGAATGCTTTAAGGTCTACTCGCTTATCTCGTCGGAATTCCCGCCCGACCCGACCCGCTTCCGCGACTGGATTACCCAGCCTAAGACCAACGGCTACGAGTCGTTGCAGACCACGGTGATGACTCCGATAGGACAATGGGTGGAGATACAGATACGCACCACACGTATGGATGTCATAGCCGAGAAAGGCATGGCGGCGCACTTCCTCTACAAGGAGGCACACCCTGAAGAGGAGTTGGAGATGAGTCCTGTGGAGGTGTGGTTGCAACAGATACGCAGCACGCTGGAGAACACCGAGAAGAGTGCCCTTGACCTAGTGGAGGAGTTCAAGGAGACACTCTATACCAAAGAAATATACCTCTTCACCCCCAAGGGTGATATGATAAAACTGCCAGCCCACGCCACCGTGCTGGACTTTGCCTTTGCCATCCACACCAACCTGGGACTGCACTGCATGGGTGCCAAGGTGAACGGAAAGGTGGAGCCAATAGGACACAAATTGAGAGCAGGAGAGCAGGTGCAAGTGTTGGCAAGTCGCAAGACCCACCCTGTCGAGGATTGGCTCAACATGGTCTACACCACGCGTGCCAAAGAGGCCCTGAAGGACTATCTGCGCGACCAAAGGAAAGGCTATCGCGAAGAAGGAGCCCAACGACTGCAAGAGATATTCAAACGGCTGAAGCTACGCAACAACACCGCCAATTTCGGACAGCTGAAGCATTTCCTAGGCATAGCTAGCGACGTGGACCTCTATTTCCAACTGGCCATGGGCATCATCGGAGAGCGCGAGGTGATGCAATGCTTTAACCGTGGCGACCTGCCGGGACACAATGTCTATTTCATGGGCGAGTACAGCTCCCTATTCGACAAGAACAGCACTGCCATCAATTTCGGCAATACCTATACCGATGAGAAAAAAGGCCACCGCCAACGTTCCTTCCTGCTGGACAAGGAGTACGAACGCTACACCACAGAACCCGCCTCGTGCTGCAACCCCGTACAGGGTGACCACGTGGTGGGCATCGTCACCGACGGCAAGATAATGGTGCACCGCACCACCTGCAAGGTGGCAATGGACGAGATGGCAAACCACGAAAACCGCATCGTACGCGCCCGATGGCGCCCGGGAGAGCATGTGGCACTCCTGTCGGGTATCGCCTTCACCGCCATCGACCGCAAAGGCCTGCTACAGGAGATTACCGCCATCGTATCCGAGCAGATGAACCTCAACATGCGTGCCATCACGCTAGAGGCCGTCGAAGGCATTGTGCGCGGTATTATCATGCTGTATGTCCTCGACCTTGATAACTTAAACCAACTGATAGCCAACCTCAGCAAACTGAAGGGTGTAGAGGAGGTGCGCCGTTTATGACACAAGAAACACTCGACGCATTCCAACGTCTGAACAACATTCTCGACACCTTGCGCAAAGAATGTCCGTGGGATCGTGTACAGACCCTCGCAAGCCTACGCTACCTCACTATCGAGGAGGTATACGAATTGAGCGAGGCCATTTTGGAAATTGAAGATTATACAGATACGGCAGCTAATTCTCGATTTCCAATTCTCAACTCTCAATTAAAGAAAGAGCTCGGCGACCTATTCATGCACCTGCTCTTCTATTCCAAAATAGCCGAAGACGAACACATGTTCACCACCGCCGATGTGTTGAACGCCATTTGCGACAAGCTGATAGACCGTCATCCCTTTATCTACCACAAAGAGCAATACGGCGGCGAAAGCTGGGAACAGATAAAGATGCACGAAGGGCGCAAATCAGTGCTAGAAGGCGTGCCTGCAGGGCTACCGCCATTGGTGAAGGCGGTGCGGCTGCAAGAAAAGGCGGCAGGCATCGGCTACAAAGACATCGCCTCCCCTACCCCATTGCATGACGACATGGACGAACAACAATTCGGCGACCTGCTGTTCCAACTGGTGCACTGGGCACACGACCGCGGCATCAACGCCGACGATGCCCTCTGCAAAGCCAACCTACGATTCCAACAAGAAGTGCGGGGGTTTGAGGAGAGAAAGAAGAGTTAATGTCTACAAATCACCACTCACCTCAAGTAATTTGATGTCCTTTATCTTCATTCGCATTTTTGCTGCGTACCTAACATCATCTAACTCTTCCCTTCTTCGCCGACCCATATCGATATATTGCTCCTCCCTCTCAATGCCTACATATTTCCTTCCAATCAAATTTGCGGCGATACCCGTTGTACTACTCCCCGCGAATGGGTCAAGCACCCAATCGCCGCGTCTTGTCGATGCAAGAAGAATGCGAGATAACAATGCTAAAGGTTTCTGTGTCGGATGTTTCCCGCAAGTCTTTTCCCATGCCGAAATTGCTGGTAAGTTCCACACATCGCGCATTTGTTTATCTCCATTCACCTTCTTCATACATTCGTAATCAAAATAATGGGTTTTCTTCTCAGACTTTCTTGCCCATAAAACAAACTCTGTAGAATATGTAAAATAACGACAACTAATATTGGGTGGCGGATTGGTCTTCGCCCACGTTATCATGTTCAGTATCTTATAACCCAACTCGTTTAAACAGGTAGCCACGGTATTAATATTATGGTATGTACCTGTTATCCAAATCGTGCCACTATCTCTCAATTTGCTACGACAAAGTGAAAGCCATTGCTTATTAAACTCGTAAATATATTGAGGTGAACCACCCTTGTCCCAATCCCCTTTGTCTACACATACGATCTTGCCACTTTGCATACTTATACCACCATTACTCAAGAAGTAGGGTGGGTCTGCAAAGATTGTTTGGAACGAATCATCATGCAATTGTCCAATGAGTTCCATGCAATCACCATGAAACAGCATAAAATCCTCTTCACTTGATTTGTATGTTGGCACCATTACGATTCTAGCTCTGCAATAAAATCATCTATCGATGTTAGATTATACACTCTTGGTATGATTGAAAATGCTTCTTGCAATTTGTTGCTTGCATCGTGCCAACCGATACCATCTGTTATCCACACAAATTCATAACCCGCCACACTATTTATTTTGGGTGCTACATCTGTATAGGAACGCGCCACTTCATTCAGTTTTGAACCACCTCCAGAATAAAAATTAACTTCAACTAAATACGTAACGCCCTTACTCTCGATAACAAAATCAAATACCTTTTGGTCTACTCCTAGTACAGTTGCAATTGGGGGGAATTGTTTTGAGGAAACTTGTTGGCGAAAAGCCACATTATTGTTCTTGAAAATCTTTGCTACCCATTTCTCTGTGATAGTACCGCTCCGATTCTTTCTTGCATTTGTATCTAGACCTGTCTCCACACCAAAAACATAATCAACCAAATCTCTTATTTCACGTTTTTGAAAAACCTCATCCAATCCCGTCTCTGAAAGAAACTTCATCACTCCATCAACACTAGAAAATAACGTATGTATTAGTTGACACTCACCTTTATCGTCAAGGAACAATTTGTTATCTTTCTTTCTAGTTGCAATCAAAATATCCATCACATCAAAGACACTTGAATCCCTTTTCCATAAAGATTCCACAGCTCCTCTCAAATCCTTCTTTCCAAGTAGATAATTGAGCATATGCAGACTAATAGCAATGTTTGCAACATTTGCTGAAATCTTTTCAAAATCACAATAAAAGTCAAGAGTAGCATTTGTCTCTTTTAATTGTGACATGAAAAGGTCAAACTCTTTTTGTGTATGAGCTGCCATCTGTTGTTTTTATTTGTGAATAATTGTGTACAAGTATTTCCTGTAGTTTACCTCGCTTCAAAGAATTTGCATTCACACTACGTGTTGCCCACACCCTGTCTATCTCATATTCAATATATAAGTCTTCAAAGAAACGGTCACGATGTGGCGTATTAAAGCAGTCCGAGTTACTCAACATAAAGGAATAACCTGCATTTTCTATCTTGTCACAAAAATGCTTTAATCTTTTTTGTGCAACATCATTAAATGCTTCCTTAGTATAGTCATTAAAGCTTGACGTATTGCTTAATGGACGATATGGCGGGTCAAAATAGAAGAGAGTATTACCACATGCACAATCAAACGTCTGTTGATAATCCCCAGTCATTATCTCTACATTTTGCAGCAACTCACTATCAGCATATATTGTTATTGGGTCACAAATTGTTGGAGTTTCATATCGTCCAAATGGGACATTAAATAAGCCTGCTTTATTTACACGATATAGACCATTAAAACAAGTTCTATTGAGGAAAAAGAATAGTGTTGTATTCCTAATATCATCCAATGCCTTGGTATTAAATTCATCACGCACCGCCATGAAAAATAGTTTACGCAAATTCTCTGAACCTAAAGTGTAATACTCTTTCTGTATCTCTGTCAATGCTTTAATCAATTCCGTAGGTGAGTCTCGCACTACGCGATAACATGTTGTCAAATCAGCATTAATATCGTTAATAACTGCTGAATGAATATTCGAATGTACTTGCAACATGTGGAAGAGCATCGCCCCTCCTCCGACAAAAGGCTCAATATAAGTGACATTCTCCCATCGGTCAAAGTCAGCTGGTAGCAATGCTTCCAGTTGTTCTATAAGTTGGCCTTTACCGCCAACCCACTTGATAAATGGTTTCGCTTTCATTGTTGAGTTCTAAATGTCATTGAATTTTCATACCAGGTTGTATAATAAGTATCGCCTTCACCATTATTATAGAGTTCGGTAAATTCATCTGATGAGATATGCTTATGTAGGCATTCCTCCGAACAATATGTCTCACATCCGTCTACCACATAGCCTTCAATCATGGGTTTACCACATTCATCACATACACGGAAGCAATCAAGGTGTTCCGATAAAGATTCCCAAAATGCGACATCAGTTTCTTGTGCAGCGAGACCTTCCCCATATTTCTGCAGCAATTCAGGATAGTGGCTACACTCTTTAGCTAGAAAACTATTTATTGTATCGTTTGAGAAATCCATCTTGATCTTGTATTATATTACCTACAAAGAGAACCATCTAGTTATTCACAACCACCTTGTTTCGCATCGTTGTTGCTGTCGGGTTTTATCCTATCCTTAATGTGGAGCCATTTCTTCCACATGGAGAGGTCGAAAAGGCTGGAATCGGTAGTCGCCTGCCAGGTGAGCAACGCCCCAATGGGAATAAAGACAAATGTGGCAACCCACATGCCTATGGGGCCGATGGCACTTTCGCGCACCGATTTCTCGTATATCATGCCGACAACATAATAAATCACAAAGAACACTACCGATGCCACCAAGGGCATACCCAAGCCACCCTTGCGCACAATGGAACCAAACGGCGCACCGATGAAGAAAAGCAGCAAACACGCCACAGAGAGTGTAAACTTGCGCATCAGTTCAATATAGTGACGGTTGATATACTCCTTGTCGCTAATGACACATTGACGGTATACCTGTACGTCCGACATGGCGTTGAACGCCACCGCCCGTGCCTGTGTCAGCACCTTGTTGCGATGGTCGGCATTGGTGTCGGCTATCAGCTGTGCCACATCAATGTAGGCAGTGCTATCGCCAGTATGTTTTTTGCAATAGTCATACACCCTCATCTTGTCCACCAACGAAGTGCAAAACTCTTCGTAACGGGAATTGAGAGACTCCTCGAGTGACCCTACCGTTGAGTCCAGCTGCGCCACATTAAGCATCTGGTAATGATTAGAGAAAAGTTGCGCATCCGACTTCTCAAAGGCAAATGAGGATATGTCGAAAGTCATCACTTGCTCGTCGAAACCAATGCTGGTCAAAGGACGTTTCTGATAGTTTTCACCGTCGGTAGGCTCACTATAGGAGTAGCCGTCGTAGAGCGTAAACAGCAAATAGTGGTCGTCGGGGGTAGACTGCATATAACCATGGTCTGCGACGATAATATTGGTTCGATTAATTCCCTCGGTGTGGTCGTAGATGATGATGTCGCGCATGGTACGCCCATCGGGGTCCTTTTTATTCACACGGATGACATAGCCGTCAATCTCATTGTAATACTCGCTGGGGCGGATGCTGACAGCAGGCTTTTTGCGCTGGATGTCGTAGAGCGTGGTTCGGTACTGAAACATTGCTACCGGCAACACATTGTTGGCAAAATAGAAAGCGATGCCCATCAGCAACATTGCCACTATTGCCATCGGGAGCATGATACGGCTCACCGAAATGCCGCCCGCCTTCATGGCCACCAGTTCGTACTTCTCGCCAAAATTGCCCATCGTCATAATGGAGGCAAACAGCACGGCTATCGGCAACGCCATGGGTACAAACGTAGCAGAGGCATACAGCAGCAATTCGGCAATGACACCAAACTCCAACCCCTTGCCTACCAAGTCGTCAATATACTTCCATACAAACTGCATCAGCAGCACAAACACCGCTATCGCAAACGTCAGCAACAGCGGGCCGAGGAAAGACTTTAGTATGAGCCGATCAATCTTCTTCATAAGACGTTTTAAGGGTTTCCGAGCTAAAGGTGTGCGGTTTCATTTTTTAATTCAACTACTGCATAAACCATCCGTTAAACAGCCTGATAAGGTCGTTACCGTTGGCAAGTACCAACAACGCTATCAACAACCCAAGACCTATCTTCTGTATCACATCCAGAGCCTTCTCATTCAGCGGCTTGTGTGTAACCATTTCCCATAGGGTGAGAACGATATGGCCACCGTCCAAACCCGGTATGGGAATGATATTCATAAATGCCAACACGATTGCCAGCAACGCAGTGATATTCCAGAAGCTATGCCAATCCCATGTGTTGGGGAATATGCTACCCATTGTGATAAATCCGCCAAGGCTGTTCAAGCCGCCTTTGCTGAACAGGACCTTCAGGGAGGTAACGTATGTGACCAGCGTCTCCCAACCATGCTTGATGCCCGCCGGTATTGCCTGCCATACAGTATAGTCCTTATGAACCACCTCAAACAGCTGGCTCATATCGCTAACTGCAAAGATACCCAACTTGCCGTCCTTACCCAGCTGTGCATGCACCTCAGCATACTTTCCCCCACGGTAGAGCCCCACCACCACGCTGTCGCCAGCATAGTTGCCCAACGTCGCAGTCAAGTCGGTGGCCGTCGGTGTCGGTATGCCACAAATGCTCACCAAACTGTCGCCTGGCAACAGGCCTGAACGCTTGCCAACCGATCCTGGCGAGAAGTCCTTCACCACAAACGGATAGCGGACACTCATTATCTGCTTGGGATTCTCCGTGGCAATCTTCGACAGCAGGTCACTGCTCAAGGCAAACGACACCAAACTGTCGCCACGCAGCACGGTCACCTCCTTAGGTGTATGCAGCACCAGCGCCGTGGTGGCGCTGGTAAAGTCGTACTGCTCCACCCCGTCGAAAGCATAGATAATATCGCCATTCTGGAAGCCCTCGTCGAGCAATATCTGGTGATACTCGTAACCCAGCTTCGCATTACGCAGCGGCAGCTCGTCCTCGCCCCAATGGGCGAACACTCCGGCATAAATAATCAATGCCGAAATGAAGTTCACCAACACACCCCCCGAAATGATAAGGAGACGCTGCCAATGAGGCTTGGTGCGATATTCCCACGGCTGTGGTTCGCTCGCCATGTCCTCACTGTCCTTAGTCTCATCGACCATGCCTGCCACGTCGCAGTAGCCGCCCAGCGGTATCCACCCCAAGCCCCAAAGGGTATTGTTTTGGTCCTCGGGTTGAAGGTTCTCTGCCTCCCACGACTCGGGCGTTTCCTTGTTGAAAAAGAGAAAATGCCACTTGCCACCAAACTTTTTTGCTTTAAAAATCGAAAATTTAGGGTTGAAAAAGACATAAAAACGGTTGACTCGTGTGCGGAACAGTTTTGCAAAAAACAAATGACCCAGCTCGTGGGTGACGACCAGCAGCGATAGGCTGACAAGGAACAATAATACTTTCATGCAGTTACGTATCTAATCTTACATTTCTAAAATGTGCAAAGTTAAACAAAAAAATTGACTTAAAAACTGTTTGAAATTATTTGACCAACTTTTTATGATGACTTCTACAAACCTCCTCGGCTTTTTTATCGTTTCCACACCTCTACGTATCAACCTCCTTACCCCCTAGTAACTCCCAGTGACTCTCCATCCATCAAGGATTCATCAATGGCTCTTTGTCGCTCCAGAAGCCTTAAACAACCCTCCGAAAGGCGGCGCAAAGTAGGCTGCAACTGGGAGGAAGTAGGGTTGGAACAGACTTATTGTTATTACATGCAATAATTTATCTGCTATTGCGTTATGGATGAAAAATCATTACAATTACCATGAAGGCGTTCTTGTTTGGGGTTGCTGTCATATTGGCAATCATAGTCTTAGGTTGTTCCTCTGTTAAAACAATCGAGACAGAGCGTTCTATTGTGCTCAACCTACGTGAGTGTTTAGGCGTACAGGGAAATGCTAAATTGATGAAAGCCACCAACTACCATGGTCGCTATTATTGTCTTTTTGCCTATAGTTCGACGTATGCTGGCCGTGGCAGTTTGATGGAGGTGGTGAACATGAGCAGTCTCGAACTCGAAGAGCTGCCCACGCCGGTGAAGAGTATGCACTATCTTGACGACCTTTATGTTTGCCACGATACCCTTTTTTACCACCATTATGGTTCAGGGGAAACAACTGACCAGTTTTTCGACACTGTGTCACGTAGCTGGAGACCGTGTGCCACCGTGGACGATTTAATAGCAGAAGACGATGACTATCGTGTTTATGAAATGGATAATGGCGAGTTTGGCCGGTCGACATGGTTTGTAGAGCGAGCTACAGGCCGCGAGTATGTGGTATGGGGGATTGGCGACGTGCGTCGCGTAGGCGACACTTATTTCATTGTGAACACTGTGTATATAAGAGGAGTATCGCTCTCGCAACTATCAAAAGCCCAGCCATCTCCTATAGGCTATCATCAGGCCAAGAATCACCTTGATGCCATCCATGACTTTGCCAATGTAGCCATCGATGCCGACACATTCTACCGCGACCCGAG
>JAEEIS010000241.1 GCA_016281475.1 Bacteroidales bacterium
ATCCCGAACGTGAGCACCGATGCCACCAAGGACTTGGACGAGCACGGTATCATCCGCGTGGGTGCCGAGGTCAAGGAAGGTGATATCCTGGTGGGTAAGATCACGCCTAAGGGCGAGAGCGATCCCACACCTGAGGAGAAGCTGCTCCGCGCCATCTTTGGCGACAAGGCTGGCGATGTGAAGAACGCCTCGTTGAAGGCTGGTCCTTCGATGAAAGGCGTGGTCATCGGCAAACGTTTGTTCTCGCGTCTGCAAAAGGATCGCAAGGCCCGCGCCAAGGACAAAGAAGACATCGCCAAGATCGATGCCGCTTGCCAGAAGGAGTTGGGCGCCTTGAAGGACGTGCTGGTCGAGAAATTGATGACCTTGCTGAACGGTCGCACCTCGACAGGTGTCTACAATAATTTCAAGGAAAACCTCATTCCCAAGAAAGCCAAGTTCACGGCTAAGGCCCTTTATGAGATCGACTACCTGTCGGTTAACCCGAACAAGTGGACGTCGGACGAGAAGATCAACAAGATGATTGGTGCTATCATCGACAACTACACGGTGAAACACAAGGAGATCGAAGGCCGCTACAATCGCGAGAAGTATGTGGCCAGCGTTGGTGACGAGCTGCCTAACGGCATCGTCCAGATGGCCAAGGTGTATGTGGCCAAGAAGCGCAAGCTGATGATCGGTGATAAGATGGCTGGTCGTCACGGCAACAAGGGTATCGTGTCGAAGATCGTTCGTGCCGAGGATATGCCTTTCCTCGCCGACGGTACTCCTGTCGACATTGTGTTGAACCCCTTGGGCGTGCCTTCGCGTATGAACCTCGGTCAGATTTATGAGACTGTGCTCGGTTGGGCCGGTCACGAACTCGGCTTGAAGTTTGCCACGCCTATCTTTGATGGCGCCACTTTGGACGAGATCAATGCGTATATGGCTAAGGCTGGTTTGCCTGCCAACGGCCGTATACAACTCTACGATGGTGAGACGGGCGAGCCTTTCGATCAGCCTGCCACCGTGGGTTACATCTACATGCTGAAGCTGCACCACATGGTCGACGACAAGATGCACGCACGTTCGATTGGTCCTTATTCGTTGATTACGCAGCAGCCTCTGGGCGGTAAGGCCCAGTTCGGTGGCCAGCGTTTCGGTGAAATGGAGGTCTGGGCTCTCGAAGCCTTCGGCGCTAGCAACGTGTTGCAGGAAATCCTGACCGTGAAGTCGGATGACGTGAACGGTCGTGCCAAGGCCTACGAAGCCATAGTGAAGGGCGACAACATGCCTATCCCGGGCATTCCTGAGTCGTTCAACGTGCTCATCCACGAGCTTCGTGGCTTGGGCTTGGAAATCACCTTCAAGGACAAGGAAGGCCGTGTGCTGAATTGATGTTTAATGCTAGTAAAGAAAGGAAAGAAAAATGGCAACCAATAATATTGTAAATAGCAATTTCGCTAGCATAACGGTGAGCTTGGCTTCGCCGGAATCGATCCTTGCCCGTTCGCATGGCGAGGTGTTGAAACCCGAGACCATTAACTATCGTACCTACAAGCCCGAACGTGACGGTTTGTTCTGCGAGCGCATCTTCGGTCCCGTCAAGGACTGGGAGTGCCACTGTGGTAAATACAAGCGCATCCGCTACAAGAACATCATTTGCGACCACTGCGGTGTTGAGGTGACAGAGAAGAAAGTCCGTCGTGAACGTATGGGCCACATCTCATTGGTGGTGCCCGTAGCCCACATTTGGTATTTCCGCTCTTTGCCCAACAAGATTGGTGCATTGCTCGGCATCCCTACCAAAAAACTCGATTCCATCATCTATTACGAGCGTTATGTCGTGATTCAAGGTGGTGTCTTGGAAGGACAAGCCATCCCGAATGACAACGAAGGCCGTAAGGTGACCAAGTTGGAATTCTTGACAGAGGAAGAATATCTCGACCTGATGGAGATGATCCCGATCGAGAATCAATATCTGAGCGACGATGATCCGAACAAGTTCATCGCCAAAATGGGTGCTGACGCTATCTACGACCTTTTGGCAAAGCTCAACCTTGACGAGGAAGCCAACCGTCTGCGTGCCGAAGCCAACGAGGTGAAAGCTCAACAGAAAAAACAGGAGCTCTTGAAGCGTCTGCAGGTGTTTGAGGCTTTCCGCGAGGCCAACACACATATTGAGAACCGTCCTGAATGGATGATTGTGAAGGTGGTGCCGGTGATTCCTCCGGAGCTCCGTCCTCTCGTCCCGTTGGATGGTGGTCGTTTCGCTACTTCCGACTTGAACGACCTCTACCGTCGTGTCATCATCCGCAACAACCGTCTGAAGCGTTTGATTGAAATCAACGCTCCTGACGTCATTATGCGTAACGAGAAACGTATGCTTCAAGAGGCCGTCGACTCGTTGTTCGACAACTCGCGCAAGTCGAGCGCAGTGAAGACCGACTCGAATCGCCCGCTGAAGTCGTTGAGCGATAGCTTGAAGGGTAAGCAAGGCCGTTTCCGTCAGAACCTGCTTGGTAAACGTGTCGACTACTCTGGTCGTTCCGTTATCGTGGTCGGTCCTGATTTGAATATGAACGAATGCGGTCTGCCTAAAGACATGGCTGCTGAGCTGTTCAAGCCGTTCGTGATCCGCAAACTCATCGAGCGCGGCATCGTCAAGACCGTGAAATCAGCCAAGAAGATTGTCGACCGTAAGGATCCCGTCGTTTGGGACATCCTCGAGAATATCTTGAAGGGACATCCGATTTTGCTGAACCGTGCTCCTACGCTGCACCGTCTGGGTATCCAGGCCTTCCAGCCGAAGCTCATCGAAGGCAAAGCCATCCGTCTGCACCCCTTGGTGTGTACGGCATTCAATGCTGACTTCGACGGCGACCAGATGGCTGTCCACGTACCGTTGGGCAACGCTGCCGTCCTCGAGGCACAGATTCTGATGCTGGCTTCGCACAATATTTTGAACCCCTCGAATGGAGCTCCTATCACACTGCCTTCTCAGGATATGGTTCTTGGTCTGTACTACATCACCAAGCCGCGTAAGAGCACTCCCGATCATCCTGTAAAGGGTGAGGGTATGTCTTTCTATTCACCGGAGGAGGTGATTATTGCCCATAACGAAGGTCGTGCCGATATGCATGCTATCATCAAGGTGCGTGTTAAGGTGCGCGAGGATGACCAGTTGGTCACCAAGCTCATTGAAACTACTGTGGGTCGTGTCATCTTCAACCAGGTGGTTCCCGATGACTATGGCTTCATCAACGAACTGCTGACCAAGAAGTCGTTGCGTAGCATCGTCGGTGACATGGTGCGTATGGAAGGTACTGCAGTGACCACCAAGTTCTTGGATGACATCAAGAATATGGGTTACTATCAGGCTTATAAAGGTGGTCTTTCGTTTAACCTGGGCAATGTTCTTGTCCCTGAAACGAAGAAGGGCTTGATTTCGGAGGCTAACTCTAAGGCTGCTGAAATCCGTGAGTTCGAGAAGATGGGTTTCATGGGCCCGAATGAGCGTTACAACCAGATCGTTGACCTTTGGACCGATGTCAATGCCAAACTCACCCAACAAGTGATGAAGGTGTTGTCGAGCGACGACCAAGGCTTCAATCCTGTATACATGATGCTTCACTCTGGTGCTCGTGGTTCCGAGGCTCAGGTGTCGCAGCTCTGCGGCATGAGAGGCCTGATGGCCAAGCCTATGAAGGCTGGCTCGGGCGGCTCCGAAATCATCGAGAACCCCATTCTGTCGAACTTCCAAGAGGGCCTGTCGGTGTTGGAGTACTTCCTCTCCACCCACGGGGCCCGTAAGGGTCTGGCCGGTGCCGCCCTGACGACCGCTGACGCTGGTTACTTGACCCGTCGTCTCGTCGACGTGGCCCACGATGTCATCATCACCGAGAAGGACTGCGGCACGCTCCGTGGTATGACCATCTCGCGCGGTGAGGAGATCAAAGAACCCGGCAAGCACTCCTTGTTGTACGACCGCATCCTCGGCCGTGTGGCTTTGCATGACGTGTTCCACCCGCAAACCAATGCACTCATCGTGGCGAGCGGCGAAGAAATCAACGAAGCCATCGCTGAGGCCATCGACGAGTCGCCTCTCGACAGCGTCGAGATCCGTTCCGTGCTGACCTGCGAGTCGAAGCGCGGCGTTTGCGCCAACTGCTACGGCCGCAACCTGTCGTCGAGCAAGCTGGTGCAGAAAGGCGAGGCTGTAGGCGTCATCGCCGCACAGTCCATCGGTGAGCCTGGTACCCAGCTGACACTGCGTACCTTCCACCAAGGTGGTAAGGCATCGAAGGGCCTGGTGGCCAACAGCACCGAAGCCAAGTATGACGGCTACCTCGAAATCGACGAACTCCGTTCCGTTGAGGTCAACAAGGATAACGACAACTATCAGATTGTCATCGGCCGTTCCGCTGAACTGAAGCTGCACGACAACAACACCGATGTCGTGTTGATGACGACCAACGTGCCTTATGGCGCCAAGTTGTTCTTCAAGTCTGGCGATCAGGTGAAGAAGGGTGACAAGATTTGCGAATGGGACCCCTACAATGCCACCATCATCTCCGAGCACAGCGGTAAGGTGCGCTTCCAGAATGTCATCGAAGGCGTGACCTACCGTAATGAGACCATCGCTGAGACGGGCTTTAACGAGCGCGTCATCATCGAGGGTAGGAGAGGCGCAAAGAACCCGCTCATCGACATCGTGGATGAGAACGGCGAGACAATCGTTTCGTATGACTTGCCCGTCGATGCCCACGTCGTCGTTGAAGAGGGCGATGCCATCACCGCTGGCGACCAACTGGTCCGTATCCCGCGTAACGTCTCTGGCGGCGGCGATATCACCGGCGGTCTGCCGCGTGTGCAAGAGCTGTTTGAGGCCCGTAACTCTATCGACCCGGCTATCGTTTCCGAAATCGACGGTATCGTCCACCTTGAGAAGAAACTGAAGCGTGGCAACCGTGAGGTCGTGGTCACCGCCAAGACGGGCGAGGAGAAGCGTTACCTCATCCCGACCTCGAAGCAGATTCTGGCTCAGGAGAACGACTTCGTGAAGGCTGGTCAGCCGCTTTCGGAAGGTGTCATCACGCCTGCCAGCATCTTGGCCATTATGGGCCCGATGAAGGTGCAGGAATACATCGTCAACGAGGCACAGAGCGTGTACCGTCAGCAAGGTGTGGTCATCAACGACAAGCACTTTGAGGTCATCGTGCGTCAGATGATGCGTAAGGTCGAAATCATCGAGCCAGGCGACACCCGCTTCCTGCAAGGCGAGCTGGTCAACAAGCTGACCTTCCAAGAGGAGAACGACGACATCTACGGCAAGTTCTTCGTCGAGGACAACGGCGCTTCCGAGAAACTCCAA
>JAEEIS010000242.1 GCA_016281475.1 Bacteroidales bacterium
CAATAATGTCGGTATTTTCCATAGGGGTTAGAAATACATGATGATAGCCTATTTCATATTTTTTCCGTTTACGGCACTTTTCTGAAATATCGCCTTACACTACAAATCAATATAAGAAACCTATCATCCAAAGGGGGATTTTGTTGCCATGAGGCATCTCAATGTCGTCGGCAAGAATGTAAGAATTGGGGATGTCGGCTATTTGTCCGAATGACTTATTTTCGCCACCAACTTCAAATGTCCATTGTCCGTCAACCTTGAAGTCGCCTTTATTACGTCCGTATTCGACCTTGTGCCTTTGTGTCAACTGGTTGACGGCAAAGCATTCCCTAATAGTACCTATGTTCACCTGACTGCCAGCCAATGCGTACAGCAGGTTGGGGTTATTGAGATATATCTTGTCTGGTTTCTGCATTTTCTTGACAGACAAAAGGTCGCTATAAAGCAACGACAGCAGTCCTGCATCAGAAAGATACCGTAAGTAATCTAACACAGTTCCACGTGTGGCACCGATAGCCACCGCCAACTTGCTGATGTCCACCTCGAATGGTACCGTTAGCGAAAGAACCGACAGCAATGCTTTCAGTTTTCTACAATTCGTCACATCCACAGAACGCAATATCGGCAGTTCCGCTTCGATAACATAGTTTACTGTCTGCTCAATAAGCGTGTAGTAGTCTATCTTATTTTTGAGGTAATAAGGGTAATATCCATATTGCAAATATTCATGGAATTGTTGCAACGGACGGCACACATCATTGACCATGGATGCTATTTGCTGGGAATCAGACAAAATTTCTTCAAGCGAAAACGGAGGTAACTCAATGCCTTTATAGAATTGTAAAAACTCGCGAAAAGAAAGCCCCGGCATATCATATCCCACACATCTACGCGATAGGTCGGCATCCCCGTCTAACAAGTTGAGCATCGAGGAACCGCTGAGAATGACTTGCAAGTCGGGATAAAGGTCGGCAATCTCTTTCACCTCACGACTCCATCCATTGTATTTGTGAACCTCGTCAAGCATCAAAAGTCGTCCTCCATGCTGATAGAACTTTTCGGCTACATACAATATACTATGAGTAGAAAAATAGACACCGTCAAGTGTACAATATAAGACCTCCTCACTGCCAGCTGGGAATTTCATTTTGGCATATTGTCGCAGAAGAGTGGATTTGCCCACACCTCGCGCTCCGCGCAAGCAAAACATCGGAGCCTCCCAATTAATGCTCTGCATATACCCACGTACAATTTTCAAACTAGTGGCACGCAATAATGCATCCTGTTTTTTGTATAGTTCCTCCATACGAAAGTGTCTTTACAAACATACAATTATTACATAAATTTGTTTTCTATAGGAAACAAATTATGCCATATTTTGTTTTATATAGAAAACATATTTTTCACAATGCAAAGATACATATTATTTTTTAATTGCCGACAAATTTAAATAAACAATATTGCAATTATTATGATTTACAGTAATATACAAAATAACATTTAAACATTCCTCTATATTTCCATTTGTTGCCCAATGAGGTCTATTTTACATCTTTCCGTTTACGGCACTTTTCTAAAATAGGGAATGGGTAGATAGACACCATATTTTGTTTTGCATATAAGGCAATTCCTTTATGACCCATACAAGCAAATTATGAATGGGGAAAATACACTTTCTTTGGTTTTTGCTTTTCACAATATAATTGATTAGTCTGCGTTATTAGACAGAAACAATATTACACAAAGATGGAAAAAGACAGGAACGGTATTAACCACACTAACGGCAGCGAACATAAGGAGTTGTGCGACATCATGTCGGGATTTATGGACAACGGGAAGCCCAAGGTGGGCATATTCTGGTATAACATAGCGTTGGGCACACTGTTTGGCGTGGAGAAGGAGGATGCGGAAAATGTGCCATTTGTGAATGGCAAAGCCACCACTCATAAATTGCACAAGACCTACTGGCAGAAACAGCACCATAGAGCCGAAGCAAAGGGCGACATTACGTCAATATACTATCAAGAACACAACTACACCATGATTCCACGCGGACGCATCTTCCTTGATGAGGAAACCGAACGATATTATGTCTGCGTAGGGCATTGGCTGACCGAGGGTGTGAACGGAACAACGGTTGATATAGAACACTTCCGCGAGGTGTTGGAAGACGAGTTTAACCTGCCTGAGAACTTCGAATTTGTCATTGACTATCACTGGGACTTGGGGCATGGATGGTCGGAGGAATTATTGTAGCCCGCAGTTTCAGAAAAAAGTTGTATTTTTGCAATTTATTTCATTGTAGTATAATATTCATATCTTATTAATATGCAACCACTATTGATTTATAATACGCTTTCGCATCAGAAAGAACTTTTCACTCCACTCACGCCCGACCATGTGGGGATGTATGTGTGCGGACCTACCGTATATGGCGACGGCCATTTGGGTCATGCCCGTCCCGCCATCACGTTCGACGTGGTGTTTCGCTATCTGCGGCACATCGGCTACAAGGTTCGCTATGTGCGCAACATCACCGACGTGGGACACTTGGAGCACGACGCCGATGAGAGCGAGGACAAGATTGCCAAGAAGGCACGCTTGGAGCAGCTGGAGCCGATGGAGGTGGCACAGTACTACACCAACCGCTACCATGCCGCCATGGACGCGCTGAATGTACTGCGCCCCAGCATCGAGCCCCACGCCAGCGGCCATATACTGGAACAGATTGAGCTGGTGCAGAAGATACTGGACGCAGGCTATGCCTACGTGAGCAACGGAAGCGTCTATTTCGACGTGCGCAAATACCAGGAGGACACCCACAAATATGGCTGCCTCAGCGGACGCGTCATCGACGAGATGCTGTCGACCACCCGCGAGCTTGACGGACAGGAGGAAAAACGTTTCTCGGGCGACTTTGCGCTGTGGAAAAAGGCGGCACCCGAGCATATCATGCGTTGGAACTCGCCGTGGAGCGTGGGCTTCCCCGGCTGGCACACCGAGTGCACCGCCATGGGCACGAAATATCTTGGCGAGTCGTTCGACATCCACGGCGGCGGCATGGACCTGATGTTCCCCCACCACGAGAGTGAGATAGCGCAGCAGACAGCGGTGTGCGGCCACGGCCCCTGCAAGTACTGGATGCACAACAACATGATTACCATCAACGGTCAGAAGATGGGCAAGTCGCTCGGCAATTTTATCACCCTCGACGAGTTCTTCACTGGCAGCCACAAGGATAAGGACGGCAAGGAGATGCTCGAGCAACCCTACTCGCCCATGACCATCCGCTTCTTCATCCTACAGGCACACTACCGCAGCACGGTGGACTTCAGCAACGAGGCACTGATTGCCGCTGAGAAGGGCTACAACCGCCTAATGCAGGCCTATAAGACCCTCGGCCGCCTGCAGCCGTCGAAGACGAGCAGCGTGGACGTGAAGGAATATCGCCAGAAGTGCTACGATGCAATGAACGACGACTTCAACACGCCCATCGTCATCAGCCACCTGTTCGACATGGCCAAAGTAATCAATACCGTGAACGACAAGAAGGCCACCCTCACCCAAGCCGACATCGACGAGCTGAAGGGGGTGATGGACACCTTTGTGTTCGACATCATGGGACTACGCGACGAGGCCAGCAACGACAATACCGCCCTCATCGACGGACTGATGAAGATGATACTGGACATCCGCGCCACTGCCAAGGCCAACAAAGACTGGGACACCAGTGACAAAATCCGCAACGAACTTGGCGCGCTGGGTGTTACCGTGAAGGACGGCAAGGACGGAGCGACGTATGAATTGAATTAAAAATTAAAATTGTGGTGCGACAACCAATTCTTAATTTTTAATTTACTACAACATGTACACCTACAAATATCCCCGCCCTGCGGTGACGGCAGACTGCGTAGTGATAGGCTGGACAGCCGACGGCAGCCGACAAGTGCTGCTGATACGGCGTGGCAACGAGCCCTACAAGGATTGCTGGGCTTTCCCCGGAGGTTTTCTAAACATGGACGAAACACTGGAGGAGTGTGCCCTCCGCGAGCTGAAAGAAGAGACCGGGCTGACACCGACAGGCGAAATAGTGGAACTGAAGAGCTTCAGCACCGTGGACCGCGACCCGAGAGGCAGGACTATCACCGTAGCCTACCTCATAGAGATGCCACTGACTGAGGTGGCAGGAGGAGACGATGCCGCTGAGGCGAAATGGTTCCCACTAGAGGAGCTGCCTCCCCTGGCCTTCGACCACGACGAAATATTGAAGGTGGCGATGGAGAAATTGAAAGTTGAAAGTTGAAAATTGGCTGCTGCACAACTTATCAACTTACCCAAACAAAAAATACTCAAATACAATAAAAAGGGACTACTGCCGTTATTGCACTACTATGACAAAGAAAAAGAAGATAACCTTTTCTGTCGGCATTGTGTTGCTTGCCATGCTGTTAGGGCTGCTAATAGGTGTGATGACCGCACCCAAGCTGGATGCCCAATATTGGCAGCAGCAGGAGATGATGAATACTAGGGACCAGCGCATCAACACCATGCTGTACCTTATAGACAACTTTTATGTGGACAAGGTGGACTACGACTCTATCACCGACGAGATGATGAACTCGCTACTCTCCACCCTAGACCCCCATAGTGCCTATCTCACCCCCAGTGTCTATGAGAAAGAGGCAGAAAGTTTGAACGGGCAGTTTGAAGGTATCGGGCTGACACTCTACTATATTGACGATACGGTGTATGCCTACCATGCCATACCCGGTGCCCCCGCCGCAAAGGCAGGACTCCACGCTGGCGACCGCATCATACGCGTGGACACCACCACAGTGTCGGGCACAGGCATGACCGAAAACGGCAAATCGATAGTAGACCTTATCCGCGGACCCCGCTTCAGCACAGTGGAACTCACCGTGCAACGACAGGGGTCGAAGAAACTGCACACCTTCAAGGTGCGACGCGATGTGATACACACCACCTCGGTGCCCGCCCACGTCATGCTGGACAATAAGACCGGATACATCCGCATATCGAATTTCGGCAGCACCACTGCCACCGAATTTCACGCCGCCCTGCTGGAGCTGCTGCACGAGAACATGCAACAACTGGTGCTTGACCTGCGCGGCAACGGTGGCGGGTCGCTGGAAGCGGCCATCGGCGTGTGCGACGAACTGCTGCCCAAGGGCGACCTAATTGTGTACACCCAGGGAGAGCATGTCAGCCGCAGCGACATTTACGCCACTAGTGGAGGTCTGTTTGAGGAGGACCGCCTGACGGTGCTGATAGACGAAGAGTCGGCCAGTGCCAGCGAGATTGTGGCAGGAGCCATGCAGGACAACGACCGCGGCACCATTGTGGGGCATCGCAGTTTCGGCAAGGGACTGGTGCAGCGCCAGTACCCGATGCCCGGAGGGGCAGCAGTGCTGCTTACCATTGCGCGCTACTATACCCCGTCAGGGCGTTGCATACAGCGTCCCTACGACATGGGTACCGACGAATACTACCGCCAATACATCACCCGCATCATACAGAACTATGTGGCGGCAGACTCAATACTGGATGCCGAATACGACACCACCCAGACCTTCCTCACCAAGAAAGGACGCAAGGTGTACGGTGGCGGCGGCATACGTCCCGACATATTGCTGCCCTATTTCAGCGACACCAACCTGATATACTACAACCAGCTGATCAGCAATCGGGTGCTGGAAGAACACATGTTTGAGCAACTGTTTAATAACTATGACCAAATCATCAGCCGCTACCCCACGATTGAGCAGTTTGTGAAAAACTACCAAGTGGACGATGCCACATGGCAGTCTATCCTGGCACTAGCCGACAAAAAGAATATCACCCGCCGTCCAGCAGGCATCAAGAAATACGGCGATGCCATCCGCAACCGCTACAAAGCCACCCTCGCCAGCACCCTCTATGGCGAGAATGCCTACTACAAAATAGCCCTGACGGGAGACATAGAATTACAGAACGCTCTCAAGAAACTAAAAATCAAAAAATAACAAACCATATTCCCATGAGACGGATACATCTAATATTGTTATTGGCATTCTTTACATCCTGTAGCCTGTCAGCACAGAAAACCACCCTTTCGGGTACCATTTCAGGCCTGCCCACAGGTACCACGGCCATCCTCAGCGAGGTGGTGGGCGACCAACTGCGCACCGTGGACACCCTGCGTCTGGGCAAAGGCGAGTCGTTCAAGCTCTCCCTCTCCCCCACCGCGCCCACGCTCTACGTCCTCCACACCAACAGCCGCGACGGGGGCATCTGCCATTTGATGATTGCGCCAAAGGAAAAGGTCGCGGTCGACCTGCTCTATATGCCAGACCAGCGTGTCTTCAAGATTACCAACTGCAAGGGCTCACGCAATGTGGACTTGTATCGCCAGTTCTACGACATCCTGCTTGGCGCGGTCAATCCCACCATGCAAGCCATTGCACCACAACAGGTGGAGCAACTGCTGTCGCAAAACAAGGACGTGCTGATGAGCGCATTCCTCGTCACCTTCTTCGAGCAGGACTTCGAGAACCATGCCGCCCTTTATGCCGACATCCGCGACGCACTGGTGAAAGACTATCCCAACGACCCCTATGTCAAGCACCTTAGCGACAGGCTGAAGAGTGTGCTGCTGCCCGGCATGGAAGCACCCGAAATCAGCATGAAAGACACCGAGGGCAACATCCGCCGTCTCTCCGACCTGCGTGGCAAGGTGGTGATGATAGACTTCTGGGCCTCATGGTGCGGTCCCTGTCGCCGCGAAAACCCCAACGTGGTGAAACTCTACAAGAAATATCACAACAAGGGCTTTGAAATCTACAGCGTCTCGCTCGACAAAGAGAAGTCCGCATGGCTCAAAGCCATCAAAGACGATGGACTGGTGTGGCCCAACCACGTCAGCGACCTCAACGGCTGGACCTCCTCGGGTGGCAAGACCTACGGCATCATGTCTGTCCCCTCCACCGTGCTGGTAGACAAAGACGGCAAGATTATCGCCCGCAACCTGCGCGGCTCAGAACTGGAGAAGAAACTAGCAGAACTTTTCGAATAACCGGCGTGTCGCCAGAGACTTTCAAAACTGCCACACCCCGATAATTTCAACTTTCAATTCTCAACTTTCAACTTAAAAGTATGATTACCACCACCATGATAGAAATGGCCTTGAGCCATGTGAACGACCCCGATTTAGGGCGCAGCCTCACCGAGCTGGGCATGATTGAGAACATTGCCATCGACGGCAAGAAAGTCTCATTCGACCTAGTGCTGACCACCCCTGCCTGCCCCATGAAAAAGCGCATGAGCGACGACTGCGTGAACGCCATACATGAATATGTCGACCGCGAAGCAGAAGTGACCGTCAACCTCACCTCACGCCCCGTCACCATGCCCGACCCACACGAGCTGGTGCCCGGTGTGAAGAACGTCATCGTTGTCGCCTCCGGCAAGGGGGGCGTGGGCAAGAGCACCGTCGCCGTCAATCTGGCTGTGTCGCTTGCCAAGACGGGAGCCTCTGTCGGACTCATCGATGCCGACATTTACGGCCCCTCCATCCCCATCATGTTCAATATCGGACAGGAAGATGTATATGGCGAACAGCACGACGGTAAGACCTACATGCTGCCCGTCGAACGCTACGGCATCAAACTGATGTCCATCGGCTTTTTGGTCGACCCTGACAAGGCACTGGCCTGGCGCGGTCCCATGGCATCGGGCGCCCTCAAACAGTTGGCCACCGAGACCTGGTGGGGCGAGATAGACTACCTGGTAGTCGACATGCCTCCGGGAACGGGCGATGTGCAGCTGACGCTGGCGCAGACCCTGCCGGTGACCGGAGCCATCATCGTCAGCACACCCCAGCAGGTGGCCCTCGCCGACGTGGTACGCGGCGTAGAGCTGTTCCGCAACCCCAACCTCAACATCCCTGTACTGGGATTTGTCGAGAACATGGCCTACTTCACCCCCGCCGAGCTGCCCAACCACAAGTACTACATCTTTGGCAAACAGGGTTGCCGCCGTTTGGCCGACGAGATGAACATCCCCCTGTTGGGCGAGATACCTTTGGTGCAAAGCATTGCCGAGAGTGGCGACAACGGACGTCCCGTGGCACTTTGGAGCGATCAGGAGACACCCGAAAGCAAGGCATTCATGCAAGTGGCCGAAAACGCCATCCGAGAAATCTGCAAAATAAACAACAAATAAAAGTGAAAGGTGAAAATTGAAAATTGAAATCATTGGGGCACCAAACTACCCGCTCCCGCGAAACTTCAATTTTCACCTTTCAATCTTCAATTTTGAATAATATGACCGACCAAGAGAAACCCATCATCGAAGCACGTGTCAAAAACGCCCTCGAACAAATCCGCCCCTATCTACAGCAAGACGGTGGCGACGTAGAGTATGTCGACATGACAAACGAAGGAGTCGTAATGGTGCGACTCAAAGGCCATTGCGGCAGCTGCCCTCACGCCCTGCAGACCCTCAAACAGGGCATTGAGACAGCCGTCAAACGTGTCATTCCCGAAGTAAAGTCCGTCGAAAGAGTATGATATACACCAAGACTGGCGACAAAGGCACCACCGCGCTCATCGGTGGCACCCGTGTGGCAAAATGCCACCCACGCGTAGAAGCTTACGGCACTGTCGACGAACTAGGATCCCATGTGGCCCTGCTGTCGGAACAACTGGCCGCAACGCCCTCCTTCGCCGAGCCTCGCACGCTCCTCCAGCAAGTCGGGCGTCAACTATTCACCATCCAGACCCTGCTGGCCCTCGAACCCGACGCCCCCAACGCAATGGGTATCGACGTGGAAGGATACAGCACACAGCTCACCACCCATTGCGCCACCTTGGAGCAGGCCATTGACGCCCTGCAGGCCACCCTTCCCCCCTTCCGCAGTTTCGTCATTCCTGGAGGCAACATCCCCTCGGCACAAAGCCACGTGGCGCGCACAGTATGCCGCCGTGCCGAGCGTCGCATAGTAGAACTCTACGACCAACAACCCGACTCTGCCAACCCCGCCGTACTGTCGTACATCAACCGCCTTTCCGACTACCTGTTTGTCCTTTCACGCCATCTAGTGGTGGCTCTAGGCGACGAGGAACACTTCTTGAATTGAAAATTGGCTGCCTCACGACGCAACAGCCAATCAACTTATCTATTTTTTTTTGCGCATATCAGAAAAAAGTGTACTTTTGCAAAAAAAATATATCGCGTCGTATATAGATTGTGTATTGTAAACGTATAAGTTACGAGCCCTATAGGGATGGGTTTCAAGCCCAAAATTCCCCACGGCAAGGCAAATTGAATATCAAATAGTAGAACAGTTAATATGTATTGGACACTAGAATTAGCAACAAAGTTAGAGGATGCTCCGTGGCCTGCCACTAAAGACGAACTGATTGATTACGCCCAACGCACGGGTGCACCCATGGAGGTGATTGAAAACTTGATGGAGATAGAGGATGAGGGCGACCCTTACGACAGCATCGAGGATCTGTGGCCCGACTACCCCACTAAGGAAGACTTCTTCTTCCAGGAGGACGAATACTAATAGCCCATCCTCTCCCTTGGAGCCAGAGCTGTCTTTGCCTCCACCCCGTCACAGCAGCGCATATACGCCGCCAACTCAACTCACACAACTATAACTGACACTCATTAGCTATAAGCAAACCACTAAAATATCCACTGCTATGCGTATTTCTTTCATAGGCTCAGGCAATGTGGCGACACATCTGGCTCTTGCAATGAGACAAAGAGGACATATCATAGACCAAGTATGGTCACGCGACATCGCGCATGCACAATACCTTGCCCATCGCATTGAGGCGCAGCCCATAGACAATATCTCCCAACTCCGCTCCAACGCCAATATCTATATCTTTGCCGTTGCCGACGATGCCCTTTACGACATGGCTCCCTCCCTTCATTTGGGCAGTGCTTTAGTGCTGCACACCTCCGGTGCCACACCCATGGGTGTGCTCAGAGCCACTAGTTCGCGCTATGGAGTGCTGTGGTCGCCCCAAAGCTTCGTCCGCGATGTCGCCATCGAATACAACGAACTGCCCTTCTGCATCGAAGGCTGCAACAAGAAGACTGAGGACGACATTGAGGAATTCATCAGCATGATATCCACCCACGTATATCGCACCACCCACCAACAGCGACAATACCTGCATCTGGCCTCTGTCTTTGTAAACAACTTCACCAACGGACTCTATGCCTTAGCGCAGTTGCTATGCGACAAGCACAATGTCCCCTTCGAAATACTCTATCCCATCATCCTCACCACCGCAAAACGGGTGCAGTGGGGCGACGTGCGATACCAGCTGACCGGACCCGCTGTCCGCGGTGACGAAAAGACCCTCAACGCCCACCGTCGCCTTTTGGTCGAGAATCCTCAGATGCTGTCGGTCTACGACGAATTCACACGCCTGCTACAGCAACTCAAAAACCAATGATTGACACCCACTGCCACCTTTACGACGAAGCTTTCGACACCGACCGCGACGAATCCGTCCTCCGCGCAGTGAAGGCTGGGGTCGACACCATGCTGTTGCCCGCCATCGACAGCCACAGTCACCACAGCCAAGAGGCTCTCGCCGACGCCTATCCCCAGCACTTCCGTCAAATGATGGGTCTGCACCCCACCTCCGTCACCGCCGACTTCCAGCAGGAACTCGACATCGTACACAGCAAACTGTTTGATTGTGTTAATGAGTTAATGTGTAAATGCGTTAGTCCGACTAACGAATCCACACACTCACAAATTCACACATTCACGAATTCACACATTCCCTACGTCGCCGTTGGCGAAATAGGCCTCGACCTCTATTGGGACAAAAGTTTCCTCGACCAGCAGATTCATGTCCTTCGTCAACAAATGCTGTGGGCCGAACAACTCGGCCTGCCCGTATGCTTGCACGTCCGCAAGGCACACAACGAACTTTTCGGACTCCTACGCGACCTCAACCGCCCCCGCTACAGCGGAGTGATGCACTGTTTCGGTGGTAGCGTGCAAGAAGCCCACCGCGCCATCGAGATGGGCTTCCATATCGGCATCGGCGGTGTAGTGACATACAAAAACGCCACCCTCGCCGACGTGGCACGTGCCGTGCCCCTCGACCGCATCCTACTCGAGACCGACGCCCCCTATCTGCCGCCCGTGCCTCACCGTGGCAAGCGCAACGAGAGTGCCTACATCCCACTCATAGCCAACTGCATCGCCACCCTCCGCGGTATCACTCCCCAAGAAGTCGCCGACACCACTACCGCCTCAGCACGACAGCTCTTCAATTTATGAACGGCAGGAAATTTGACGTTTGGGCCTTGGTGCTCTTTCTAGCCATCATGGCTCCCACATTCATCTGACTGACCGTCCTTGCCGCCGCGCTCAGCGGCAGCATGTAGTAGACCGACATCTCATCGCGGTAAAACTCCACCGCCCCCCAACGCTGCCAGTAGCGGTGGGTCTTCAGGCGATGCATCACGGGGATGAACACAAAGTCGTAACCCTGCAGGTCGGGCCATAGCGACATAATCATGTCGTAGTTCAGCTGCGTGCCACGGTACTCCTCGGCCACGATAAACGAAAACACCGCGATATACCGCAATCCATTCAGCCGTGCCAGCAACTCAGGCTGCTCGACGGCCATCTGAGCCGTCTCCTCCTCAATGCGGTAGTCGCTCATATTCAGCAGTCCAACCGTCTCCCCTGCGCCATCCACGGCCTTCACGCTCATCGGCCAGTTGAAATGCAGGTGCGCCACCCAATCCTCCACCTCGGCAGCGTCGAATCCATATTGGCGCACCATCCAGCGCACCGTCTCGGCGGCATCGGCCGCCGTCATCCGTTGCAGACTATAGCTCATTGCCACCCCCTACCGTCACATAGTTATACGAAAGCAGCATATAGGGGTGGTACGACAGCTTCGACTTCCTCAGTCCCTCCAACCCCATGTCCTCCTCGCGGTTCACATACACGTACTGCTCCGGCAGATGCGCTGCAAACTGCTGGTTGATGATATTGAATGCCCCGTCCACAGTGCGGTCCGCCTTCTCCACCAGAACGTCGAAGGTGTCGTGCGTCACCGCCGCGCCGTAGGTGAACGCCACCATGCGCCCGCCCACATAGATGCAGCCGCCCCGCATCCCCAGCTCGTCCCAATGCGCCATCACCGTCTCCATCGCCCGCTGCTCGGCACGCACCGTCTCGTTGTAGAAAGGCTCGTCCTGATGCACCTCGTTGCGCCACAGCATCGACAGCTGGCGGCACTCGTCGAACCGCTCCGGCGTGAGCTCCATGTATTCAAAGTCGGGATGCTCCGACAGAAACTTATTCACATGGTTGCGCTTCGCCTTAAGGTTCTTGCCCTTCATCTCCGCCAACTCCTGCCGCAGATAGATATAGTCGTACTGGTTTCTTCGAGGCTCCACGCCGACACGGCCCGGCATCAGTGCCTTGACGTGTGCGGCATGGTCGTCCTCCAGCCCCATAATCAGCAAGTCGGCACCCACACTTGCCGCATCATCGATGAGCATCCCCAACAACGAAACAGTAGGAGGCTCCGCACAGCACAGCATATAGGCCCGCCTCCCCTCTATGCTGAACCGAAACACCACCACCATCCCCTTTTGAAAGGGGTGGCCGAAGGCCGGGGTATGTGACTCGCCAATACACACCTCCGTATTGAACCAAAACTGCCACCCAATCAGGTTGGCAAAGGTCAGGTTACAGTTGCGCCGACCCGCTGCCAGCGTCACCCGCTGCACCGATTCTCGGTCCTCCACCGTCAGCCTATGAAACTCCAACGGTGCTATTTTGCAGCCCTCTGTCATACTTATACGCATCAAATTTGTGTACGCAAAAATACAAAAAATCTAGCTATTATTGATTTTATTCGTATATTTGCTAATTCAAATTATTGAGGCCCGACACCGCAACAATTTGAACGAATGCAGATTGAAAAGATTACAGCATTTCAAACAAAGATTTATTTAAAATATTACCACAATGAAAAGAATACTGATAGTAGGTGCAGGCGGACAAATTGGTTCCGAACTCACACGTAATTTGAGAGACATCTATGGTGACAACAACGTCGTGTGCAGCGACCTCCGTCCCCTCAAGGGCGACCCCTACGAGCGCGGCCCCGTGGAGCGCATCGACTCCACCCAAATCATGCAGATTGCCACCGCCGTCAAGCAGTACAACATCGACACCATCTACAACCTCGCCGCCATCCTCAGCGCCACCGCCGAGCTCAACCCCATGCTCGGTTGGAACGTCGGCATCGGCTCCCTGGTCAACTGCCTCGAGGTGGCTCGCCTCTTCGGCTGCGCCGTCTTCACCCCCTCCTCCATCGGCGCCTTCGGCCCCAGCACACCCCACGACAACACCCCGCAGGACACCATCCAGCGACCCAACACCATCTACGGTGTCACCAAAGTGACGGGCGAGCTGCTCTCCGACTACTACTTCACACGCTTCGGCGTCGACACCCGCAGCGTCCGCTTCCCCGGCCTCATCAGCTACCAGACCCTCCCCGGCGGCGGCACCACCGACTACGCCGTCGAAATCTACTACGCCGCCGTCAAAGGCGAGCGCTTCGTCTGCCCCCTCAAGAAAGGCACCTATATGGACATGATGTACATGCCCGACGCCCAGAAGGCCATGATCGACATCATGGAGGCCGACCCCTCCAAGCTCGTCCACCGCAACAGCTTCAACGTCACCGCTATGAGCTTCGACCCCGAAATTATCTACAACACCATCCGCAAACGCTACCCCAACTTCGAGATGGTCTATGAACCCGAACCCATCAAGCAGGCCATCGCCGACAGCTGGCCCGACAAGATGGACGACAGCTGCGCCCGCAACGAGTGGGGCTGGAACCCCCAGTTCGACCTCGAGCGCATGACCGACGACATGATCCTCAACCTAAAGAAGAAACTGCTTTAGGTCGCGACCGAAAGGGAGCAATCTAAAGCCCTTCCTGCTTTAACTTTAGGCTGTAATAAAAATCTCGCCACCCTACACCTCCGTAGAGTGGCGAGATTCCTTTTTAGATACTCACCATCAACGTAGTCTCCAGCGTCATGCAGCAGCAGTCCCCTCTTAAGAGGAGTGTCACAAAGTGACGGGGTATGTCTAAGAGAGGGGTACCGCGAAGCGGGGGGGGTAGGTATCCCCCTTAACGTCCCATACAATATTTTACAAACACCTCCGTTACCACAATATGATTTTCAACGATACCATCCTCCAGTCGTTAGGCATCCCTACCGACGGAATCGAGTACCACGGCAAGTTCCCCCCGTACAACCCAAGGCTGAACGCGCTGGCACGCGAACTGCGCAACTATGGCACCAAATCAGAGGCAATGCTCTGGAAGGTATTGAAAAACAAACAGACCGGATACCGGTTTACACGACAGAAACCCATCTTGAACTTTATTGCAGACTTCTATTGCCACGAACTGCATGCTGTGGTGGAAGTGGATGGCAGCAGCCATTTCAGCAAAGAAGACCATTTGGACGATGTCGAGCGCGACAGGCAGATGAATGCTATCGGCATCCGTGTCGTGCGACTCTTGGATGGGGATGTGAGGCGGAATCCTATCGAATCGGCGCAATACATCTTCTTTATGCTAGGCGTGGAAGTACCCGACCTCTGATTCCCGCCGACATCCGTCGGCACTATACATACCCCGGCCTATCGGCCACCCCTCTCAAGAGGGGACGGCTGACGCATCCATCTGCCTATATGCTGTATACAATTGGGCCGCGTGCAGCGCGTCCCCTTCCCCTTTTGAAAGGGGTACGCCGATAGGCGGGGGGTATGTCTATAAGAGGGGTGTCACGAAGTGACGGGGTATGTCTATAAGTGGGGTACCGCGAAGCGGGGGAGCATGTATCACGCTCGCGGAGCGAGCACAAATAAAAAGGAATCCTTGTTATTTGCGCCGACATCCGTCGGCACTATACATACCCCGGCCTATCGGCCACCCCTCTCAAGAGGGGACGGCTGACGCATGACACTGCATACTTCTACTGCCTATAAAAACCCATCCATTTTAATGATTCCCTACACACAAAATAAAGATTTAACAATTATTAGCAAGCGCAAATTTACATTATTTAGAAAAAATGTCGTATCTTTGCACCATATAATATTTGATACCCCCCCCTGCAAAAAGCTGACATTTAATCAATTATAGTATACATTAACTAATTTTATTCAAAAAAAGGACAATCATGAACGAAAATTTGAACGAAAATTCCACCGTAGGACTGTTCGAATCCACCTCCGAGGGTCTGTCAGTGAAAAGAAATTACGCGTCCCCGACCATCAAGATCGTCGCCTTCCAGGTGGAGGCGGGATTTGTAGACTCTCCCTACAAGATCGGAACTCCTTCAAGTTCAAGACAAGGAACACAAGACTTTGAGCAATTAAGTGGAAATTCTTTGACGGGTTGGTCTGTCGATTATTCTACTTCTACTACTAATCCCTGACAAAAGAACCAAATTAATATTCGTACTAATGAAAAAGTTATTTCTATTTTTTGCACTTTTGGCAAGTATTGCCGTGATGACCGGCTGCAAGAAAGACCAGGATTTCGTCACGCTTAAAGCCGTTATCGACCCGGACACCAAAGCGTATTTTGGTACTGCTGTTCGGCCTTATTGGAATGCAGATGACCAGGTGCGTGTCATGGGTGGAGGTTACAGAGCCCCCCTTGATTGTGATCTCTCTGATGTATCTGAAACCTATGCAACAATCGTGGATGTGGATAACAGCACCAACGGTTATTACGCCGCCATCTTCCCGCTCGATGCAGCCGAAAAAATGTTCGTCCCCGAAACCACTGGAACTGCTCACGCAGTCATCTACTACCGTCCCGATCAGGTGTATCATGAAGTGACTGTTAATGATCAAACCAAACAACAGGTAAACATGATTATGGGAGCCGTCACAGATGATAACACAAAGACGTTCTATTTCAAGAACCTTTGTTCCATCCTTAGATTGAACATAACCAATGACTATGGTCAAGGTATCAAGGTGAGTAGAGTCACCATACAGGCATCTGGAGCATACGTTGCCGGATCCGCCGATGTTACCCTTACCCCAAATGGTACCCCTCAAGTAGCTATGGATGGTCTTCACGAACAGGCAGACAATGTTTTATCACTATACCCTGACCCTGAGGGTAATGTACGTTACATAAAAACCTTGGCAGCAAATGGTACTGGCTCCACTGCCACTATTGACGTTGTCGTGCCACCATTCGATGCAAGCGAACTCAACATCGAGTTGGAGTTGTATGATGAGAATGATAACTTTCTTGGCAACTCCGATGCTATAATAAGTAATCCTCCGGCATTAGCTCTAAATAAGATTGTACCCATCGACTTAACCACCAACCACGGATTCGAAATTGCTGATTATGCATATATTGAGCCAGGTCCGGCCTTTCATGCCCATATGTTAGCACTACAAGATTCGATAAATCGTTTGGGTGGTATAATCAATTCCATGGCGTTCAATGTAAATGAAGGATACGATGTTCACCCATACGAATCATCATTACAAGTACCAACAACTGTTAAAGTTGTAAATTTAAAGGATTATAATTCACCCTTTAACATTTGGGCCTATCTTGTTAAAACTTATACCAATCACTATACTATTAACATTGTCTGTGAAGTTGGTTTAGTTTATGCCAATAAGAACTGTAGCCAGATGTTCCAGGGCCTTTCGAATCTCGAGACTATGAACTGGAATAATGGTGATCTACCTGGCTTTCAGACCGAAGATGTGGTTGATATGTCATACATGTTTGCAGGATGTTCGAGCTTAACAAGCATTCAGGGTGCCAATTTCAATACTACTAATGTGAGAACTATGGCACACATGTTTGATGGATGTTCTAGTTGTACGAGTTTTGAGAGTCTTGGCACCACAAATTTTAATACTCATAACTTGCAAGACATGGAGGCTATGTTTAAGGATTGCGCTGCACTAACGTCGATTGATTTAAGCAACTTCAACACAAACCGAGTATCCAAGATGAAAGAATTATTTAGAGGTTGCAAGGCAGCTCAGACGATTACACTTAGTAGTGATTTCACCACCCCTCAAGTAACCGATATGTCCTATATGTTTAGTGGTTGCGAAGCACTAACGGGGATTGATTTAAGTTCATTCACTACCAATCAAGTAACCACTATGATGGACATGTTTAGTGATTGTAAAAAGCTGAGGAATATGAATCTTAGCAGCTTTACTATTTCCTCTGGCACTAATTTAACTAATATGTTCCATAACCTCAATTCTTCAGGAAATAATTTTGATGTGGGTAATATGTGCGCAATCTATTGTGACGACAATTGTTACAATGCCTTACACGCTACAGGTGCAAATACAGGCATTGACGAATCAAAGGTATATTGGCCAAATCATACAACAACAAATAAATAGCCACCATACTTAATTCGGAATAGTCCACTTCAGCCGGCCTCTCAAGATTTTATTTGAGAGGCCGGTTTTTTTTGTATCCCTGTCGGCACGGGGACGGGCGGGTGCCATCCACCCGTAACCACATTTGTACATAAACGTTGTCTCCAGCGTGGCCGCGTGCAGCGCGTCCCCTTCCCCTTTTGAAAGGGGTACGCCGATAGGCGGGGGGTATGTCTATAAGAGGGGTACCGAGAAGCGGGGGGGTATGTATCACGGGGTATGTATCACGCTCGCGGAGCGAGCATAGGGAGATTTCTATAAACCCCCCAATATTTTTTAACCGTCGCTTTGAACGGGCTTCTTAATTTTTAATTTTTTATTCCCAACATTTCTAATTATCTGTTTTTTTTTCGTATATTTGCATTTCTAAATCTCGCCCATAACAGGGGCGGCTTTGGAATAGCAAATTGAGTATCAAAGTATAAATAATTAATCATATCATCATGAGAAAATCACTTTCACTTATGCTAATGGGTGCTATCCTGCTGATGGGATATGAGGCATCGGCCTGCACCAATTTCCTATTCACTAAGGGTGCCACCAAGGACGGGAGCACCATGATCACATATGCCGCCGACAGCCATGTGCTGTATGGCGAGCTGTACTACCGCAAGGCTGCGGACTACCCCGCCGGCACGATGTTTATGCTGGTGGACTGGGACAGCGGGCGCAAGCTGTTTGAAATCCCGCAGGTGGCACACACCTACAATGTGGTGGGCAACATGAACGAGCACCAGCTGGCCATCGGCGAGACCACCTACGGCGGCCGCGAGGAGTGCTGGAAGGACGAGGTGAAGGGCATCGACTACGGCTCGCTCATCTACGTCACCCTGCAGCGCGCCAAGAACGCCCGCGAGGCCATTTACTGGATGACCAAGATGGTGGCGGACTACGGCTACTGCAGCGAGGGCGAGAGCTTCTCTATCTGCGACCCCAACGAGGTGTGGATTCTGGAGCTGATAGGCAAGCGCGGCGCACCCGTGAAGGCCGACCTGGCCAAGAAGCTGAAATACAAGTATACCGACGGCGCAGTGTGGGTGGCACGCCGCATCCCCGACGGCTATGTGAGCGGCCACGCCAACCAGGCCCGCATCACCCAGTTCCCGCAGGAGGGTCCGAAGTGGAACAAGGCCAAGGGCAAGGGGCTGCACACCGTCATCAGCAGCCTGCACATGGACTATCTGTATGAGCCCGAGGTGGAATGCGTGTATGCTGCCGACGTGGTGACCTACGCCCGCGCCTGCGGATGGTTCGACGGCAAGAACGAGGACTTCAGCTTTGCCGACACCTACGCACCGCTGACCTTCAGCGGCATCCGCGGCTGCGACGCCCGCGTGTATGCCATGTTCAACCGCGTGAACCGCGAGATGCGCAAGTATGAGAAGTATGCCATGGGCGACCCCAAGGCGGAGCGTCTGCCCCTGTGGATTAAGCCCGACCACAAGGTGGATGTGCACGAGGTGATGAACCTGATGCGCGACCACTACGAGGGCACCATGATGGACATGAACAAGGACAAGGGCGCAGGCCCCTTCGCATGCCCCTACCGCTGGCGTCCGATGGGTTTTGAGGTGAACGGCCAGAAGTATGTGCACGAGCGCGCCACCTCGACCCAGCAGACCGGCTTCAGCTTCGTGGCACAGTGCCGCGGATGGCTGCCTGCCAAGGTGGGCGGCGTGCTGTGGTTTGGCGTCGACGACACCTACAGCACCTGCTACTGCCCCATGTATTGCGGCATCACGAAGATTCCCGAGTGCTTCCGCGAGGGCAACGGCGACATGCTGACCTATAGCGAGACGGCGGCCTTCTGGCTGTTCAACCGCGTGACCAATTTCGTCTACAGCCGCTACAGCGACATGATTGTGGACCTGCAGAAGGTGCAGAACGAGCTGGAAGAGGGCTTCATCAAGGAGGTGGCCCGCTTC
>JAEEIS010000243.1 GCA_016281475.1 Bacteroidales bacterium
GCGTGCTCGGTCGCATGTTCGACGGCATCGTGTATCGGGGCTTCAAGCAGGAGACTGTTGAGGACCTGGCCAAATACGCTGGCGTACCCGTGTGGAACGGCCTGACCAACGAGAGCCACCCCACCCAGATTCTCGCCGACTTCCTCACCATGCAGGAACATGCCGGCAAACCCCTCGACCAAGTGACCTTTGCCTATGTTGGCGACTCCCGCTTCAACATGGGTAACAGCTTGATGGTCGGCGGTGCCAAGATGGGTATGGACACCCGCATCATCGCCCCCAAGGCCCTGCAGCCCGAGGCTTGGCTGATTGAGAAATGCCAGGAGATTGCCAAGGAGACCGGCGCCAAGGTGACCGTCACCGACGACCCCGTGGCCGGCGTGAAGGGTTGCGACTTTATCTATACCGACGTGTGGGTCTCCATGGGCGAACCCGCTGAGGTGTGGAAAGAGCGTATCGACCTGCTGATGCCCTATCAGGTGAATGCCCAAATGATGAAGAACACTGGCAACCCCAAGTGCAAGTTTATGCACTGCCTGCCCGCTTACCACAATCTGGAGACCCAGGTGGGACGCGACGTCAACAAGCAGTTCGGCCTGGACGGCATCGAGGTGACCGAGGAGGTGTTTGAGAGCGAGAACAGCATCGTCTTTGATGAGGCTGAGAACCGCATGCACACCATCAAGGCCGTCATGGTGGCTACACTGGGCGACTAAATAAATGTAAAAAGTAAAAACTAAAAACTAAAATCGGCTCTGCCCTTTTTAGTTTTTAGTTTTTACATTTTAGTTTCGTTATATTATGTGGTTTATTAATTTACTTACCAGTGGGGGAGTGGGCACAACTGTATTGATGCTCGCTATCTCCATATTTGCCGGACTGTTGCTTGGCAAGTTGAAGGTCAAAGGCATCTCACTGGGCATCACTTGGGTGCTGTTTGTGGGTATTGCGCTCAGTGCCTTTGGCATTGTGTGTAACCACGATATGCTTCATGTAGTCAAGGAGTTTGGTTTGATTCTTTTTGTCACTGCCGTAGGTTTGCAGGTAGGGCCGGGTTTCTTCGCATCGTTTAAGAAAGGCGGGCTGGCGATGAACCTGATGGCTGTGGTGAATGTGGCTCTTGGTGTGGGCATCACGGTACTGATAGCCAAACTGGCAGGGCAGGAGCTGACCGACATGGCGGGCGTGTACACGGGTGCCATTACCAACACACCCGGTCTTTCTGCAGCACAACAGGCTGTGGGCGATTTGGGTATGGAGGGCGCCTCCGAGAGTCTTGCAGCGGGTTACGCCGTGGCATATCCGCTGGCAGTGGTGGGCATGATTGTGACGTGCCTGTTGTTAAAGCCAAGAGACCTTTCCTCTGAACCTACTAGTATTGCTAGCAGTCCTTCTACTGCTAGTTCTACTACTTCTGGTAGCAAGAAAGGCGGCGTGTTGCTGATACCCATCTTTGTGATAATTGCGTTAGGCGTGGTGCTAGGCTCGATACCTATCCCTGTTGGAATGAAGGCACCTGTGAAACTGGGACTTGCCGGAGGGCCGCTGGTGGTGGCATTGATAGCCGGATGGCTGGGCGTTAAAAAAGGTTGGTATGGTACCGACTTTACCGACGGACAAGGCGTGCACATGCTGCGCGAAGTAGGTATTGCCCTTTTTCTAGCAGGTGTGGGCTTAGGTGCTGGAAAACAGTTTGTTGAGACTGTGCAGGTGCATTATATGTGGGTGGTGTATGGTGTGATTATCACCATGGTGCCGCCGCTGCTGGTGGCTGGATTCGGCCGATGGGTGCTGAAGATGAATTGGTACACACTGGCAGGCTTTATTGGTGGCTCGCACACCGACCCGCCGACGTTGGCTTTTGCCAACAATGTGGCACCTGAAGGCTGCAAACTGCCTAACACGGGTTATGCCACGGTGTATCCCCTCACTATGTTCCTGCGCATCTTTACGGCACAGCTGCTGGTGTTGCTGGTGGTTTGAAGATGGGGTTTCGGAGTGGGTCGGAATGGTCAGAAGAATCGGACTATTAAACAATTATTCATTATAAATAATATGAAAAAGTACTTTTTACTTTTCTGTTTTTACTTTTTACTTTGCATGGTTGCTTTTGGGCAGTCCGATTCGACACAAAAAGTAAAGGTTTCGCTCTACGGCTTTGTGCGCAACTATTTCACATACGACAGTCGCAAGACGTATACGGTGGTGGGAGGCGAGTACAATATGCTGCCGTATGACGAGCAGTGGAATCATTCACAGGAATATTGTGATAGAACTGGTATTGAACGGGTAGACCTCAATGCCGTGCCGCAGGCACAGTTGCAGGCTCTCACCACACGGGTGGGACTGAACATTGACGGTCCTTCCATTTGGGGTGCCCGCAGCAGTGGCAAGGTGGAGGCCGACTTTGGCGGCTTCGGAACTACTAACACAGTGTTGCGCCTCCGTTTGGCGTATATGAAGCTGAACTGGGCTAATGAGCGAGGCGTGCGTCATGATCTGCTGTTGGGGCAGGACTGGCATCCGCTCAGTGGCGACATTATGCCCGAGGTGTTGGGCATGGCTGCGGGGGCACCATTCCGAGCCCATAGCCGCACACCGCAGTTGCGATATACCTTCATGTATGGCAGACTGGGATTCACCGCTGCCGCCCTTTATCAGCTGCAATATATGTACAACGGTCCCAGTTATATTGATGGTAAATGGACGAGTGTCAGCAGTGTCAGTTTTGCGCATAATGCCATCGTGCCTGAGTTGTTTGTCGGTGTGCAGTACCGCGATGACCATTTCTACTCCCAGTTGGGCGGTACCTGCCAGACCCTCCGTCCGCGACAATTTGGCAATGGGTATTATTTTAGTATTCATAATGAGTTTATCACATTCCCAGTGGATGAGATTCTGACAACGGTCACTCCCACATTCTATTTCCAGTACACCCAGAATAAGCTTGCCACCAAGTTCCGCCTTATCTTTGCCAACAATACCAGTCATGTGAACCAGTTGAACGGTTATGGTGTAGTGAAGAATGATGATGGTAGGTGGAAGTACGCGCCATTGCAGGCCGCTATCGGTTATTTCAATATAGCATACGGCCATCGCTACCGTGCCAACCTGTTTTTGGGCTACATGAAGAACCTAGGACTGGGAGAGGAACATGCTTTGTGCAATTT
This sequence comes from Bacteroidales bacterium, assembly GCA_016281475.1. The sequence goes on from JAEEIS010000243.1 coordinate 3,171, forward strand.
TAGTAGTGATCCATACTATGATGAACCGATATACCGCATCTATATGAAGGGTGGCGACTCGTTTACACATCTCAATAGCGCTTGTCGCGTAGCACCTTCAATCAGCTACAACCTGCCTCATTTCAATTTTGGTATAGAGTATGAGTGGACGGCGTGTAGTTTTGGCAATTTGGCACAGGATGGGAGCATCTATATTAACGACCATCTGCACTGGGTGGCGAACCATCGTATTTGCCTTTTAGTCAAATATAATTTTTAGGATTAGTGGTACTAAAAAAGGGTCTTATGTTAAAAAGTCTTCCTTTTTTATTTGTCATTATAATAGGAATATATGTTTGTTTATGAGGTCTTAAAAGTTAAAAAACTTGACAACGCCTTCAAAATTTCGTATCTTTGCACGATTTTTTTAATCTCTATGGTATATGAAACTATCGTATTATTCATTTAATCTTCCGAGCGACCTGATAGCTGAAAAGCCTTCGAAACAGCGTGATGAATGCCGTATGATGGTGCTACATCGCGACACCCACGAAATCGAACACCGTCTTTTCAAAGACATCATCCAGTACCTGAATGCTGGCGACGTGGTGGTGGCGAACAACACCAAGGTGTTTCCAGCCTTGCTGTATGGCGAGAAGGAAAAGACGGGTGCCAAGATAACCGTGTTCTTGCAACGCGAATTGAACCGCGATATGCGGCTCTGGGATGTGATTGTCGACCCTGCTCGTAAAATCCGCATCGGCAACAAACTCTATTTCGGACCCAATGAGTCGTTGGTGGCAGAGGTGATAGACAACACCACCTCGCGTGGTCGCACCGTCCGATTCCTGTTCGATGGCACGCACGAAGAGTTTGTGAAGCATATACGTAGCTTGGGTCATACGCCGCTACCCGATGAACTGCAGGCGTTGCGCAACATCGAGAATTGGGATGCTGACCGCTATCAGACCATTTATGCCAAGGTGGAGGGTGCCGTTGCGGCTCCTATCGCGGGACTGCATTTCAGTCGTGAATTGCTGAAACGTTTTGAGATTAATGATGTGGTTTGGCAGGAGCTCACGCTCCACTGCGGAATGGGTAATTTCAAGAGTATTGATGTCGAGGACCTCTCGAAGCATCGCATGGATGCTGAGGAGATGCACATCTCGCAAGAACTTTGCGATGCGGTGATGTCTGCCAAGGCCAATGAAAAGAAGATTTGTGTGGTGGGAACCACTACGATGCGCGCCATTGAGAGTGCCGTGACCATACTGGGTAAAATTAGCCCCTATGATGGTTGGACCAACAAGTTCATCTATGCGCCTTATAAGTTCTCCATCGCTGACATGATGGTGACTAACTTCCATCATCCCAAGTCGTCGCAGTTTATCATGGCATGCGCCTTTGGCGACCCCGAGTTTGTGCACTATGCCTACGAGATTGCCATCAAGGAGAAGTATAAGTTCTCAACCTATGGTGACGCAATGCTAATATTATAAATTGATAATTGAAGGTTGAAAATTGAGAATTATACGAGCACGGTAGCCAATTTTCAACTTTCATTTTTCACTCTTCAATTTAACAATATGGTTCCTCTGGCAGAAGTTCTCAGGCCAACGACGTTGGATGGTTACATCGGGCAGCGGCATCTGGTGGGCAAAGGGGCTGTGCTGCGTACGCTGATTGATAGTGGACGTATCCCCTCGATGATATTGTGGGGCCCTCCGGGCATAGGAAAGACTACGCTGGCATCGATAATCAGTAACACCCTCGGACGTCCGTTCCACACCCTCAGTGCCATCAGCAGCGGAGTGAAGGAGGTTCGCGAGGTGATAGAGAAGGCAAAGTTGGAGGAGGGTTCTATCCTGTTTATCGACGAGATACACCGCTTCTCGAAGAGCCAACAGGACTCTCTGTTGGGTGCTGTGGAGCGCGGCATCGTGACGCTGATAGGTGCGACGACGGAGAATCCTTCGTTCGAGGTCATCTCTGCATTACTGTCTCGTTGCCAAGTGTATGTGCTAAAAGAGTTTGGCGAGGAGGAGATGCGCCAGTTGGTCGACAGTGCTGTCGGCTACTATGCTTCGCAGGGGCGCAAAGTGGAGGTGAAGGAGGTGGATGCATTGTTCCGTATCTCGGGAGGAGATGCTCGTAAGTTGCTTAATGCTATCGAATTGGTGGTGAATAACAGCCCTGATGGCGATGTGGTGGTCGACAATGCTTGCACCACGCAGGTCATTCAGCAGAATCTGGCCTTCTATGATAAGCAGGGCGAGATGCACTACGACATCATCAGTGCTTTCATCAAGTCGATGCGTGGCAGCGACCCCAACGCAGCGGTCTATTGGCTGGCGCGTATGATTGAGGGTGGCGAAGACCCCGTGTTCATAGCCCGAAGGATGCTGATTTTTGCCAGTGAGGACATTGGCAACAGCAATCCCAACGCCCTTTTGTTAGCAAATGCCTGTTTCGACGCGGTGACAAAAATCGGTTATCCAGAATGCCGCATCACCTTGTCGCAGTGTGCGGTCTATCTTGCCTCGTCGGTGAAGAGCAACAGCACCTACGCCGCATTGGGTGCGGCACAGCAGGTGGTGCGCCAGACGGGCGACCTACCTGTACCGCTGCACATCCGCAACGCTCCTACCAAGCTGATGAAACAGTTGGGCTATGGCGACGGATATAAGTATGCCCACGACTACGCGGGCAACTTTGTCGACCAAGAGTTTCTGCCTGACGCTCTCCGAGGGATGAAGTTTTACGAACCAGGGCAAAATCCGCGCGAAGAGGATACCCGTCGCCAGCTGCGCGAGCGTTGGGGACAGAAGTACGGATATTAATAATTGAAAAATGAAATGTGAGATTGGTTACCGTACCCGATTGTTTTTCATTTTTTTTAATTTTTACTTTTCATTATTAAGACATGTCTGACGCACTGCTTACTGTAGAAAATCTAACTAAGTCTTTTGGCGAAAAGTTGCTTTTCGACAATATCTCTTTTGGCATCAACGCCGGACAGAAGACTGCGCTGATTGCCCGCAACGGCTATGGCAAGTCCACTCTGCTCAATATCCTTACAGATAAGGCGTTGCAAGACGATGGCAAGGTGACATTCCGTGGCGATGTGCGCATGGCATACCTGCCCCAGCAGCCTGAGTTGATGCCCCAGCAGACGGTGCGCAGTTTTGTCTATTCGGCCCAGTGCCCCGAGCATGAGGACGAGTGGACGTTTGAGCAACGCATTGAGGAGATCCTGTCGCGGTTGAAAATCGACGACAAGCTCGACCAACCAATGCAGACGCTAAGCGGTGGCGAACAGAAGAAGGTGGCGTTGAGCCGTATACTGATTGACGATACTAACCTCTTGTTGCTCGACGAGCCTACCAACCATCTCGACATCCAGATGATTGAGTGGCTTGAGGAATTTCTTTCGCGTCAGCGGCTCGCCATTCTGATGGTGACGCACGACCGCTATTTCCTTGACCATGTGTGCCAAGACATTCTCGAATTGGATAATGCCAGCCTTTATCATTATCGTGGCAATTACGATTATTACCTTCGCAAAAAGGCTGAGCGGCAGTATAACGAGCGGGTTGAGGTGGAAAAGGCCAAGAGCCTCTATAAGACTGAACTGGAATGGATGCGCCGGATGCCGCAGGCCCGTGGCACCAAAGCACAGGCCCGTATCGATGCTTTCTACGAGTTGGAGGAGAAGGCGCACACCCGTTTTGACGAAAGCCGTCCCCAGCTCACTGTCAAGACCGAGCGCATCGGAGGCAAGATACTGGAAATGTACAACGTGACCAAACGTTACGACGGCGTGGCGATGGTGGACGACTTCAGCTATGTGTTCAAGAAGGGGGAGAAAATTGGCATCGTCGGTCCCAATGGTGTGGGCAAATCCACCTTCCTCAACCTAATAACCGAGCAGCTTCGTCCCGACAGCGGTCGTGTGATTGTGGGGCAGACCATCCAGTTCGGCTTCTACACGCAGGCGGGCATGACGGCTCGTCCCGATATACGTGTCATTGATATTGTGAAGGATGTGGCGGAGCGTATCGAACTCGACAACGGCAAGGATATGTCGGCACACCAGTTCCTCAGTTATTTCGGCTTCGACGACACCACACAGTACAACTATTTCGGTAATCTCAGTGGCGGTGAGAAGCGTAGACTGTACCTGTTAAAGGTATTGATGGCAAACCCCAACTTTCTTATTCTTGACGAGCCTACTAACGATCTCGATATTTATACGTTGGAGATATTAGAGCAGTTCTTGAAGGACTACAAGGGATGCTTGGTCATCGTCAGCCACGACCGCAGTTTCATGGACCATATTGTCGACCATATCTTTGTGTTCGAAGGCGAAGGAAAGATTCGCGATTACCACAGCAATTATACCGAGTATCTTGCCAACAAGAATCGCCAGCAGCGTGAGGAAACATTGCAAAAGCGTGATGAGAAGCCTACTTACGTGAGGACCAAGTCCGACAAGCAAAAAGCAACATACAAACAGCAAAAGGAATATGAGCAACTGACGGCTGAAATTGAGGCTCTCAATAAGAAAATGGCTGAATTAGAATCGATTCTTAATGGTGGTTCATCCGATGTGTCTCGGCTGACAGAGGCTTCTACTCGCATAGGCGAAATTATTTCTGCCCTTGACGAGAAAGAGCTTCGCTGGTTGGAGTTGGACGAGATAGTGAATCAGTAGTATCCCCCTTTTAGCGAAGCAGGGTTACGATACCGACACCACTTTTTCGAATGTTACCATTATCTGTGATGTGGATGAAATAGTGATAGGCGTATGTGCCTTGGGGCAGAGGCTGCCCGTTGTGGGTACCGTCCCATTCTTCCGTCGGGTCGGTGGTGTGAAATATTTTTTGACCTAAACGATTGTAGATGATAAGCTCGTATTCTGCAAAGACTTTGCGAGTATGAATGCCAAATGTTTGGTTTGTTTCTTTACCTGGGGTGAAGACGTTGGGAAACCAGTAGGAGCTGTATTTGATGGGCAGCGTGATGCTAGTGTCTGCACAGCATACATGATTACAGGTTACAAGGGTTATCGGCAGGCTGTTCTCTGGCAGGTCAGTGAGGCGCTGTTGCAGGTTGGCTCCGCTGAAATTGATGCCGTCAGGCATCTGCCAGAGGGATGAGGTGGAATACTCTGAGCAGTCGTTGAGGAGGATGAGGGGGTCGTCAAAATCGATGTAGTCCCGTAGTATTTCGATGCATGGGACTGGATGTTGGAACACTTGGATGGTTATACTGGTGTCGGCTCGTTCCAACAGACTGTAGGTGGTGGTCTCGAGAGGGGTCACCTCGATGCGGTGGCATGTGTCGCGTCCGTCGAGGCTGGGGTCGGGCGGTATGGCAACCCAATGCACCGTTGCAGTGTCGGGTGTGGCTGTAAGCACCACCGTATCGCCTAGACAGATGCCGTTGGTCGACATGTCGCAATGAATGACAAGGGGTTCGTGGTGCAGCACGGAGACATGCACCGTAACCACGCTGTCGCAACCTGATGGCAGTAGGTATGTGCCGTGGTGATAGAATCCTTCTTCATTGTAGATGATGCCGTCTATGATGACGTTGTCGCCCTCGTCCAGCACTACCTGGATAGTGTCTTCTACATGCTGTCCGCTCACTGTCAGGTTCAATGTGAGCAGCGTGTCGCATCCTACGGTGGCGGAGAATAGAAAAGTGTACGTTCCCGCGCTGTCCAGTGTGCGGTTGCGCCATTGGTAGCCTTCGCCGAGGCAGAAGGAGTCCTCGATAGTGTCCATGATAGTCGGAGAAACACAGATGTACGCCTCTATGGTGTCGCAGTAGCCATCGGTGCATTCGCCTCGTAGCAAAGCGGTGACGTGGTGCAGCCCTGGGGTGTCGAATCTATAGTGTATACGCATAGCACTGTCTGCTAACGGAAGGGAGTCAATAGTCCAGTAGGCCGCTGTGTCGATGCTGGTGGTGGTGGCAATCAGCTCCACTTCGTTGTCTGCGCAGACTTGCAGACACTGTTCCGACGTAGGAGCAAGTGTTCCGTTGGCGAGCAGCAATGCC
>JAEEIS010000035.1 GCA_016281475.1 Bacteroidales bacterium
ATCCGCGGCCTCGGCGAGCTGAAGCGTCGCGTCGGCAACTGCGAGATGAAGGTCGCGTTCGCCCTCTATCCCGTCAGCATGAAGCAGATCATCGATATTGCCGACACCGGCAACATCATGCCCCCGAAGACCACCTGGTTCGAGCCCAAGCTCCGCTCCGGCCTTGTGATCCACGAGCTCTGCTAGCGGGTCCTCCCGCCGAGGGAATTATATGTATATAAAGCAGGCCGCTACGGTAACGTGGCGGCCTGCTTTGTGTTATCGTTAATTTGCTTGTACGATACTCCTTTATTTGCTTATGGGTTTTGCTCCCCTTTTGCTTATCTATTGCTCCCCTTTTGCCTCGGTATATGGTAACGCTATGGTTCCGATAGTGTTCCTATAGTGTACCCATACAAAAGAAAAACCATGCACATGTGTGCATGGTTTATTATATGGTAGAGGGTATAGGTGTTACCTTATCACCACGACCTTGCGGGCGGGCAGCGAGCCGACCTTGACCATGTAGACACCGTTGGGCAGGTTGTGATTGCTTACGGGACGGCCCACCATATCAAAGACTCTCACCGACTCCTCTTCGATGCCTTCGATTATGATGCTGTTACCGCGAACGAAGATATTGACGTTGTCGGCTGCAACATCTGCTATGCCGACGGTGATGGTTAAATGCAATACCACTGTTGAGTCGCAGCCCTGTACGGTAGAGAAGTTCTGCGTGTAGTCGCCGGAGACTGAATAATGTTCACCATTCCATTCATAAACTCCAGTGGCGGTATCATAGATGTTTTCAGTAACAGAATTATATATTGTAAGGTATAATATGACCATGCTGTCGCAGCCGTGCACCGTGGTGGTGTAGAATGGATAGTTGCCGCCTTGGGTGAAGGTAAGGTTGTTCCATAAGTAACTATCGCAAGCCGTGTCGGTTACCGTACCGTCGAGGCCGCGAGGCCACACCGTCAACGCCAACACCACCACGCTGTCACAGCCGTTGCTATTGGTCAAAGTATGGCTATATGTGCCGGAATATGTATATGGTGTGCCGAAGAACTCGTAGCTGCCGCCTTCGCACATCTCGTGGCTGATGGTATCGGTAACGGTCGTACAGCCGTTTGTTGTAAAGTACCACGGCGACGACCACGCGCTCACATCGTTGCCGTTGTTCGACCGCACTCGCCAGTAGACGGTCATGCTCATCGGCAGTCCGTTTACCAAATAGTGGGTGTCGGCGGTATTAAAGCTACTCACAGAACCGTTGAAGTTGCTATCGAGCGACAGCTGCAGGTCATAGGTCACTGCACCAAAGACCGGATGCCACGCCAACGCAACATTGACCGGCATGCTGGCACCATTAGCAGGCGTAACATGAACAGGAGCTGTCAGCCACACGTCGGCAGTTGTGAAGTGCCAAGTGGCGGAATAGGGAGTGTTGCCTTGTGCGTTATAGCCTCGCACTCGCCAGTAATAGGTAGTCGATGGCGTAGCATTTGGCAAAGCGGTGAATGTAAGCGAAGTATTGCCAGATGCCACTAGTGTGTCAAAGGTGCTGTGGGTGCTCACCTCATAGTGGTAGCCCTGCATGTTTGCCATAGCCTGCCACACCAGTATGATGTTGTCGAAAGCCACTCCCACTGAGTCGTTGGCAGGTGTCGTCAGTACCGGGACATCCGTGGTATTGTACACGGTGGTAAAAGCCCACACCGACGACCAGCCAGAGGTGTCCGCACTATTATAGGCACGCATTCGCCAGTAGTAGGTGGTACCATAGTACAGGTTATTGACGTTGTAATAGAAAGTGTTGGCAGTGTTTGTGGAGTCCCTTGTGAGATTGAACCTATTCAGTGACGACGATGAAAAGTCGGAGGATACGTCCAACTCCAGAATGTATCCCTTGGAGCCTTGCGAGTTGTTCCAGTATAAACTAAGGCCACTAACAGCCCTACCTGTGCTATTGTTGGTGGGCGAGTTTAGATACACCTCGTCGGTGGTGGTCAGCGTTCGCACCGCCGACCAGCCAGAAGTGTCGGCGCTATTATATGCCCGCACCCGCCAGTGGTAGGTAGTGCCGTATCGCAAACTATAGACCGTCCGTCCAAACTCGTTGCTAGTGCTGGTGGAGTCCTTTGTCGTTATAATGGTCCGCAACAATGGCGACGAGAAGTCGGCTGCCGTATCCAGTTCAAGGATATATCCCTTGGATCCCTGCGAGTTGTACCACCACAGAGTCTGCGCAGTATAGGCTCCTGTGATATTGTTGTTGGGTGAACTGAGTGAGACCGCATCGGTGGTGGTCAGCGTTCGCACCGCCGACCAGCCAGAAGTGTCAGCGCTATTATATGCCCGCACTCGCCAACGGTAGGTAGTGCCGTATCGCAAACTATAGACCGTACATCCAAACTCGTTGCTAGTGCTGGTGGAGTCCCTTGTCGCTATAATGGTCCGCAACAATGGCGACGAGAAGTCGGCTGCCGTATCCAGTTCAAGGATATATCCCTTGGATCCCTGCGAGTTGTACCACCAAAAAGTCTGTTTAGTCCAGGCACCGGTGATATTGTTGTTGGGTGAACTGAGTGAGACCGCATTGGTGGTGGTCAGCGTTCGCACCGCCGACCATGCGGAGGTATCAGATGAACCATTGGCTCGCACACGCCAATGGTATGTGGTGCCATAGCGCAAATTATAGAGTGTCCATGACTGACTGGTCGACGACGTAGCC
>JAEEIS010000244.1 GCA_016281475.1 Bacteroidales bacterium
AGTAATAGATGGGCGTGGCCCAGCAGACGACATCGGCGTTGAGCACGCTCTCCATGATGGCCGGCACGTCGTCCTTGATGACGCACGCGCCCGTCTTCTGGCACGACAGGCAGCCGACGCAGAACTTGATTTCCTTGCCTCGCAGAGAGACAAACTCCACTTGATGCCCGGCGGCTTCCGCGCCCTTGGCAAACTGCTCCGCCATCGCGTAGCTGTTCGAGCCCGGGCGGAGACTGGTTGAAATAACGGTTACTTTTTTCATTTCAGATTGTCTTTAAAGAATTGTTCCAACTTGTCGTATGGGATACAGCCGTTCTTGTCGTCGTAAAGGTCGGCGGCAAGCATGATGCCGTAACGGTTCTTGAAGGTCACTTTTTTATGGTTCACCTTCTCGCTTTGCGGGAACGTCTTGTCCCAATCCTGAGTTAATGTCAATTGCTGGTTCATATTGTCTTGTGTATTATTGTTTGCGTTTTGCCTGCAGGCGGTCATCAGTCCGATACTGCACAGCACAGCGAGTGTCAAAATCGCTTTCTTCATCTATTTCAGTCCTTCTTGTTTGAGTCAATGGGTCTGATAACCTTTGCGGGACTACCAGCGACGACCATATTGGCGGGTACATCTTTGGTCACAACACTGCCAGCGGCCACTATAGCGTTCTCACCGATAGTAACACCAGCCAGCACTTTCACATCAGCGCCGAGCCAGGCGTTTTTGCCAATCACAATGGGCTTCGTGAGGAGCGAATGGCGTGTGGCGGGGTCTTCGGGATGGTATTCGGTGGCCAGCACACAATGGGGACCGATGAAGGCGCCGTCCTCGATGGTGATGCCGCCGAGGGCGAGGAGCGTACAGCCAAAATTGAGGAAGCAGTCATCGCCGAAACGTACCCCAGGTCCATAGTTGATGTTCAGCGGTGGGAAGACGCGCACCGTGTCGGGGATTTCCGAGCCTGTGATTTGGCGCAGATAGTCGCGCACTTCGGACTCGTTATGGTAGCCAGTGTTCATCTCGGCCACGAGCCGCATCGTGCGCTGTACGTCGGCATATAAATCGTCACTGCCCACATAGTCCTTGCCCGAGGGTTTCCCCTTGGCCGTTTTATTAGCTTCCAAGATGCCATAGTCTTCATAAACCTCCTTAACCACATCGTCCCAGTTGATATAGAGGTCGTTATGAGCGGCTTTTGAGACGCGCTCATAGTCCTCGGCATCAGCCAGAATATCCATGATGGCGTGGGCGTAGTTGTCCTCTCCAGCAGGCGACACATAGCCGTTGACGCCAGCTTTCACCGTGGCGGCTGTCCGAGCACCTTCCAAGAACAGCGTGGGGGTGCCTTGGCAGGCAGCCTCGATCTGCACGAGCGAGTTGGCGTCGTAGAGCGACGGGAAGAGGAACAGCTTGGCGCGTGAGTACAAGTTTTCCAGCATCGCTTTGTCTGAGACAAGACCACACATCACTACCTCGTCGATTAGGCCTTGCTCTTTAACCAATTCTGCCAATTTTTCCTCATCTTGTCCCTTACCTACAAAGAGCATACGGAAGTTCTTCAGTCCCAACACCTTGGCGCGAGCCAACGAGCGCACAGTGAAATCGATGTTCTTGATGAAGTTGATGCGTCCCACGAAAAGAAAAACCGTGGCGTCGGCGGGGATATGATACGTCTCGTTAACGATACTAACAGCTTCTTGCGGGTCAGCCACAGGATGATGGTCGGTACCATTGAGGCGCACTTTGCATGGGGCAGTGAGGCCGTATTCCTTCTGGTAAAGCTCCTTGATACCTTCGTTCACGGCCCAACATTCGTCGCATTGGTTGAACACGCGCATGATGGTGTTCAGTGCCACATTGACGGCAGGCTTGAAGTTGCCCAAAGGCTTCTCTAAGTCCTGCTTGTATTGGCTGTGCAAGGTGGCCACCACAGGCAACCTGTGCATCTTGGCATAAAGCACGCCAGCCAGTCCGACGGTGAAAGGCGAATGGATATGGACGAAATCTATGCCGCTGCGCATCAGTTGTGCGTTAAACTTGGGGTCCAAGGCCGACGTGGGGATGTCGTAGTCGTTGTTAATCAACGGCAAAGAGGAACAGTGCACCACATCGTAGGGCAGCTTGTCGTCCTCTGCCTTGCTGTAGCCGCGAGTGGCAGGACAAAATACCACCACGTCGCAATATTGCATGAGTCGGCGGGCATAGTTGTCCACCACTTTGATGACACCATCCACCATGGGATACCAAGTGTCGATGAAGAGACCTACTTTTTTCATATCAACGGCAAAAATAAAACAAATTCCTGCCACGACCTAATTTCTACTTCAGTTTCAATCCGTCTTTGAAGGCATCGCCGACGCGTTGCGAAACGAGGTAGTAGCCGTGGGTGTAGGGGTCGAAGGCGGTTGGTTGTTGAACAGTAGTTCGTGAAGCTTACGCTTTATTGAACTTCGATTTCGGCTGCTTGCAACGGGGGCAACGCCAGTCGTCGGGCAGGTCTTCAAAGGCTACGCCGTCATGCTCTGCGGGGTCATAGACATAGCCGCAAATGGAACAGACGTACTTGCCAGAAGCCTCCTGCTTGGAGAAATCAACTTCGGCCAGAATGGTCGGTACGGGATGGTCGAGATCCATCACGCGCTTGGCCTCTAGGTTCTCATAGCCCTGCGGCGTGTGGGTGCCGCAATAGACAGTGGGGTGATTGCGGACGAACTCGCGGATGCGGTTCTGCGTCTCACGGGCGGCGGGCAGGTCGTCATAGACTACCGACAGTTTGTCCTCGTAGAGAGCTTCATCAACGTAGGTTATATCGCCGTGAATCATATAGAACAGACCGTCCATCTCCACCACGATGATGCTGTTGCCCTTGGTGTGGCCCTTGGCCTTGATGAGGTAAATGCCGTCCTGTATTTTCTGACTCTCGGGGAAGTTGTAGTAGGCTCCGTCGGTATAGCTGACGGGAACGAGGTTCGTCAGCCCTTGCAACTCGAGGGCGTCCATCTCCTCCTGGTTCACATAGATTTTGGCATTAGGGAAACTCTTCAGTTCACCGGTGTGGTCTGAATGGCGATGGGTAACCAGTATCTTCGTTACCTGCTCAGGCCTGTAGCCAAGCGCCTTGAAGGCATCCATATAGCTGCAGATGTCCTTGCCGGTGAAGATGGGCGAGTTCTCGTCGGGCACTTCCTCTGGAGTACCTGCTGGCAGCCCAGTATCGACGAGAATCACCTCGCTGCCCGTGTCGATCAGGTAGTTCTGAAGACTGCCGCGATAGCGGATGTTCTTGTCAAACTTGTCTTGTCCTTCCTCGCCTCCGAATACGAAGGGTTGGGTATAGAATCCGTCTTTACGGAATTTTACTGCTTTGATTTCGACTTTGTCGCAATTCATTCGCGACTCGGCAGAGTTCAAGCATGCTTGACTCTGCTCTCGCTGCTCATTGATATCCATAGTCACTCGTTATTTGGCCGGTTCCCACTTGCAACGGACAGGCGACACGAT
>JAEEIS010000245.1 GCA_016281475.1 Bacteroidales bacterium
CATACCATCGCAATCTATGGCGTCATTTATAAGGCCATAGACAAAGACACCAATACATAGCAGGCAGATGCCAATCATAAACCAAGCCCCACCACGGCCATTGAAGGTGGTGGACTTATTGTAGCCCTTTATCGGCTCGTCGCACAGACTTCTCCATCCAAGATGGGAGAGCACTCTTAGGATTATCCTACGGATCTGGATGTCTTTCTGTATCTCGTCGAACATGACGGCTGGCTATTTTGCCCAGTAGATGTAGTCAGCCTTGCGGGGTGCGGGGGCAGGAAGCGGCTGGGTGGTGTAGCCGAGGGCGAGATGGCCGATGCCGACATAGTCGCCCTCAATGCCAAGGTCGCGCAGTATCTGCTTGCCCTCCTCGCTTTCGAACTCCTCCTTGGCACGGTGTATCCAGCAGCTGTTGAGTCCTAACGACTCGGCTGCCAGCATCATGGTCTGCATAACGATAGGGCCGTCGTAGGCGGCATTCACCGACTGCTTGACCAACACAATAATCATACAGGGGGCGCCGTAGAATGGGTCGCTTTCACTGCCCATAACGCGGGCATTCATCTGTGAGATGCGGTCGCGCAGCTGGCGGTTGGTGACAACGACGATGATGGGGTTTTGCTGCCCCATGCTAGTGGGCGACCATGTGCCCGCCTCAGCCACTTGGTGGAGGAGGTCGTCGGAGGGCATACGGTCAGGGTCGAAAGTGCGGCAGCTGCGACGCTGCATGATGTTTTGGATAACTTGGTTTTCCATATTGATATAGATTTTAACGTCTGAAACGGTATATTTTGTTTTCTCTTGGGTCAGGGGTGTTGAAACTGACGTATATCCAGCGGCCTCGGATGTCGACGCCCTCAGGTTCGAGACCTATGGGATTGAGGTCGATGGTGCGGACTTCGCGACCTGTGGCAAGGTCGACGATGTGGAGCCAATAGTTGCCTGGGCTGTCGCCATCGGGTAGATAGGCGTAGCCGTCCTTTATCTTGCTGCCTTGCGCCACTGCGACGCAGGTGATGAGGATGGTACGCAGCACGTCGGCATCGGTGAGATGGACTTCGGCAGCAGTATCAGAGACTTGTGGGAGCAGGAATTTCTTGAGGTAGAGCGTCCCACCTCGCTTGCCACCGTAGGCGTAGATGTAGCCGCCGTCGGCATCGACACACCAGTCTTGCGCGATGGGGAAGCTGTCGCTGTCGTAGAAGATTCGCTGGATGAGGGCGGAGGCGTCTGCCAGCAGGCGGGTGACATAGCACGCCTTGTCGCCATAGCAGCCAGATACATAGAGCAGCGGAAAGGCATCGCCCCTATCATAGCGGCAGGGGCCAAAGGAGGCGTTGTTGCAATGGGAGGTATTGCCCGCAAGAGGATAGGCGGCAACGCAAGTGTGCCGACGCATGTCGAGCACAAGACACTGCCCACCGTGGCGAAGTGCCACCGCGTGGCGACCATGAACTGCCAGCCCCTGCATGGAGCCTTGCAGGACTACACTATCGGGTATCCATTCGCCAAGATTATCAACCACTGGCCGTTGCCCGACAGCCGAAAGTGAAGCAAAAAGAAAGAGGAGGATAGTTAAATTGGAAATTGAAAGTAGAAAATTGAAACCTCGCGGGGCGATTATTATGCCAGTTAATTTCACCTTTCAATTTTCAATTTAAAAAGTTTCACTTTTCACCTTTCAATTTTAGAAGGTGTAGCTGAATCCTACGCGCACCCAGTTGCGACCTGTGGGGCTGAGCAACTTGGAGCCGTTGACACCAAAGCCAAGGTCGGTGGTGGTGGTGGTAACCGTGGTGGTGGTGCGGCTGGCAAGGGTGGGTGTGCCCGAGGTGTAGATATACTCGTCGACAATATCGGTATTAATATGAGTGGTGCGGTCGAAGGTGAACGCCAGCACATCGAGATAGAGATCGACATAGCAATGGGGCGACAGCTGCCAGCTGAGACCGGGGGTAATCTTAGCACCCAGCGAGGTGGCTGAGTCGAGGATATGGTAGGTGGTGTCGATGGTGTTGTGCATCTCGTAGCAGTACCAGTCGACAAAGTCGTGTCGGATGGGCTGGAAGATGCGGGTGTAGTAGCCTGACAACTCAAAGAAGAAGGCCACATCGCCAAGCTGAATGGCCTCGTAGCGCAGATAGGGGGCTATGGTGAATGAGGTGCGGCGCAGTGTGTACCAGCCTTCATAGTCCGTATTGGGGGCATTGGGATTGAGGGGGTTGTTGTGCGAAGGGAGGATATTGTTCAGGTTGAACTGGGAGGCGGACATGTCGCTGCGGAGCTGGCTCCATGCAAAGCTGGCGGCAAGGCCCATCTGGAGACGGCCAATCTGGTAGCCGAACTTGAAACCGGCAGTGACATAGAGCGGATTGTCGTGTGTGAGCGTGTCGGTAGGTACGGCGTATGTGGTGTCGTTACCTGTGAGGGTGCTCATCCCCGTGAAGGTGGCATCCGGAGTGCTGGAGCCGAAGGCGTATGAACCGCCCAGCTGGGCACTGACCACAAACTGCGCACTGGCAGTGGCGGCAAATGCTATCAGGGCTATGGTGAGAAATATTTTTTTCATAATGTGTCGATGTGTGAATGTGTGAATATGTAAATGTGTAAATCGGACTAACGAATTAGCACATTAACGAATTAACAAATTCAAAAGGTGAAGTTAAAACCTACGCGCACCCAGTTGTTCTTGCCTGGCTCGGTGAGCAGAGGGGTGCCCGTCAGGCCGCCGCCCAGCTGGTTTTCCTCAATGGTGGTGATGGTTGAGACCACGTCGGTCTGCAACTGCATGAGGGTCCCAACGGCGGTCATTCTAAAGCTATAGGCATTGTCCATGCGGACGGTGGTGGACTTGTAATAGGCCAGCGACAGGAAGTCGAGAAAGAGGTCGATGCCGCAATTGTTGGTGAGCTGCCAGCTGAGGCCCGGCACCACGCTGACGCCCATGCTGGTCGTGGCCATGGGTCGGGTGAAGGTGGAGTCGAGGTCCAGCGTCCAGTTCACACCCACGTTGGTATTCGACTCCCACGCATGGATGGTAGGACTGCTGGATTGGGAATAGAAGAGGTCGAGCTCAGCAAAGATGGAGACATCGCCCGCCTTGATGAAATCGTAGCGGAAGTAGGGAGCCACCGTGAACGAAGAGCCTTTAGTCTCCATTCCGCCTGTGGTAACCACGGAAGCTATACCGTAATTCACACCCTCATACACACCCACGATGGGGATGATGGTGGGGTCGAGTTTCTGGTTGCCGATGGTGTACATGTTGTAGCTGCCCGCGATACCGGCCTCAGCCTTGCCGAATTTGTAGCCGATTTTCAGGCCACCGGTGAAATTGGTGTACTTCTCCATGGGCACATCCACATTGGAGGTGGAGTCGAGCACAATGGTGACATGACGATAGGTGTTGACGGTTCCGGAGGTCATGCTGCCACCAATATTGGCACTGATGACAAGCTGGGCATTGGCCGCAAAAGCAAAGACGACCAGGGCAAAAGAAAGGACTATCTTTTTCATTTATAATTTTATATTGTTTTCAAAATAAAAGAATTTGCATGTCCAAAACAGGCATTTTAAGCCTAGTTTTGGACATGCAAAGATACAACTTTTTTTTGAATTAAAAAGAAATTTGAAAGTTTTATCTGACTATCAGTTTGCGGACGCTGTTGACGTTGTCGCCCACGATGTGGACGAAGTAGGTACCTTGACCGAGGCCTGCAACATCCATCTGCTTCTCGCAGTCGGCGGAGCAGGTGAGTGTCTCAGTGGCGACGGTGCGACCGTTGACATCCACAACCGAGATGGTCACCCTACCTTCGACACCCGAGAGGGTGATGGTGGTAACATCGGTGGCCGGGTTGGGATAGACGGTGCACTCGAAACGGCCCTCAACGTCATCTATACCAGTACGATCGCCAGTGGTGAGAACCAGCTCGTTGGTAGTCCAGTCGCTTTCCCATGCGGCACCACAGAGGGCACGCACGCGGAAACCGTAGGAGAAATTAGGAATAAGATTGCGGATGACGAAGACAGTGTCGGGGCTGATGAGGGTGCCCAACACTTCGTTCTCGGCATAACCCGCACGTCCATACTGTATTTCCCAGAATCCGGCATTGTTGGTGCCTGCCACCCAATGGAGGCGGACGGCGTTGCCGACGGCTTCGCCACGCAGGCCCGCGACGGGTCCGCAGATGGGCGTGACAAACTCGATGGCATCGCTATATTCGCCGTAGGTAAGATAGTCGGGACCACAGAGGGTTCGGACGGCGGCATGGTAGGACTTGCCGGGTTCGAGACCGCTGACGGTGCAGGTTGCACGGCTGGCGGGAGACACCATGTCGTAGCCACTACCCCATACGTGGACTTCCCAACGGTTGTCGGTGGCAGCCGACTGCCACGAGATGGTGGCATGGGCGTTGGTGATGTCGGCTGCCTGTACCTCTGTGGGCACAGAGCAGACGGGGTCGGTGATGACGGTGGTGTAAGTCCAGTTGGAATAGCCCAGCGTGTCGGCATTGCAGTCCTGACGCACACGCAGCTGGTAGGTGGTGGAGTGATTCAGACCGGTGAAAGTATGGCTGTTGCCTATGACGTCGACAGGGGCGGACCAATCGGCGGCCGATGCCTCGCGGTAAGAGACTTGGGCAGCGCTGCCGTCGGCAGTCCAGCTGAAGGTGGCCTGATCGGTGGTGACAGCGGTAGCAGTAATCTCTGGCGCGTAGCAGTAGGGAGCGCAGGAGAGGAACGCGTAGTTGGGCGACACGGTATCGGTGACGACATAGTAGCTAGGCTGCAGGTTGGCACCGAATGGGTCGATGGGGTTGTAGCTGTACACCGAGCGGTTCTTGATGCAGCTCGTCACATGACCCTCGAAGCGAGCCACATCCTCATAGTAGGTGCTGGGACTGTAGCGGTTGATAGCCACGACGAGATTGCTATGCCCGTCGTAGACGTATGTGGTGTCGAGACGATAGTACTGCCAGCCGACAGTGGAGAAGTTGAGGCTGCCATGATAGACATGCACAAAACTGCTGTCGAACTTGAATGCGTTGAGCAGTGTATCGGTGGTGGTACCAAAGTAGATGTCGCATTCGTCGAAGAGGTTGCGCGTGTTGATGTTGCTAGGATTGAAGCCGAAGGCGATAATGTCCGTCAGTCCTGCCAAATCGGCACTGTCGACAAGCACCTCAGAGTAGTTGTAGTTGTTGTTGGGGATGACAGGCGCGTTATTCGAGAAGGCATGGACATAGTCTGCGGGGTCGTAATTGTAGTTGCTGAAGGGAATGACGCAGGCGTTAGTATTGAAAGTGGCAATCTCGCTCCAGGTGCTGTGGTCGAAGCGCGAGCAGTCGCCCTTGACGCGCACCTCGTAGTTGGTGAGGTTGACCAAGTCGGTGAGCACGATGCTTGTGGTGTTGGCAGTGGCCGTGCGCCACGACCAGCTGCCCGACTTGCGATAATTGATAGTATAGGAGGCACTGTTGCCGGTCCAGCTGAGCTCGGCCGACTGTTCTGTCACATTGGAAACTACAATGTTGGAAGGACGTGCACACGATGGCGAGATGTGGACATTGAGGTCGTCAATCTTCACACCGTAGCCAGCATGTCCGAAAGCCTTGAGAGCCACCTGGTAGTAGGGTGTGTGAGCCGAGTTGGGAAGGGTTACAAAATGCTCGGTCCATGAGGTCAGCTCGTGGGTGAAACTGTCGAGAACTATCCACTGCGCGGTGTCGCTCATACGGTAGAGCACCTGCAGCTCGTCCTGATGACCCGACAGGGCAAACTGAGCATGCCAGAAAGTGAGCTCTGCATCGCGGCTGAGGTTGGTGAAATTGAAATTGGGGAGCAGAAGCATGCCCACGCCCTCGTGCGACTCATTGGCAAACTGGGCAACACGTCCACCGCTATAGGCACCGCGGGGGTAGCTGTAGGAGGTGGTGGCATCCTCCCAGTCTATCCTGCCCGAAATACGTTCCTGTGCCATGCAGATGTCGAGGCCGTTCTCGAAGTCGGTGTAGTACTCGGTGGTGTCGTCAACAACAATAGGAGTGCAACGGGTGGTGAACGAGGGGAACTCTACCCAGTCGCTCGTGATGCCGCCACAATTGGCACGCACCCATGCGTGATAACGCGTCGAGGGGGTCAGCCCCGAGAGGATGAACGAGGTGGCAGTGGACTGCACGGTGTCAGTAGCCGCCGAGAGGCTGTCGGAGGTGCCGTAGACGATAATATAGCTGCCCACATTGTTGGTGTCGGTGAAGGAGAGTCGGACGCTATTAACCGTCGCGTTGCCGGCCAATGGGTCGACCACCCGCTTGCAGGGGTTGATATAGTCCACTGTGATGTCGTCGATATTAAACGATCCACTCACGTTCTGGTCGCTCCGTATACATATATATTTACCGTTGCCGGTATAGCCGTCCAGATCAATCTCGAAAAATTCCCAATCGTAGTCATCGCCCATGGAACGCACCGTGTCGACTGCCACAAAGGTGCTGTTGTCGTCAGGATTGTCCATCACGCCGACAATGGCCTGATAGGTGTAATAGTTATGATAGCTGCCCATCAGATAGAACGAGAGTCGCAGCGTGTCGACAGATGCCGCCATCTCGGGCAGCACCAGCTGGCTGAAGCACTCGTGGTCATAGTTGATGAAATACATCGAGCTATTGCCCGTATGCCCGGTGTAAGTGTCAACGTATGGATAGTAATAGGTGCCATACGATACGACGTAGTTGGTGTAGCGGTTCCAGCACTGTTGGATAGTGGGTTCGTACGAAGTTGCCACAAATCCCTCAAATCCTTCCGTGAAGGGTATCGCGCGATTAGGCGCACAGCGGGTGGTGGCGTTGATAACAGCCGAAGCCGTTGTGTCGCCACAAAGGCTCGACACACGAAACACATAGCTAGTAGCAGGCATCAGGCCCGACACCACGGCGGTGTCGTCCGAGGTACTGTAGTTATGCACCTGCCAGTTGGTATCGTCGGCCAGACGGTACTCCACGCTCCAGTCGGTCTCGTACAACCCAGGCACCCACGAGAGGGTGACATTGCCCGAGTCGACCGCCGCCACCGACACACTGGGCGGAATGCAACTAGCATCGCCACAGGGAGTCATAAAGGTGATATTGCTGCGGAGATCCAGCACACTCGCGCCATACGAGAGATATGTCAGGCATAGGCTGTCTGACGGGTCGAAGGGGGCATTGTAGTCATAACCGAAAAGCACCTTGTTGCTGGTGGTGTAATGCACTGTGCCGTAAAGGGAGTTGCCGTAGCTGCCCGTGTTGTCGACAAAGGTCAGTATGATGTTGCTATGGCCGTTGTAGACAAAGGGTGTGGAGAAGTTTATCTCATTCTGGCCAGCCGTGATGGTAATGTATCCCGAGTATTTTTTCGTGCTATCGGTCTGCGGCTTAAAGTCGGTGAGAGAGGTATAGGACGAGCGGTCGATGGTGTCGACATAGACATCCAGATGGCGCACCATGTCGCCATACACGCCTGCGTCGAACATCACACCAAAGATGGTGTCGAATCCCGCCACCTCAGCCGAGTCGAAAATCTGCTGCGACAGGCTGTGGTAGTAGGTGTAGAAAGGCATACGATAGTCGGTATTGGTGGAATTTGGGTCGCCCACCAGCACCTCGCCACCCGAGAGGCACTTGGTGCGGAAAGAGGCATAGATATTGTTCGAGGTGTCGCCACTCATGCAGCTGGTCTGAATGATGACGATATAGTCGGTCTGCTGATCGAGACCCGTGATGGTGAAGCTACGGACACTGTCGGGAGCCGTAAAGGTCAGCTCGTTGTCGCCCACCGTATCGATAGCCCTGATGGTGAAAAAGTCGGGCTCGGTGAAATCGGCATAACTCCAGCTCACCAACGCCGAACTGCCGGTGACATTCGAAATCTCCACATCGTAGACATCTGTGCAGGTAGGCAGCGGAGCGCAGTAGGTTGTGAAGATGAAACCCTCTGCACTATAATAGGAAGAATAGAGGCTCAAGGTGAGGGGGCCGATACTGGACGACACATCAATATTGTTGGCCGAACCCGTCAGCGATGCCAGCAGGCGGCCGCTAGTACCCACGCCCTCATATATCTCAAGGGTCATGCCGCCAAGCGACACATTGCCCCTCAGGCCTATCGTCATAGTGCTGTCGTCGGGGAACACCACCAGCGAACTGTTGACATACTCAGGCACATTGCCTGCCACTCCGCCGGGGTCGGCAATCGACATGCCACAGGTATAAACCACGCCAGGACCCATGCCGGCAATAGCCATGTTGAACACATTGGGACGCTCCGTGAGGGGCAGCGACCAATAACCGCGATCGGCGCCGCACACCGCACGCACATAAAAGTCATACGTCATATTGTCCGAAAGGCCCGTTACCGTGGCAGGATTACTGTTCACCAGCAGGCGCATCGTATCCAAATCAGGGTCGAACCCGACAGGACCGTAAGCCACCTCCCACGAGGTCGACACCGTGTCGCTCCAACCTAGGGTAACCTGGCCGGGTGCAGTGGCTGTAAGATGCAACCCCTCCACCGTGGGGCAGTTGAGATGGCGACGTATGGTGATGTCGTCGAGATGGGTATATGTGTAGTAGGTATTGTTCGCCACGCGGAACACCACATAGACCGAATCGGTCGTGGTCACATTCTCAAAACTGACCGTGTACTGCTCCCAGTCATCGGTGAGTGCAACATTCTCCACCAGATGGAACACAGCCGTAGCCGAATCATCGGTGGTGGTATAGCCCACCGAAACTATGGCTCCGTTGCCGTTAGCCCAAAATACGGCCTCCACCTCGTTGGCAGGCAGGAACACACGGGGCGAGATGATGGAATTAGGACCGTAGTCGCTATACATCTCTATGTGGTACGTGCCACCATAAGAGTTATAGCTGTATATCGTAGGATAGTACGAAGTGTAGCCATAGCTGGTATAATAAGTATGCTCCCATAGCGTCCAGCACGACGGCATCGCACCATTGTTCTCAAAGCCCTCGAAAATAGGCAGCGCCATGTCGCCACACTGCGTCAGGAACGGCAACCTCACCACCGCACTGGTATCGTCCACACCGCAAAGGGTGGCAGCAAAGAGGTTGTAATTCGTATTGGGGTTCAGGCCCGAAAGCTCCAGCGTGGTGTCGGTAGTGAACGTCCAACTACCGACGGGGTACGAGGCCGTGGTGTACTGATAGAGCCAGCCCGACGCATCCACATTGTTAGCCCAGTGGATATAGGCACTGTCGGAAGTGGTCGCAGCCGCCAACTGCACAGGAGGCAGGCAGCTGGGGCAGGCTATCGTGGAGCAGAATGTGCCCGAGAGGGTCGAGGCATTGTTTGTCGCAAAGATATTCACACCCATCGAATCCACGATTGTGAATGCGCACTCGGTGTCATACGACCCCTGCGACCACACAAAGCTTATCGGCCCGGCACACACCGGGATGGTCTGTGTGGTGCTGGAGCCCGACACCGTGAAGGTGCCACGAAAAACAGTGTCCTGCCAGATGGCAATACTGGCACCGTTCCATCCGTCGCCGTAGCTGTCCGTGCCTGTGATGATGACACTGCAGTCTGCACCGCCGTCACACTGTGCCCGCAAAGAAGTCGTCAATGTCAGCAGTGCTATTAATAGGAATAGTATACGTTTCATATTTTTGAGTATTGATATTAATGTTGTGTTTAACTACGTTTAATGTTGGGGGCTAGGGGTTAGCGAGATGCATCGACTTAAACGCCTTAGACATTAAACCTTAAACTTAAAAAAACTACTTCACCACCACAGTCTTGGTCGCCACACCCGCTTGCGTGGCAATGCGCACATAATATAGTCCTGCGGCGAACGTCTCAGTGTCGATGGTCAAATGGCTGGCTCGGGATTCGGAGACAAACACCTTCTGTCCCTTGACATTGTACATCTCAACGCCCACCATCCCCTCGGCATCCACGTTCAGCACTCCGTTGACGGGATTGGGATAAATCTTCACAAATCCGTTTCCAATATTCTCGATTCCCAACTCTTCCTGCACGGGCTTGTTGACGTTGATAGTCACCGTGGCGGTATCTACACCGCAGCCATATCCGTCGGTAGCAACCACTTGATAGACCGAGCTGTCAGAAATAAATGCAGCCGTCTGCTGCGCATGGGGGTCGGCGAGGTTATCCTCGGGAATCCATTCGAAGGTATATGGCGGCTTGCCGCTGACCACGCTCACGCCCACCTCAGTGCAGAGGTAGTCGACCGTGATGGTGGTGTCGCGCAGGCGCATCTCGGCCGTGGCGGTCATCACAAAGTGCATCGTGTCGTAAACCTTCAGTTCGGGATGTTCGGGGCATACGCTGGTGGCCAGATAGAGGTCTATGTAGCGGGGATGCGAAAGGTCGACACCTTGAAGGCCACTCAGTTCGAGATAGTGCAGCTCGGTGCGCGAGATATAGAAACTATTGTTGCCGTCGAGCAACAGGCCCGAATCGCTCATACAGATAAAGTCGCGACCAAACTCGGCATCTCCGCCGTATGTAACCTGCACCAGCCCGTCCTCGTATGACGAACCACTCATGTCCAGCGGCACCTTGGTACGGCAACCCACCCGCACAGTGTCAATAGTCTCCTGCTCAAAGCCCAACTGCGTAGTGGGGCTGTTGAAGCTGCCATACTCCAGAAACACCCCCGAGTCGTAGCTATTGTCGCCCACATTGCAGACCGACAGGTGCATGTGGTACTGCGCACAGGGAACAATCGCAGCCTCTGCCATCAGCTTCACCGTGTAGCCGTCATACTGCACGCCAGCAGTGTCGTTGCTGTTGGCAATATAGTAGCTGGAATAGTCGTAGTAGCATCCTGCGCCAGAGCCCCCCGAAGTGCCCGCCATGCCGGGATTCACCGAGTTGATAGCCACAGCGATGCCGTTGGGAGTGCTGTCCGTAATGGTTTCGGGGATGATGGCCACATTCCATGTGCGCTCTTCAAGTGTTTCGGGGTCGGGTCCTGTGATGAAGAAGGCAAACACATCGTTGAAATTCGAGCACACAAACTCGGGGTACTCTTCCGAGGCAAAGGTGTACATAAACGAGATGTAGTCCGTCAGCCCCACAAAGTCGAAGTCCAATGTTGCGCAGCCGTTCACCGTGTTGGTCGCCAGCAGCTCCATCTGGGGGTCGGAATAAAACCCGTCAATCGCCTGACTGGCACCGCCGAGGTTGTTGGGACCCGGTGCCACCGCGATGTTCCCGGTGGTCATCACAATGCCCGAATCCATCATAAAGTCGTAAAAGCCGTTGGCATGGAAGATGCCGATTTGGTCTGTAGCAATATTGCCTGCACTATTGCTAAACCTGGCATTGAACAGATATACTCCCTTGCCGGCCAAAGCGGTATTGACAAAGGTGTTGGGATTCTGTCCCGCAGCCGATGTCACCGAAATGTTCTGTGCACACAGTTGTGCCACACAGCACAACAATGCCACAACAATTGATAGTTTTTTCTTCATAGTTATCGATATTCTGTTGATTTATATTTTATTTGATTTCATTTTTTACCTTTTGCTTGCCAACCTTTAGTTTCTGATATAACATTGCCATGCCAATGAAAAGTGCGCAAAAGAAGGCTGCAAGCAGAAGTGCGTCAACAAGACTTAGGTGATAGTCCAGTTCCTTTATCAGCCGTTGGCTGATAAAGGCGAGGTATGTGTGACCGACATATATCCATAGGGTATAGGTACCCCATTTGGCAAATCTTTCCATAAAGTGGAAACGGGACAGTCTGACAATGGATAGGCATAGGGCAAGCCCCAACAGCGATTGGACTACACGGTATGCCGCATGGTGCCAATTGGCATAATGATATTTAGGCATATAGGTAGGAAGGTATCGGGATAATAATATACCGAGAATCAGCACAACGAGGGCATAGCCATATTTCACCTGCTCGATGCGCTGCATCAGGTTCCGTTCGCGGAACAGTAGCCCCAGCACGAAGAAGGGAGAGAAGGCAAAAGTCCTTTGGAAAGAGAATTCGTGGTCGAGCGGTATTACGCCCGACGCTATTGCGAGGACGACGGATACGGCTAACAGCTTTATGCCATCGGTCTTCCTGAAAACAGTCCATACCGAGAGCCTCCAATACATAAGGCACACAAGATACCATAATGCAAATCTGGGTTGTATGAGGGTTGATTTGATATCGACAGCGGCGTCGAAGGGCTGGTTGTTGAATGCACATGTAGCATAGTCCATTGCCAGCTTCAGCAGGACGTGTCCCAATTGGGCACAGACGTATAGTATAAGCGTTTGCTTGAGCCACTTCAGATGCTTCTCTTTGTCGTGATTTCTCGAGGTGAAATAGCCGGATAGAAATATGAACACCGGCATGTGGAACGAATAAATCATTCTACCCAAAAGTAGGTCGTCGTTGCGGTATCCGAGATGCCCTAAGACGACCAAAAAAATCATCAAGAATTTTAATCCGTCTAATCTACTGTCTCTTGCCATGAAAATTTAAAGGTTAAAGGTTAGAGAACACACCCCCCCCTTCGCGGTATCCCTTTCAAGAGGGGACGGCTGGTGCATTACGTATCTAAAAAGTTTGGCTCTAGTTTGATAAAAGACTGATTTTTTTACAGCCTCTAAGAAGCTGAATCTCAATAACGTTGCGGAAGTCAAGAGCAGAGCCGAACTTGTTCGAGCTATGCCGAGATGCAGCAACGTCTCGAAGAAACCCCACACAAGGAACGTGGGGTCGCGACCGAAGGGAGCAACTCCCATTCCGCAGTGTGGGGGCAATAAAACCCCTACTATTCTGCGTCTCGAAGAGACGCGACATTGGGAAATGTTGGCAAAAATCAGTCATACTTTATACTAGAGCAAAAATTTTAATTCTTAATTTTTAATTTTTCAAAGTGCTGGTTCGGCGTCGCCAATGGGGTCGTCGCCCCACACGGAACGCATGGCGGCCAAGCACTCCTGGCGCGTGATGTCGTCCAGCCGTTCCAGATGCCGCTGGTAGAAGACGCAGCGCGTCATGCCCATCTGTTTGCACACCACGTCGGTGGCAAAGGCCTCGCACGTAGGTGCGCCACACATTCCGCAGTCCACCCGCGGCAGGTATTGCTTCAGCTTGTTTATCTTCTCCAACTTCTTGTAGGCCTTGGTCAGGTCCTTGTCGAGGGTCAGCATCGAACGGGGCTGCACAGGCTCCACGTATGCATTCTCCTCCAGATAGTCCTTGTAGACATCCATCTCCCTAGCCCTTGCCACCTCGCCGTTGCGCTCGCGCTCCGCGGCCTTACGGGCGCGGGCATACATTCGCTCACCACAAAGGAAACGGTTCTCGCTCGACAGCAACGCACCCGCGCAACTCTGGTCGCACGCTCGCAGCTCGAGGAATTCCACACCCTCCACCTCGTCATTCTCCAGCTTGTCGAGGAAGTCCATCACGTTCTCTATCCCGTCGATGGCATAGGAACGTTTGGCCAGGCAGATGCGCCGCTCGCCGTTGGTGAGGGTGGAGAGGATGGCATCCGCCGACAGCTGCGGCACCTGCAGGGCCTTGTACTCATAGCCCTTGCCCTGCTCCTTAATTTTGCGGTACACCTTATTGAAAAGGGCATCCATGTTGATGACGCCGTCGATGAGCGAACGCTTCTCGCCCACCGGGGCCTTCACCGCAGCAATCTTGGCGGCACAGGGGGTGACATAGAAAATGCCTATCTCCTCGCGTGGCACCTGCCGCTGCTCGGTGAGCAGCTTGATGACATACATGGCCGAGATGTCCAGCGGGGCCTTGGCGGGAATGATGTTGCCCACCAGCGAAGGGTACTTAATCTGTATCAGCCTCACAATGGCGGGACAGAAGCTGGAAATCAGCGGCTCGTCGTCCTCATGCTCGCGGGCATACTTATGCTTCACATCCTTATATATGTCCGCCGCCGACTCAACCTCGAAGACATGCTTGAATCCCAAGTCCTTCAGCGCAGCATAGATGCGCGACACGCGTATGTCGTCCGGGAACTGCCCTAGAAACACGGCGGGCAGCAACGCCACCGAGTGCGGAAACTCGTGTACCTTCTTGAAGTCGTCCTGCTTGATATAGATGGCACCCACAGGGCAGGCGGCATGGCACTTGCCACAGTCGATGCAACGGTCTTCCATGATAGAGGCCTTGCCGTTACGTATTCTGACAGCCTCCGTGGGGCATATCTTCATGCACCGCGAGCAGCCTATGCAGCCCCCTTCGTCAATTTCTAGAGCGTGATAGAACATTTCTTTGAATTAAAAATTAAAAATTAAAACTGGCTGACGCTTCAATTAAAAATTAAAAATTAAAAACCGAAATTGGCCAATGCTCAAAATCTTAATTCTTAATTTTTAATTTTTAATTCACACAAAGTTTACTTCCATTTCCACCGTGGTGCCCACGCCCACTTCGGAGGTGACGTTCAGCTTGTCGACATTCTTCTGCATGTTGGGCAGGCCCATGCCCGCGCCAAAGCCCATGTCGCGCACCTCGGGACGCGCCGTCGAGTAGCCCTCCTGCATAGCCTGCGCTATGTCGGGGATACCGGGCCCCTTGTCCGCCACCACCATGTTTATCTTGTCCGCCTCGATGTCCACCAGCACCTTGCCGCCGTAGGCATGGGCTATGGCGTTCACCTCGGCCTCATACAAGGCCACCACCACTCGTTTAATAACCTGGGGATTCACGCCCAGCTGCTTCAGCGTCTTCTTCACCGAGCTCGACGCCGTGCCGGCATTCACAAAATCCCCTTCAACAACAGTATATTCTTGATGCATAATATTATTTTTAAGTGAAAGGTGAAAATTGAAAATTGAAACCTCGCGGGGCGACCAATTCAGCACCTCTTTAACTTCACTTTTCAATTTTCAATTTAATACAGTGGTTCCACACCAGCGTCAAACAGCAGCCCGCAGGTCTTGAACATCGAGTAGCTGGTGCCTATCAGCACCATGTCGTTGTCCTCAGCAAGCTCTATCATGTCGTCCGTCGGCTTCTTGTTGCGCACAAACACCACAATGTCCAGCGTCGCCATGTCGCAAGTGCGTATCGTCTGCACGTTGCACAATCCCGTTATCAGCATCGGTGTCTCCTTCAATGTCAGCACATCGCTCATCAAATCCGAGGCAAACGCGTGCGTCACATCCTCGCCCAGACGTTCCTCGCCCAGATACACCGTAGCATTGAGTTTCGTTACTATTTCTCGCAGTGTCATAACTTATATTTTATATTTAATGTTATTAAGATGGCAGCCAATTTTCAATTCAAAAAACGGCAGCCAATTTTCAACTTTCAATTATCAATTTTCAATTTAATTGACGGTGCAAATATACAAAAAAATAATAAATTAAAAGTTAAAATGCAAAAAATATCATTTTCACCCACACAATAACCGTCCTCCATCTACGTTATACCAAGCATGATACGCCCTCAATACCTACACCCCGGCGACCGCGTCGCCATCGTCGCTCCGGCACGCAAAATCTCTCGTCAGGAGCTAGAACCAGCCCTTGCGCTGCTCCGTTCGTGGCAGCTCGACGTGGTGCTGCCCGACCACCTTTTCGACTCCCTCAACCAATTTGCCGGCGACGACGCCACCCGCGCCCTCACCCTCCAGCAGCAGCTCGACGACCCCGCCCTCCGCGCCATCTTCTGCGCTCGTGGCGGCTACGGCACCGTCCGCATCATCGACCGCCTCGACTTCTCCCGCTTCCGCCAGCACCCCAAATGGCTCATTGGCTACAGCGACATCACCGTCCTCCACAGCCACATCCACCGCCACCTCGGCATCGAAACCCTCCACGCCACCATGCCCGTCAACATACCCGCCGACGCGCCCTTCACCCCCTACCCCGCCGTCGAAACCCTCCGCCAGGCCCTCTTCGGCAAGCCCCTCTCCCACACGCTCCCCTCCCACCCCTTCAACCGCGCAGGCACCGCACAGGGGCAGCTCGTCGGCGGCAACCTCTCCATCCTCTACAGCCTCTGCGGCTCCCCCTCCGACATCGACACCGACGGCAAAATCCTCTTCATCGAAGACCTCGACGAATACCTCTACCACATCGACCGCATGATAATGAACCTCAAACGCTGCGGCCGCCTCGCACGCCTCGCAGGCCTCATCGTCGGGCAGATGAGCGACATGCACGACAACACCATCCCCTTCGGCTCCACCGCCGAACAAATCATCCGCCACGCCGTGTCCGAATACACCTACCCCGTCTGCTACAACTACCCCTCCGGCCACAACGGCACCGACAACCACGCCCTCATCCTCGGCCGCACCGCCACCCTCAACGTCACCCCCGACAGTTCATCCCTCTCCTTCTGACTCCCGAATCAAGACTCACACAACCACACATTTGCCATACCCAACTCATGGCACCCGTTATCCCCCACACATATTCTGTGCGTGACTGTTACTATTTCCCCAGCGTACCATTGCCGGCAACACCCCGGAGCCCTACGCCCTACCTCAATTTGTAATAGCCAAAATCGCTTTAACGCGCTGTTGCAGAAAACAACCTCTCCTCCCCGTCATCACTCACTCCGCCCTAACTCCCCCTGCTTCTACCAGCCCTTTCCTCCCGCTTTTCTTTTGCACTTATCCTATCCTTATTCTATATTTATACTTTAGTTATACCTTAGTTATTCTATATATAATAGTATAACTAAGGTATAACTAAAGTATAAATATAGAATATATGACGAATCCACAAGGCGTTGTTAGCGCGCTATCGGCGCTTTTTTTGAAGAAAATTACCTTGCTGGTCTCGTTGGTCTGGATTTGCAGTCCAGCCCAACAGTGTAACAGGATTTGCAATCTGCATAACAATCTTCGATGTTGAATCTATAATGAGGCTTCTTATGGCGACTACACAATAATTCTTTGTTTTTAGCGTTATAAACGTATGGAATCTCAGAACGTGGAATATAAGCAGTCGTGGAAGGACGAGTACCTAAAATGGATATGTGGCTTTGCCAACGCCCAAGGCGGCACCATCTATATTGGTATTGACGACAACGGCAAAGTCGTAGGGGTTGACGATGCAAAAAAGTTGATGGAGGATATACCCAACAAAATTGTCAACTACTTGGGTATTGTGAACGATGTTGATTTGCTTAATAAGGATGGGAAAGCCTATATCCGGATAACGGTTATTCCAAGCAATACACCAATTTCTTATCATGGCAAACTATACTATCGTTCCGGAAGTACACTGCAGGAATTGAGCGGCACGGCAGCCCAGAATTTTCTTTTGAGGAAGATGGGGACTACTTGGGATAGCCAGATTGTTGAGCATTCCTCACTAAATGATATTGACACAACAGCGGTTGAGTACTTTTTAAGGAAAGGCGTGGATAATGGCAGGCTGACTACCGAGGCAAAAAACGACAGCCTACAGAAAATCCTTGCCAACCTCAGATTGGTGGATAACGATGGTCGCCTGACAATGGCTGCTCTTATGTTGTTCGGAAAAGATCCCCAACAATTCTGCCTGAATGCCCGCTTCAAAATCGGACGTTTTGGAAGAAATGGCGGTGAACTTTTCACCCAAGACTTGATTGAAGGCAACCTTATCCAGATGGCAGACAAGATTATGTCCATCTTAAGCGACAAGTATTTGATTCGCCCTATCCACTACGAAGGGCTACAACGCATAGAACCACTCGAGATACCCGAATTGGGACTTCGTGAACTTATTTATAACGCCATCATTCACAAGTCGTATGATGGCCCCGACATACAAATGAAAGTATTCGATGACCGTATAACCTTGTGGAATTACGGTATGCTGCCGGATGGTATCACTGTC
>JAEEIS010000246.1 GCA_016281475.1 Bacteroidales bacterium
AACGAGCGTCTGGATTGTTCGCTGAGCATTATCCTAAACGAGCGCTCTTCGCCGACCGACTTTAAGGGGCAGGTGACCGTGCAGTTGCGCAGGCCGGTGTATAATTCGAACTACACGACGGGCCTGATAAACTATATCGAGCCGAGCAACATGTCGTTTTCGTACAACGAAAGCCAGCCGCTGGATTTCGACCCGAACACTTTCTACGGCGACCTGTCGTCGGTGGTGTCCTACTATATATACGTGATGCTGGGCATCTATTTCGACAGCTATGGGCCGAATGGGGGAGAGCCGTTCTTCGAGATGGCGAGCACTATCTGCCAAACGGCTGAGCAGCAGCGACAGGATGCCGGGCAGGGGTGGACGAGCAGGGGCAACGCGAAGGCACGCTACTGGTTTATGGAGAACCATACCAACTCGGCTTACGCGGGGCTGCACTCGGCCTATTATCTGTATCACCGTATGGGTCTGGACATGATGACCAAGGACCAGCCGCAGGCGCGGCAGAACATCATTGCGGCCCTGCAGGCGTTGCAGCAGGTGCAAAAGACTAAGCCCAACCTGCTGTCGGTGCAGCAGTTTGTGGATGTGAAAATCACCGAGTTGGTGAGCATATTCACTCCGGCTCCGGCCGACGAGCAGAAGCAGGTGTATGATATTGTGAAAGAGATTAGTCCTATCAACGTGTCGAAGCTGAAAGGGTTTGCCACCAAGTGACAGGCGTGTTGCCAGAGACAAAAAAAGAAGTAATCAAACGTTCAAAAATAATATAAAAATTATGACACAAATTCCCATACAGAAAGAGGTAATCGACAAGATTGCCCAACAGAACAAGATAGCCAACCCCGGCAAGGCCAGCATCCGCGAGATGCGCAAGATGATACAGGACGTGGAGAAGGAGACGGGCGTCCGGTTCGTGAAGATGGAGATGGGCATCCCCGGCTTGCCCGCACCGCAAGTGGGCGTGAACGCCCAGATTGAGGCACTGAAGAGCGGCGTGGCTTCCGTCTATCCCGAAATCTACGGCACCGCAGACTTTAAGAAGGAGGCGGCACGCTTTGTGAAGAATTTTCTGGACATCGACGTGACACCCGATTGCTGCGTGCCTACGGTGGGTTCGATGCAGGCGGGTTTTGCCAGTTTCCTGACGCTGACACGCTACGACGCGAAGAAGACCAAGGTGCTGTTTATCGACCCCGGTTTCCCTGTGCAGAAGCAGCAGTGCCGCGTGCTGGGCATCCCGATGAAGGCTTTCGACGTGTATGAGTACCGTGGCGACAAGCTGCGCGACAAACTCGAAGAGGAGTTGAAGGACGGCGACGTGGCGTGCCTTATCTACAGCAGCCCCAACAACCCCGCCTGGTTCTGCTTCACCGAGCATGAGTTGCAAATCATAGGCGAGATGGCTAACAAATATGGCGTTGTGGTGATGGAAGACTCTGCCTACTTCCTCATGGACTTCCGCAAGGACTACAGCGTCCCCGGCCAACCTCCTTTCCAGCCTACTGTGGCAAAGTACACCGACCGCTATGTCATTATGATTTCCGGCTCCAAGAGCTTCTCCTACGCCGGTGAACGTATTGCAATGATGGTGTGCAGCCCCACGCTGTTCAATATGGAGTGCCCCGACCTGAAACGCTACTACAGCCAGACGCAGTTGGGCCGTGCCCTCATCTTCGGTACGCTCTACTGCCTCAGTTCCGGCACCGCCCACTCGGTGCAGTATGCCATGGCAGCGATGCTTAAGGGTGCCAACGATGGTACGTTTAACTTTGTGAAAGACATCAAGGAATACGGCGAGAAGGCCAAGATTATGAAGCAGATGTTTACCGACAACGGGTTCTTCATTGTCTATGACAAGGACATGGGCGAAGACATCGGCGACGGCTTCTACTTCACTTTCTGCTACCCCGGCTACGAAGGGGTTGACCTCCTCAACGAACTTATCCGTTACGGCATCAGTGCCATCGCCCTCGACATCACGGGCAGCCACAAGCAGGGCATCCGTGCCTGTGTGGCCTTGGTGCTGCGCGACCAGTTCCCCGCACTGAAGGAGCGGCTGGAGAAGTTCCACGCCGACCACCCGGTGAAGTAAGAACTGAGAGAAATGAAGCAAAAAGTAGGCTGTCGCACTGGGTACGACAGCCTACTTTTTTTTGTCCTTTGCCTTTTTAGTTTTTGACCAGCTTGAGGGTGTCGGCACCTGATTTGAGGAAGTAAACACCTTGCGGCAGATGGCTGATGTCGAGTCTGAGGGTGGAGGTGGTGGCTTTGGCCGAAAGCACTTCGCGACCGGTGATGTCGAAAATCTGTACGTTGCCGCGGAGGCAGTTGCTGATGGTGAGTATGTCGCTGGCGGGATTAGGGTAGATGGAGAGTGCTGCAGCGGTAGCGGTGGGAGTGATGGCGGCGGGGAAGTTGCTCTCGAAGCATCCGAGGTCGGTGGCACCGTGGCGGCTGCGGAGGGATTGGTCGAAGTCGCCATCGGAGAGGCTTTCGCTAAGCCGTTCGCCAGCGTTGATGCAGATGGAGCCGCGACTTAGGTGCCAGTCGGCTGTGGAAGAGAATCCGTCAGTGCCACGGGCGGTATTGGGCTGGATGAAACGGGGGCCTTCGGCGTGGTTGTTGTCGGAGGCGAGCCATATCGAGGTGCTGTCGATAGTGTAGTCGCCCGCCTCAATGCCGTTGTGGCGGAACGAGGTGTCGAGGAGCGTGGTGTCGAATCGAAGGTTGATGTCGTTGTTCCAGACGATGTTGTTGATAAAGGTGTTTCTAGGGTGAGTGAACACCACACCAGTGCCGTGGTTGTTTACTATGTTGCAATTGACCATTCGGCTGCGGTTCTGCATGTTGATAGCATTGCCGTCGTTGTTTAGTATGAGGCTTTGTCGCATGGCGGCACCAGCCAGATGGCAGATGGTGGGAGCCTGGTTCTCATGGATGTAGGTGGCAATGAGGTGTCCGGAGTTGGCATAAATGATGCTGCCGCTGTCGCTCTGGCAGTTGCGCACGGTCATCTTCTTTGTTGTCACATCGCCTGAAATGTCGACAATCGACCCATCGGCACTATAGCCGTTTTGGACGGTAATGTTGTAGATTTTAAGCTGCTGGTCGTTGCTGGACGAGGCGTGGGCGTAGAGGATGCTGTGTCGGCCTAGTCCGTTGAAGATGGTGGGGTGGTTGGCGGGATTGTGCTGAGACATGGATGTCTCGTTGCCGGCAAATCCTCCAATTATGGTGCCGGGATAGGTGAAATTGAATGCGTATTGGCTGTTGGTGTCGCCATAGTAGGTGCCTTCTTTCAGCCATATATCGCGGCTGGAGAGCCTGTTCAATTTCAAGGCTGCCTCGATGTTTTTGTTGGTGCTGCTCCAGGAGGTGCCGTCGCCGTTGCCGTTGGGCGATACAAGAAAGCGGCTCAGGTGTCCGTCCCAGCCCGATGGGTAGATGTTGATGACCATCTCGTGGTTGTTGGTGAAACCGACCATGGTGGTGAGGGTGTAGAAGCCGTCGCAGTAGCCGCCCCAGCCCCAGTTGAAGTGGTACTCATTGTTGTTGTTGTAACCGTCGAGGACAAAGGCGTGGCCACCGTCGTCGCCAAATCCGGAGTATTCAATCGGGCGGCGGTTGTCGATTTCGTTGCGAATCATGGCAACCCATAGCGAATCGTTGTGGAGGTTGCCGCGAGAGTAGTGCTCCGCGTCGGTGTAGCCGAAATAGACGAGGGCTTCGGGCACGTTGTAGGTGTGGGCACCGCTGCCGGAGGTGTGCCCGGCATGTTGGTATTCCATGTTTACCACCACGCCACAGTGGTAGCACAGGCGCGACACCATGTCCTTCTCGCTGGCTGACGAGCTGCGGCGTATCTTGTCGGGCATCAGGCTGTAGTCGTAGTCGGTGGTGTCGAAGTCGACAGCGAGTACGCCGTAGACCGAATGGAGGTAGGTCTTTTTTCCAAATCCCCGAGTGGGTTTGCCATAGTAGCGGATGATTTGTGCCATTGCCGTGGCGACACATCCGACAACAACGTGCTGGCCGTTCATCATGGGGCAGTAGTTGTTGTAGCCGCTGCCTTGTTCCCAGGTGGAGGTGAGCAGGTAGCTGTCGCTTTTGGGGTCGGAATAGTCATCACCCGACGGCTGGATCAGTTCGCCCCACTGCTTTAGGGATTCCTTGTTCTCTGCTGCATCGGCCTGTATACCAGCCCGTATGGAGGCGGAGCAGTCTTCTAGCCATGCCTTCATATTGGTGGGAATCTTTTGGTAGTCGAAGCTGCCGTTCATCGAGTACCCGATAATGGGGCAGCAACGGTCGTCGGCACTCACTATCACAAAGCCAATGGTGTCGATGTTGAAGACGTATAGGCTTTTTTCGGTTGCGGTGGGCATTTGCCCGTCGTAGGGAGTTAGGCGGTCGGTGCTTTTGACCAGTCCTTTACGTTGCATGAAATGGATGCCGGCAGTCATGGCTTTTTGGCGGTCGACGGGTGCCGCTGAGGCGGCAAGACCTATGACGATGAGGCATAGGAGAATCGTAATGCGGTGCATGTGGGTTAAATTATATGTGTGTATGATATCTATTTAGTATATCATTTATGTAAAAAATTGCGCACATGGTCGAAAACGATGTCGGCGCGGATGTCGAAGGCTTCGCGTGAGGCGTAGGCGATGTGGGGTACGCACACGCAGTGGGGGGCATTCAGCAGTGGATGGTCGAGTGGCAGGGGCGGCTCTTGCTCGTACACGTCAACGGCGGCACCGGCAATCGTGCCTGCCGTCAGGGCCTCGGCCAGAGCGGGTATGTCGACCACGTTTCCGCGGGCGGTGTTGATGAGGATGGCGTTCTTCTTCATCAATGCAATTCGCTCGCGGCTAATAAGATGGTGCGTGTCGGCAGTCATGGGCACATGGAGAGTCACTATGTCGCTTTCGCGCATTAGGGTGTCGAGGTCGGTGTATGTCGCGCCCATCGCTGTTACGTCGGAGTGTTGGCTGCGGTTGTATGCCAGCACGCGGCATCCGAAGGCGGTCAGCAGGCGGATGACAGCAGTGCCGATGGCCCCGGTGCCGACCACGCCGACAGTCTTGCCGCACAGTTCGCGGCCAAGGAACATGCCGCGCCCTTCGCCTTGGCGGATGGTGCCGTCGAAATGGGTTATCTGCCTTAGGACGTCGAGCATCAGCCCGATTGCCAACTCGCTGACAGCCGTCGTGGAGTATCCGGCAGCGTTCTGCACTTCGATATTGTGTGCTTTGCAGTAGCCAAGGTCTATATGGTCCAGACCCGTAAAGGCCACCGAAAGGTAGCGCAGGTGCGTGCACTGTTCCAATACGTTGGCGGGCAGTTTTATGTTGGAGATAACAGCGATGTCCGCATCCTTCATGCGGGCGGCCAGTGTTGCCGCATCTTCCTTGCGGTCAAGATAATAGTGGAAGGTATGACCTTGTGAGGCAAACTCGTTTTTGAGTTCTTCAAAATGCTCCTGGCTGAGGCCGAGGGGTTCTACGCAAACAATGTTCATCGTGGTGTGGAATTGGGTTTTATGGTGTTGTGTCCTGGTGTTATTATTTCTTTTTCTTGACGCTGAAGCCGAATCCGCCCAAACGCTCGCCGAGCCCGTAGTAGCGGCCGTGGGAGTATGCCAAGGGTTTGGCGTGGTTGAGTTGGAATGCCCCCGTCCCTTTGTCGATGAGACGTTCTTCGGCATTGACGGCCACGACGTTGGCTAGAAACATGTCGTGGCTGCCCAGTGGGCGTATGTCCACCACTTGGCATTCGATGTTCAGTGGGCTTTCGGCTATAAGAGGGGCTTTCACCACCTGTCCGACTTCGGGTGTGAGGTGCATGGTCTTGAACTTGTTGTAGTCGCGTCCGCTGCGCACTCCACACCAGTCGGTGGCTTCGGCCAGTTCCTCGGTGGTGAGGTTGATGACAAATTCGCCCGTGCGCTTGATGATGTCGTAGGAGTGGCGTTCGCGGCATACCGATATATAGCACATGGGCGGGTCACTGCATACCGTGCCCGTCCATGCTATTGTTAGAATGTTGTAGTTCTCTGGCTCGTCGCCACAGCTTACCATCACTGCCGGCAGTGGATATATCAGTGTGCCCGGCTTGAAGGGAACTTTCATCTTGTTCAGTCTTTGAGTTTTTTCTCCAACTCGTCGATCCAGAAGTTGAACTGCTTGTCGGTCTCGGCCAGATTGGCGACGGTCTTGCAGGCGTGGAGCACTGTGGCGTGGTCCTTGTTGCCGCATTGCAGGCCGATGATGGCGAGCGACGACTTGGTCAGTTTCTTGGCGAAATACATGGTCAGCTGGCGGGCCTGCACTATCTCGCGTTTGCGTGTCTTCGACTGGATGCTGTCGATGGGGATGTTGAAATAGTCGCACACCACCTTCTGAATGTAGTCGATGGTAACTTCGCGGTTGGTGCTCTTCACAAACTTGTCAACCATCTGTCGAGCCAGGTCGATGGTGATGTCGCGGTGGTTCAACGACGATTGTGCCATCAGCGAAATGAGGGCTCCTTCTAACTCGCGGACGTTGGTGTTGATATTGTACGCGATATATTCTATTACCTCGTCGGGCATTTCCACGCCGTCGTTGCGCATCTTCTGTTTGAGGATGCTCATGCGCGTCTCCACGTCCGGGGGCAGCAGTTCGGCGGCGAGACCCCACTTCAGGCGCGAGTTGAGTCGTGTTTCCAATCCCTGCAGCTCGCTCGGAGCCTTGTCGCTGGTGATGATAATCTGTTTGTTCGACTGATGCAGCGTGTTGAAAATATGGAAGAAGGCTTCCTGGGTTTTGGCACCGCGGTTCGCCCAGAATTGGATGTCGTCCACTATCAGCACATCTACCATCTCATAGAAGTGCACAAAGTCCGATGTTGTGCCGTTGCGGCCGGCGTCCATGTATTGCTGCATAAACTGTTCCGAGGTGACATACAGCACTGTCATGTCGGGGTGGAATTCCTTGGTTTGCAAGCCTATGGCATTGGCTAGATGGGTTTTGCCCAGTCCTACGCCGCCGTGCAGCATCAAGGGGTTGAAGGCTGTCTTGCCGGGCTTTTCGGCCACAGCGTAGCCCGCCGAGCGGGCCAGTCGGTTACACTCGCCCTCGACAAAGTTGTTCAGCGTATATGCCGAGCTCAGATGCGAGTTGACCTTTATCTTCTGTATGCCGGGGAAGTAAAGAGGGTTTGTTATGTCGTGTTTGTCGCCGTTGTTCAGATTGATGGGCATATCCTTTGCCTGGTTCATGGTCGTCGGGCGTCCGGTAGAGGGAATGTGGGTGGTGATGGGCGCGTTGGATATGCTCATGTCCATCACTATACTATATTGTAGACACGCAGTGGGACCTAGTGTCAGCCGTATAGCGTCTTTCAGTAGCTCTGCATAGTTCTGCTCCAGCCATTCGTAGAAAAACTGACTAGGCACCTGTATGATGAGTGTGTTGCCGTCCAACTTCACGGGCACGATGGGCTTAAACCATGTCGTGAAGGCGTTCTCGCCTTCTTTGCCGGTGAGGTTGTCGCGGATAAATCCCAGACACTCATTCCATACTCTCTGATACTCTTGCTCCATGATTATATGTTGTGTTGTTCTTTTTGCTGTGTTTGTTTCGTTTATGGGCGTAGTGCCCTCTGTCGTTCGTAATGCAAAATTGCAACATTTTTATCACCTAGGCTATGGAAAAATAAATTTGCTCATGTCGATTTTTTTTTATAAAGCAACTCCAATGTTTGAGCCATCCCCTACCTGCCTCCTCCGACAATAAACTGAAAAATAACCCATTCGTTTTTTTGCTCTTTTTTTGCCCTTAAAATATACACTTTTTTTCTCTTTCTGCCAAGTTTTTTTTGTCCATTTTTTCTCCCCTGTTAGAACTTTTGTTAATTATTCATTCAACTTCTTGATGGATAACGCCATATTTGTTGATAATGTAGATAATATTTTGATTTACACTGCGTTGTTTGTAATTATTTGAGTATCATAAACACTTTGAAAAAGGGCATTTTTATAAGTCGTTAATCTTCAAAATTATGTTTTTTATCCACATTTTTCGGTTTAAAATTATTTCCTCAAAGTCCCCCTTCTCGGGTTGTAAAAATCACTTCTTCCCACCTCCGACGGCGTCCTTTTTCTCTATCCGTCTCTGTCCGCCCATGAGGCTCCGATAGTTGCTCCCGCCGAACCATTCTTCCGCCATGCCGCAACCATCTGTCCTCCTCCCGAAACATTTTTTGCATTCCACCCCTTTTGGTATTTTTTTAGAAGAGGGTTTGACATATCCGTCGCGGATGCCTTCCACTGCCATTTGTGTGGAGAGGGGATATGAGTGCTGACATGCGTTTGCCGAGCCGTGGAAGGCGTAAAAACAGGGCTTAAGATTATTTTTTTTATTGAAAGTATCAATAATTAAAAATAAAAGAGTAACTTTGCAATTGAATTTGATGCGTAAAAAACGTCAAAAAATAGTATAAATCACTTAAACACAAATCAAATGAAAACAGCTTATAACTTCAATGCAGGCCCTTGCGTCCTGCCGAAACAAGCAATTGAGAACACCGTGAAGGCTCTCTACGACTTCGACAACACTGGTATCGGTATCGCCGAAATCAGCCACCGTACCCCCGGTTGGGAGAAACTGATGGCCGACACCCGCCAGCTGTGGCGCGACCTGCTCAACATCCCCGAGGAGTACGAAGTGCTCTTCCTCGGCGGTGGTGCCAGCACCCAGTTCATGACCGTCCCCGCCAACCTTCTCAACAAGAAGGCTGCCTACCTGCAGACCGGCGTTTGGGCCAAGAAGGCTGCCAAAGAGGCCAAGCTCTTCGGCGAGACCGTTATCGTCGCCAGCAGCGAGGACAAGACCTACAGCTACATCCCCAAGGGTTGGACCGTTCCCGCCGATGCCGACTATTTCCACATCACCACCAACAACACCATCTACGGCACCGAAATCCGCCGCGACATGGATGCAAGCGAAATCAACAACGTCATGTTGGTCGCCGACATGAGCTCCGACATTATGAGCCGCCCCGTCGACGTGAAGAAGTACGGCCTCATCTATGGTGGTGCCCAGAAGAACGTCGGCCCTGCTGGTGTCACCTTCGTCATCGTGCGTAAGGACATCCTTGGCAAGATTACCGACCGTCAGTACATGAACCCCCTGCCCACCATGGTCGACTACCGCACCCATGCCGCCGAGGAGGCTAAGAACATCTCCATGTTCAACACTCCTCCGGTAATCAACATCTTCATGATGTACGAGACCCTGAAGTGGGTCAAGGAGCTTGGTGGTGTCGAGGCCATGAACAAGATTAACGTTGAGAAGTCCAACCTCCTCTACGACGAAATCGACCGCAACAGCATGTTCATCGGCACCGCCGAGAAGGACAGCCGTTCTATTATGAACCACTGCTTCGTCATGGCCCCCGGCTACGAGGACAAGCAGGATGCCTTCATGGCCTTCGCCAAGGAGCGCGGTATGGTCGGCATCAAGGGTCACCGTTCGGTCGGCGGCTTCCGCGCCAGCCTCTACAACGCCTGCCCCAAGAGCGCCGTCGAGGCCCTCGTCCAGTGCATGCAGGACTTTGAGAAAGCTAACAAGTAATATTAATGATTGACTGGTCGGAATAGCTTGACTACTCCGACCAGTCTGACTATAAATCTGCTAAACAAAATGAAAGTACTAGTTGCTACCGAAAAACCCTTCGCAAAGGTCGCCGTTGATGGCATTCGCGAGGTTGTTGAGAAGAACGGCCACACCCTGGCTCTTCTCGAGAAATATACCGACGTGAACGACTTCTACAAAGCCGTTGAGGATGCCGACGCCCTTATCGTCCGCTCCGACAAGGTCACCAAAGAGGTCATCGACCACGCCAAGCAGCTGAAGATCGTCGTCCGTGCCGGTGCCGGTTACGACAACCTCGACCTCGAGGCTTGCACCGCCCGTGGCATCATCGCCATGAACACCCCCGGCCAGAACAGCAATGCCGTCGCCGAGCTGGTGATGGGCCTGTTGGTCTTCTGCGTCCGTAACTTCTACAACGGCAAGTCCGGTTCCGAACTCATGGGCAAGAAACTGGGTATCCTCGCCTTCGGTAATGTCCGGCGCAACGTGCCACGTATCGCCAAAGGATTTGGAATGGACGTGTATGCTTACGATGCCTATTCTCCGAAAGA